>NZ_NMQZ01000060.1 GCF_002864685.1 Alloalcanivorax mobilis
ACTATGCGGCCACTTTAAAATCAGTGTCTACTTAAATGGGGCCAGTCCACTCTTCGACTCCGCCCTTTTAACTTTTAACCTTCAACTTTTAACTTGTTCCAACCCTCATCAACAATCTCAATCCAGTGCCGCACCGGGGTGCGGGCGGCGGCGCTGAGGTGCATCTGGCAGCCGATGTTGGCGGTGGCGATCAGGTCCGGGGCGCCGCTTTCCAGGGCGTTGAGTTTGTTGTCGCGCAGTTGCCGGGCCATGTCCGGCTGGGTGATTGAGTAGGTGCCGGCGGAGCCGCAGCACAGGTGGGCGTCGGGCACCGGGGTCAGGTCAAAGCCGAGCCGGGTCAGCAGGCTTTCGGTGGCGCCGGCCAGGCGTTGGCCGTGTTGCAGGGTGCAGGGGCATTGGAAGGCCAACCGGCGGTTGTCGTGTACGGCCAGGGCGTCCAGGTTTTCCGCGGCCAGCACCTCGGCCAGGTCCCGGGTGTGTTCGCTGACCCGCCGCGCCTTGTCGGCGTAGCCGGGATCGTCGCGGAATAGATGCCCGTATTCCTTGATAAAAGCGCCGCAGCCGCTGGCGGCCGGAATGATCGCCTCGGCGCCTTGGTCGAGGGCTTCGATCCAGGTGTCGATGTTGCGTTTGGCGCGGGCCAGACCGGTGCTCTGGTCGTCCAGGTGCCCGCCTAAATGATAGTCCACCGCGCCGCAGCAGCCGGCGCCGGCGCATTCCCGCGCGCCGATGCCGAGCCGGTTCAGCACCCGGGCGGCGGCGGCGTTGGTATTGGGCGACAACGCCGGCTGCACGCAGCCGCCCAGCAACACCATGCGGCGACCCGGTTTGATGGCGGGCCGCCGCCCGGGGGCAACCACGCGGGCGGGAATTTTCTCTTTCAGTGCCGTCGGCGCCAGCGGCCGGCACCAGCGGCCCAGCCGCATCAGAATCCGGAACAGACGCGGGCGCGGCATGACGGTGCGAAGCGCCCAGCGCAGCAGGCGCTCACGGCGGGAACGGGGTACCTGGCGCTCCAGTTCCGGGCGGCCGATGTCCAACAGCGCGTGGTAATTAACGCCGGATGGGCAGGTGGTTTCGCAGGCGCGGCAATTCAGGCAGGCGTCCAGATGTTGCTGGGTGCCGGGTCCGGGGGCCTCGCCTTCGAGCATTTCCTTGATCAGATAGATGCGCCCGCGCGGGCCGTCCAGCTCGTTGCCGGTGAGCTGATAGGTGGGGCAGGTGGCATTGCAGAAACCACAGTGCACGCAGGCGCGCAGAATCGATTCCGCTTCGTCGGCGCGTGGCAATTGGCGGGCCTGGTCGCTCAGGTTGGTTTGCATGGCCGTTGCCTCGTTGCCGGTTAAAGGTCGGGGTAAAGCCGACCGGGGTTGAAGATTCCCTGCGGGTCCAGCTGCGCTTTCAATGCCCGGTGGTAGTGCATCAGCGCGGCGGGCAGGGGGTGAAAAGGCTCGACGCCGGCCGCCGCCGCGAAGCAGGTGGCCCAGCCGCCGGCGCCACTGGCCCACTCGCGGATCGCCGCTGCATCGCTGTTACTTTTCAGCCAGTACTGCGCACCGCCCCAGTCCATCAGGCTGGTGCCGGGGAGCGCCGGGTGATCGCCGGCGATCGGCAGCGACAGCCGCCATAAGGTTCCCGGGCCGGTAAAGAACGGCAGCCGGTGATCGCGCAACCGCGCCCAGAATTCGCCATTGTCCACCGGCTCGCCGCCGATGTGCCGGCGGGCCGCGTCCACCGAGCCACGGTTGCCTTCCAGCCGCAGGGTCAGTTGCTGCTCATGGTGGCAGGCGGCGGTCAGCGGCAGGCCCTGGTGGCGCCAGCGCAGAATGCACTCACGCGCCGAGTCGCGCGCCAGTGTCAGCCGCAGGGTCGCGCTGGCGCGCGGGCGCGGCAGGACTTTCAGGGACACCTCGCTGATCAGGCCGAGGCAGCCGAAGCTGCCGGCCATCAGCCGCGACACGTCATAGCCGGCCACGTTCTTCATCACCTCGCCACCGAAACGCAGAGCCTGGCCAGCGCCGGTGATGACCCGGGTGCCGAGCACGAAATCGCGCACCGAACCGGCCCAGGGCCGGCGTGGGCCGGCCAGGCCGGTGGCCACCATGCCGCCGACGGTGGCGCCGCCGCCAAACAGGGGCGGCTCGAAGGGCAGCATCTGGTCCTGCTCGGCCAGGGTGTCGATCAGCTCGGCCAGCGGCGTGCCGGCGCGAGCCGTCACCACCAGTTCGCAAGGATCGTAATGCACGATGCCCCGGTGGTTGGTTGTGTCCAGGGGCTCGCCCTGCACCGGGCGCCCCAGGATCGACTTGCTGCCGCCGCCGTGTATCGCCAGCGGCCGGCCGGTGGCCGCCGCTTGTCTCACCTGATCCAGTAACGCTTCGTTGTGATCCCGGGCGTCCATCAGAAGCGCTCCAGATCTGGAAACGGCAGCTCACCACGGTGGATGTGCATGGCGCCGAATTCGGCGCAACGGTTCAGGGTGGGAATGTTCTTGCCCGGGTTCAGTAACCCGTTCGGGTCGAAGGCCGCTTTGACGGCATGAAAAAAAATGATTTCCTGGTTGTTGAACTGCACGCACATCTGATTGATTTTTTCCCGGCCGACACCGTGCTCGCCGGTAATGCTGCCGCCCACCGCCACGCACAATTCCAGGATCGCGCCGCCCAGGGCCTCGGCGCGTTGCAGTTGATCCTGGTCATTGGCGTCGAACAGGATCAGAGGATGCATATTGCCGTCGCCGGCGTGAAACACATTGGCCACGCGCAGGTCGTAGCGCTTCGAAAGGGCTTCGATACCGGCCAGCACCTTGGGCAGTTCCCGTTTGGGGATGGTGCCGTCCATGCAGTAGTAGTCCGGGGATATCCGACCCACCGCCGGGAACGCCGCTTTGCGCCCGGCCCAGAAGCGTTGGCGTTCGTGATCGTCCCGAGCCTGACGGATGTCGGTGGCGCCAGCGTTTTCCAACACCGCGCGCACCCGCTGGATGTCTTCATCCACGTCCGTTTCCACGCCGTCCAGTTCACACAATAAGATCGCCGCCGCCTCCCGTGGGTAACCGGCGTGGACGAAATCCTCGGCGGCGCGGATCGCCAGGTTGTCCATCATCTCCAGGCCGCCGGGGATGACGCCAGCGGCGATGATGTCGGCCACCGCCTGGCCGGCTTTTTCCACGTTGTCGAAGCTGGCCAGCAACACCTTGGCGCAGGCCGGCAGCGGCAGCAGTTTGACGGTGATGTCCACGACCACGCCGAGCATGCCCTCGGAGCCGGTGAACAAGGCGAGCAGGTCAAAACCGGGGGCGTCCAGGGTGTCGGCGCCGAGGGTCAGCAATTTGCCCTGCACGGTGACGATGTCGACGCTGAGCAGATTGTGCACCGTGAGCCCGTACTTCAGGCAATGCACGCCGCCGGCGTTTTCCGCCACATTGCCACCGATTGAACAGGCGATCTGCGACGACGGGTCGGGGGCGTAGTAGAGGCCATGGGGCGCGGCGGCCTGGGAGATGGCCAGGTTGCGGACGCCCGGCTGCACCCGGGCGGTGGCCGCCCGTGGGTCGATGCCGACAATACGGTCAAAGCGCGCCATCACCAGCAGTATGCCCTTTTCCAGAGGCATGGCGCCGCCGGACAGGCCGGTGCCCGCGCCCCGTGCCACCACCGGCACCCGTTCCTGGCTGGCCAGTTTCATCAGCGCTTGTACCTGGGCGACGGTTGCGGGCAGTACCACCAGCATCGGCGTGGTGCGATACGCGGCCAGGCCATCGCACTCGTAGGGGCGCAGGTCCTCGCGATGGTGCAGAACCTGAAGATCGGGCACGCGCTCTTGAATCAGCCGCAGAATTCGCGCCTTATCGACGCTGCCGAGCCGGCCGTCCAGGGCTTCATCGTAGAGCATGCGGGCCTCCCGCGCTGTCTCAGTGGGTACGGTTTTTTATTGGAATAATTCGGTACGAATCAGTGTGCCGGTTGCGAGGGGGGCGGGCAAGAAGGAAGGAGGTTCTTAAGTTGTTCAGTGTTCAGTGTTCAGTGTTCAGTGTTCAGTTTGATAGAGGTCGGCGAGGTTGGTGCCGTGGGGGCGGTGCTTATCAACAAAAAAAAACGGCCCGGAGGCCGCTTTTTTTCAGTGATGATTACTTATTGGGTGGTGGAGCCCGTCGGTGCGGAGGTTTCCGCCGTGCTGGCGCCTTGCATGGACAGTACCTTGTCCACGTCCACCAGGGTGCGGCCGTCATCGTGATCCACTTCGCCGATGACCACCACGTTGGTGCCCGGTTGTAGCGGGCGGTCGCCGGTAAGATCGTTGTCGATTTCGACTTCGATCTGGCCGTTGGTGTCCTTCAGGGTGTAGCGCTCATCGCCCAGGGACTGAATGATCTCGCCCTGGAGTTTGACCATCTGGCCTTCGTCGATGCCCTGCTGGATCGCGGCGCTGTCGGCGACGATGGCGTCGTTCACATTGCCCGCGTGGGCAACGGAAATAGAGCCGGCGGCAATCATGGCGGCGAGCAGAATCTTTTTCATCGCAATCACTCCTTGGTTGCTGATCATAAATCCTGAAATCACTATAAGTTTGTCAGCGATTCGGTGACCCCATACTAGGGGCAAAACGGTGTGCAACGCTTGCGGATTTTGTAAAAGTCGAATCAAATCTTTGTGACTGTAAAGTTCCCGTGAAGAGCGCATTTTTTAGAATATCGCCGTAACCGCTTATTCCTAAAGTCATCGGTGCGCCGGAGTTGGCTAGTCAGCGCCTTGCGGCAGAGGTGGCCACGCGCCATGCACACGAAAATCTCCGTGGCGGGTCGGGTCCAGCACCAATAAATTTCCGAACTGCAGCAACACGGATTCGCTTTGCGTGGGGCGGAAAAAAATCATGTCGCCGGTCGTTAAGGCGGAGGCCGGGGAGCCGTTGTACATCATCTGATTGGTGCTCACGCCATAGAGTTTATTCGCGGTAATGCCCGCTGGTGACACCGGCGTCGCTTTCCAGTAGCCGCCATAGATAAAATAAGTCTCGCGGCGGTTCGGGTTCCACAGTGCCCAGGCTTGGCCAACAGGCAGCGGGCCGGGAAGGTGCAGGCCGGTAAGATGCTTGAGCACCGGTGCGGCGATAAAGACCGCCGGTTGGAAGGCGCTCAGTGACTCCAGGTCGAAGTCGGAGGGCTTCAGCAGGCAGGAACCCGCCGACAGTTCGTTGAGGGGCGTTTCGTCGCCATGCAGCAAGATGGTGGGGCTGCCGGCGCCATTGAAGGTCAGCGGCCGATCCCGGTAGTGCGGTGCCCGCCGGTACAGGTGGTCGATAAAACCCTGATAGGCCGCTTGTGCCTTGCGATGGCTTTGTTGCCGGCTTTCCACGATGGCGGGCAATTTGCCAACGTGGGCGTCGTAGCCCATTAACCCGGCCAATTCGAGGTGCTGGGGATGGGCGTGAATGATAGCGATCAGCTCGTCCAGTTGCGCCGGGTCCGTAAGCCCACCACGGTGCAGGCCGACATCGATTTCCAGGTTCACGCGCAGGCGCTGGTGCAGCCCTTGTGCCAGTCGCAGATACTCGTTAAGACGCTCGGGCGTGTCGATCAGCCACTGCAACTGGCGTTGCGGGTCGAAGCGTTCGCCGGCCGGTTTTTGAGAAGACTCTTTATAAAACTCCTGATAAAACAACGCCGCCGCGTTCACCGGCATCGGTTTGCCGAGCAGCAGGTCGCAATCCGGTTCCGCCTCGGCCAAGGCGTTGATAAACGGCTGATGAAATACCATCACGCGGTGGCTGCCGGTGAGGGCCATGACCTCGCGAATCAACGGCAGGCTGGGCAAGGATTTGGCGACGATGCGCAACGCGCGGCCGGTGGGCAGAGCCTTTATCAGACGCTCGCAATTGGCCGCCAGGCGCTGGCGGTCAATGAGTACCACTGGCCGGCCCGGGCCTTGCTCGCGAAGCAGCCGGTTGAGGGCCTGAAAGTAGGGGTTGTACGGCGCACCCTGGTCGCCGGGTTTGAGCCACCAGGCGAAGACCGCGCCGCCGGCCAGCGTGATCAGGAAGGTGCGTCGTTTCATCGGCTCGCCTCCACGCCATTGAACAGCTTTTGCAGGTGCGGGTTGAGCAGGCGGCCGTCGGGGTCCAGGCGCCGGCGGATCGCCAGGAAGTCATCGAAGCGTGGGTAAAGCGCGCGCAGTTCGGTGGCGCCCAGGCTGTGAATTTTGCCCCAGTGCGGGCGGCCGCCGTGCTCTCGGAGCAACGGCTCGGTGGCCTGGAACAGCGGACGGTAATCCTGTTTGTGGTATTGGTGCACGGAAAGGCTGGCGCCGGCACGTCCGCTGAACATGGACAGCAGGGTGTCATCGGCGGCCACATAGCGGAATTCGATGGGGAAAAACACGTTCAGTTCGCGTTCGCGAATCCGCTGGCAGAGTGCTTTCAGGCAGTCCAGACCGCGCTCGGCGGGCACCGTGTATTCCATTTCGTTGAAGCGCACGGCGCGATGATTGGCGTAGATGCGGTGCGCCGGCCCGCGCCGTCGTGTCTCGCTCACGAACAGCGTTACCAGCTTCTGCAGGGTGCTGGTCAGCCAGCCGGCGCGCCGGCTCAGTTCGCACACCGTTTCCAACAGGTCATTGTTGTCATCGGCCTCAAGGTTGAGGTCCTCCGGATTGTCGGTGATCGCCATGGTTTTAAGGATGGCGGTGCCGCCCAGGGGGAAGGCGAACATTTCCAAATTGCGGTGGTTGTCGCGCTCGCGGGCAAAGAATTCGAAGGCGTCTTCCAAGGGCAGGGTCCAGGTGTGCTCCTCAAGCCGGTAGGCGCTCTGGTGAACAAAGGTGACGTCGGTGACGAAGCCGAGCGCGCCGGGGTTGCAGCGTGCGGCATCAAACAGGTCGCCATCGGCGGCGCTCAAAGTCCGTTGCTCACCGTCGACGCTAATCAGGGTAAGCGCTCGCACCTGGGCGCTCAGGCTGCCCAGCGTGAGGCCGGTGCCGTGGGTGCTGGTGGCGATGGCGCCGGCCAGCGATTGCAGATTGATGTCCGGCTCATTGGTGAAGCTTTCGCCGCGCCGCCAGGCCTCCGCGCTGGCTTGGCCGATGCGGGTGCCCGCCCCATAGCGAATGGTGTGACGTTGCCGATCATGGTGGCGCACCCCGTTGAACGCCTCCAGCGAGATCAGGCTGCCGGCGGTGGGCACCAGCGGGCTGAATGAGTGGCTGCCACCGAACGGCCGCAGCGGGCCTTCGGCCTGGCCGAGCAGTTCGATCAGCGCGGCTTCGTTGGCGGGATAATGAATGTGACGGGGGTGGGCTTGCTGATTACCGGACCAGTTATTCCAGGCCGGCGCCGCAGCGTCGGCCCGTGCCAGGCTGGCGGCGGGCAGACCCGCCGCCGCCAGGGTGCCGCCCAGGGCCTTGAGGAAGGCACGGCGCTCGATCAGGTTGTGGATGTCCATGGCGGGTCCGATTATTATTTTGGAACCATGGTACAAGATTGTTGGCGACAGGCAAGACCGGCCGCTATGGATATTGCACACCGGTGAGGGTTTCGGAGAGCGTCCACAGGCGCCGGCCCAGGTCCGCGTCGGTGGCGTAGCGGCGTGGCTTGGCCTCCCGTGGCTGGCCCATCGCCTCTTTCAGCCAGGCCGGGCCGTAGTAGCCGCCGCCACGGGCGGCGTCGCTGGTGGCCGCGTAGAGGGTCGGCCAGGCGCCTTTTTCCGCGCTCTGAGTGAACAGTGGCCAGGCCCAGCGCGCCAGCCGGCCGATGCCCAGCGGGCTTTCCTCGGCGATCCCCGGGCCCGCCAGATTGGTGCTGGCGACGCCCGGGTGGCAGGCCAGCGAGCGGGTTTGCGCGCCGCTGTCGCGCAGCCGGCGTTGCAATTCAATGGCGAACATCAGATTAGCGAGTTTGGCCTGGGCGTAGGCGCGCTGACGGCCGTAGATACCGTCCAGGTGGATGTTTTCGAAATGAATGCGGCCACCGCGATGGGCGATGCTGCTCACCGTGACGATGCGTGAGCCGGGCACATCGCGCAGGGCCGGCAGCAGAAGGCCGGTGAAGGCGAAATGCCCCAGGTGATTGATGCCAAACTGGCGCTCGAAGCCATCTTCGGTGCGGCCTTCCTGGAGCCACATTATGCCGGCGTTGTTCAGCAGCAGATCAATGCTCTGGCAACGTTCCCGAATGGCGCTGGCGGCCTGCCTGACGCTGGTCTGGCGGGCCAGGTCCAACTCCACCACTTCGGTGCGCCGGGCCACCTCATCGGCCATCGAGCGCCGCGCCGCCTCGGCTTTGTCCAGGTTTCGGCAGGCCATGATTACCCGCGCGCCCTTGCGCGCAAGGTGCTCTGTCGCGCGCAGGCCGATGCCGCTGTTGGCACCGGTGATCACCACCGTGCGGCCGCTTTGGTCGGGGATGTCGGACGGGCTCCAGGACATGATGACTCCTTGAATGGACACAAGCTTCAAGCCGCAAGCGGCAAGCGGGCCACGACGCACTGAAATCCGTGGTTTGAAGCTTGACGCGTGGCGCTTCTAATCGAGGCCAAGATCGCTCCAGATCTCATCGATCCGGGCTTTGACGCTCGCGTCCATGGTAATCGGTCTGCCCCATTCACGACTGGTTTCTCCGGGCCATTTCGAGGTGGCGTCGAGGCCCATCTTCGAACCCAGGCCGGCCACGGGTGAGGCGAAGTCGAGGTAGTCGATGGGGGTGTTTTCCACCATCACGGTGTCGCGCACCGGGTCCATGCGGGTGGTGATCGCCCAGATCACATCTTTCCAATCGCGGGCGTTAACGTCATCGTCGCAGACGATCACGAACTTGGTGTACATGAACTGGCGCAGGAAAGACCACACCCCCATCATCACGCGCTTGGCGTGACCGGGGTACTGCTTCTTCATGGTCACCACCGCCATGCGGTAGGAGCAGCCCTCCGGCGGCAGGTAAAAATCGACGATTTCGGGGAACTGCTTTTTCAGGATCGGCACGAAGATTTCGTTCATCGCCACGCCCAGCACCGCCGGTTCGTCCGGTGGCCGGCCGGTGTAGGTGCTGTGGTAGATCGGATCGCGGCGGTGGGTGATGCGTTCCACGGTGAACACCGGGAAGCGCTCCACTTCGTTGTAGTAACCGGTGTGATCACCGAACGGCCCCTCGTCGGCGTACTCGCCGGGGTGCAGATGGCCTTCGAGAACGAATTCGGCGCTGGCCGGCACCTGCAGGTCCGAGCCCAGGCATTTCACCAACTCGGTGCGCGAACCACGCAACAGGCCGGCGAAGGCGTATTCGCTGAGGGTGTCCGGCACCGGGGTGACGGCGCCGAGAATGGTGGCCGGGTCGGCACCCAGCGCCACCGCCACCGGGAAAGGCTCGCCCGGGCGCGCGTTTTGCCATTCCTGAAAATCCAGCGCGCCGCCACGGTGGCTGAGCCAGCGCATGATCAGCTTGTTGCGGCCGATCAGCTGCTGGCGGTAGATGCCCAGGTTCTGGCGCTCCTTATTGGGCCCGCGGGTGATCACCAGCGGCCAGGTCACCAGCGGCCCAGCGTCGCCGGGCCAGCAAGTCTGGATCGGCAGTTGCGTCAGGTCCACGTCGTCCGCTTCGATCACCCTTTCCTGGCAGGGACCGGAGCCACCCACTTTGGGGTTCATGCTCAGCACCTTGCGGAACACCGGCAGTTTTTCCCAGGCGTCGCGGAAGCCCTTGGGCGGTTCCGGCTCTTTCAGAAACGCCAGCAACTCGCCCAGCTCGCGCAGTTCGGCCACCGATTCCCGGCCCATGCCCAGCGCCACCCGGCGTTCGGTGCCGAACAGGTTGCCCAGCACTGGAATGGAAAAGCCCTTCGGGTTTTCGAACAGGATAGCCGGCCCGCCGGCCTTCAGGGTGCGGTCGCAGATCTCGGTCATTTCCAGGCGCGGGTCGACCTCCGCGGTGACCCGCTTGAGCTCTCCCTGCGCTTCCAGTTGCTTAAGAAAGTCGCGCAGATCGCGGTATTTCATGGGTGGCCCCGAATGTCGGCGATGATGGTGCGGCGCAGTATAGCAGGCTCCTATCGCGGCTGTTGGCGGTGGCCTATGGCACTCTTTCCGAGTGGATAGTAAAATCGCTTGACCTAATGGCCCGGGAGCAAGGAGCGAGCGATGCAGTGGTTACTGTCAGGGAAGATGCTGGTACTTTACGTGTTTATCGCTTGTGGCGTTTACGTGCATTTCCGGGGACAAGAGCGCCACAAATTCAGCCGCCAGTTGCTGGATCATTCCACCCTCATGGGGCCGTACAATTGTTTTGTGTACGCCACCTCCCAGGTGAAAAACCGGCCTTTCCTACCGATGGAACATTTTCCCGAACTGGCTTTGCTGCGCGACAATTGGCGGGTGTTCCGCGAAGAGGCGATGAACCTGTTCGACGAGGGCTACATCCGGCAGGCGGCCAGTGACAACGATCTCGCGTTTCATTCTTTTTTCCGCACCGGCTGGAAGCGTTTTTACCTGAAGTGGTACGACGAGCCGCAGGCCTCCGCCAAGGCGCTGTGCCCGCGGTCGGTGGCGTTGGTCGATCAACTGCCGGGGGTCAACGCCGCCATGTTCGCGCTGCTGCCCGCCGGCGCCCGGCTGGGCAAGCATCGCGACCCCTTCGCGGGTTCCCTGCGCTATCACCTGGGGTTGGTCACGCCCAATGATGATCGCTGCGCGATCTACGTGGACGGCGAACAATACGCCTGGCGTGACGGCCAGGATGTGATGTTCGACGAGACGTTTATCCACTGGGCGGAGAACCGCACCGACCAGGACCGGCTGATTCTTTTCTGCGACGTGGAGCGGCCGCTACGCTTCCGGGTCGCCACCGCCATCAACCGGGTGTTCAAGAAAGTGGTGGTGCGCGCCACCAGTACCGAGAACGTGGAGGGAGATCACGTCGGCGCGCTCAACCGGGTGTTCGATGTGATCTATAAGGCACGCGCCAAAGCCAAGGACCTGAAGAAACGCGATCGGCGGCTGTACTACCTGCTCAAATGGTTGCTGATCGGTGGTCTGTTCTGGGCGATCTTTATTCGCTAGCCATATTCGCTAGCAACCGCCAGGGGCCCCTGGAGCCTCGCCATCACCTGCCCGCTATTCCCGCTGAGCGCCGGCCACCAGCCGGCGTTCTGCCGTTTACGCCCTGTTCACCGGATCAGGCGTAGTCAAGTGTAAGGGCCGCCTCCGGCCCCTGTCTTTGTCGTCTGTCCGAGACATAAAAATAACACTGGAGTGTAGGGATGCGGCTTTCAAGAGCGGGGATCGCGAGCGGCGCTTTGCTGGCTTGCATAGGGAGCGTGCAGGCTCACGAGTTGCAATCGGTGCGGGTTGAGGGGCAGGGCGCCGCGCAACCGCCACCGGTGGCGGCGTCGGAGGGGCGGGTCAGCGGTGATGAGCTCAGTACCCGGCCGATTCTGCGCACCGGCGAGATCATGGAAACCGTACCGGGAATGATCGCCACCCAGCATTCCGGCAGCGGCAAAGCCAATCAGTATTTCCTGCGTGGCTTCAATCTGGACCACGGCACCGATTTCAATACCTCGGTGGATGGCATGCCGGTCAATATGCCTACCCATGGTCACGGCCAGGGTTACACCGACATCAATTTTCTGATTCCGGAAATGGTCGACGATATCTATTACCGCAAGGGGCCCTACTACGCCGGGGTCGGCGATTTTTCCGGAGCGGGCAGCGCCGACATCAGCACCCGCCTTTATCTGGATCGGCAACGGATCAAGTTCACCGGCGGCGGTGACGATTACTATCGGGCGCTGTTCTACGGCGGCAAGGATCTGGGCCAGGACCGTAATCTTGCCTACGCCGTGGAGACGCAGACCTACAACGGCCCCTGGAAAGACATCAGTGAGGATGTGGAAAAATACAACGGCCTGCTCAGCTACGGCTGGCGCGCCCGCGATACCCGCTATGTGACCACGTTGATGGCGTACCGGAATCAGTGGAACAGCGCCGATCAGATTCCCCGCCGCGCGGTGCGTTCGGGATTGATCGACGATCTCGGCTCGCTGGATCAGGACGCCGGTGGCGAAAGCCACCGTTATTCGCTGTCGTTGTCCTGGGACAATCCGCGCCAGCAGGGCACCCTGTACGCCATCGATTACGGGCTGAATCTGTGGTCCGACTTCACCTATTTTCTCGACGATCCGGTCGACGGCGACGAATTCGAGCAGCTTGACGAGCGCCAGGTGTATGGCGGCAAGGTGGCGTTCAACAATGATCTGACCCTGGGCGGCATCGACTTCACCAGTGTCTGGGGCATGCAATTGCGCCACGACAACATTGGCGACGTGGGGTTGTTCAACAGCGCTGGACGCGACCGCCTGGCCACGGTGCGTCGGGACCAGGTGCGTGAAACCGCCGCTGGCGTGTTCGGCAGCCTGAGTTTCTTCCCCCTGCGCGATGTGCGCGCCACCCTGGGGCTGCGTTACGACCACTACTATTTTGACGTGGACGACAAAGTGGGAGTGAACGGCAACGGTGTCGATCTTTCGTCCAACAGTGGCCACGCCGACGACGGCATCGTCAGCCCGAAGTTGAGCCTGGCATGGCTGGTCAGCGAGCGGATGGAATACTATCTGTCCACCGGCTATGGCTTTCACAGCAACGACGCGCGTGGCACCACCATCCGCGTCAATCCGGACGACGGTTCGGCGGCGGACAAGGTCGACCCGCTGGTGCGTTCCCGTGGCGAGGAGCTGGGCGCGCGTTTTTACCCCGGTGACGATTTGGAGGTATCGCTGGCGCTGTGGCAGTTGCGGCTGGATTCCGAGCTGCTGTTCGTGGGCGATGCCGGCAATACCGAGGCGGGCCGTCCCAGTCTGCGTCGTGGCGTTGAACTGAATGTGTTCTATCGCCCTTCGCGCCAGCTTTCGCTGGATCTGGAACTGGCCGCCACCCGTGCTCGCTACCGGGATTCGGTGGCCGGTGAGGGCGATTACGTGGAAGGCGCGCCGAACCGGGTGATCGGTGCGGGCATTCACTATCACGCGGAGCATTGGTTCGCCGGCTACCGGCTGCGTCACCTGGGGCCGCGCCCGCTGGATTCGGCGTCCGACCAGGAATCCGGCAGCACCACCATCCAGAACGTTAAAGTGGGCCTGCGGAATCGCAATTGGGAATTGGCGCTGGAGCTTCTGAACCTGACCGACGCGGACGATCACGACATCGATTATTTCTATGCGTCGCGCTTACAAGGCGAGGCCGCCGGAGGCGTGGAAGATATCCATTATCATCCGATTCTGCCGCGCACCTGGCGGCTGAGCGTGGAGCGGGCGTTTTAGAACCTCTGAACCATCAGAGAGCTATTCAGAGGTTCCTTCGTGACTCAGACGCGCCCGGAGGCCGCCACCCAAAGGGCAAAAAAAAGGTTCATCGCGCTTTAGCGGGAATTGTCTTTTGGGATCGTGTCTGGGTG
>NZ_NMQZ01000061.1 GCF_002864685.1 Alloalcanivorax mobilis
CGGCTCGGTTCGCGGTCGGGGACCGCTCCCACAGCGGCGTTGTCGAAGGGCAGGGGGCACCGGTTTAGCGTGTAAGCGTGCCAACGGGTATCCACAACGCCGCCTTAAATCAGCCCTTTCTCTTGCGCGGCGCGCAGGATCAGTTCGCCGGTGGTGCCCACCGGGCGGGCGAAGGAGCGGTCGTAGTGGGCGCGACCCAGGGCGTAACATTCGGCGCTGATGCGGTCGTAGAGCTCGCGCGGGGTGAGGCCGGCGGCGGCGGGCAGCGGATTCAGACCAAACTGGTGATAGTCCAGGCGCTGGCGACCGGCGGCCTTGAGCAGGTCGGGAACCCAGCCGGGCGGCGAGAGCTGGGTCTGGTAGCGCAGGTTCTGGTAATCCAGTTGTTCAGCCAGCCGGGCGGCGTGGGTAACTTGAAAATAGTTGCCCACCACCAGGGCGAGCAGCTCGTCCAGGCGGCGCCAGACGATGCGTTTCTGTTCGTCGGTGTAGGCGTTCCAGTCCACCACTTCGTGGCTGAACCGGCGGCACCCACGGCACACCGAATCGCCAAACACGGTGGAACAGACGCCAATGCAGGGAGTGCCAATGCGGGATTTAGCCATGCCCGGATTGTAGCGGTAAGCGGGGAAGCGGGTGAAGGGACGCGGGCCCGGAAAGAGAGAAAAAAGTCTGATACCGGGGAACAGCGCCGGGCGTGCCGTGCCTGGGTGACGGGCCACGCCGGCGCCGCCTGTTCCCTTCAGGCGGTTCCCTGTTGCCGCCGTTTCGCGTCTAGTCCTGTTCCTCGGTGAGCCGGCGTTTGCTGTGCAGCAGGGTTTTCCAGTCTTCCACGTAATCGGGCAGCGGCGGTGAGAGCTGGTTGAGGCCGGTCATTGCCTGGAAATCCGGCGGGCTGATCGATTTGCCGCCGTACAGGTGCGCCAGCCGGTGCAGG
The DNA here is from genome assembly GCF_002864685.1 of Alloalcanivorax mobilis. GTDB lineage: Bacteria > Pseudomonadota > Gammaproteobacteria > Pseudomonadales > Alcanivoracaceae > Alloalcanivorax > Alloalcanivorax mobilis. Next base: position 938 of record NZ_NMQZ01000061.1, read on the forward strand.
GCGTGGGTGTGGAGCTTGCGCTGGGATTCGAAGCGCTGGTCGTAATAGGTGTATTTGTCGTCCCAGCCGAGCACCCGGGTGTGCACCTGGAAACGCTGATAGGGGCGCAGCTCGCGGATGTAGGCGATTTCGGTGTTGGCGACCACGGTATTGGTGCGTGAGCGGACCATGCGATTGAGCAGGCCGGTGAGCACCGCGTGTTCCAGGCGGCAGCGGTCCATGATGCGCACGTATTTGCCAGTGCTGAGTTGCAGGTTGAGATCCACGTCGAACAGGCCGACGCGGAAATCCAGGCTCACCGGATCGAACAGTTGATGCGTGGGTGGGCGTTTGCGCCGCCGAGCGGCGCTGATCAATTCCAACATGCGGTGACTTCCTTCCCCCAGAGGCGCCGGCGGACCGGCGCGATACAGCCTGCAGGATACAAGGACACAAGGTGAACCGGAATCGGTGTTGCGATGTCGGGCGCTCCCCTCAGGCCGCCCGAGCCAGATGGATGCTGAACAGGTTGTCGTCGTCCACCCAGCTGGAGACCGGGGCGAAGCCGGCGGTGAGCAGATCCCGGGAGAAACTTTCGACGGTGAATTTGTAGGAATTCTCGGTGTGTATGCGGGTGCCGGCGGCCAGCTCGATGCGCTGTCCGGCTACGTTCAGCGTTTGCGCGCGATGGCAGCGCAGGTGCATTTCCACCCGGCACAGGTCTTCGTTGTAGAACGCCTGGTGGTCGAAAGCATCGATCTCGAAACCGCATTGCAGCCGTTCATTGAGGTGCTGCAGGGCATTCAGGTTGAAGGCGGCGGTGTGGCCGGCGCTGTCGTTGTAGGCGGCGTTGAGCAGGATCGGGTCTTTTTGCAGGTCGGCGCCGATCAACAGGTAGCCGTTGTCGCCGGCGAGCCCGCGCAGGCCAGTCAGGAAGCGCTCGCGGGCGGCGGGCTCGAAGTTACCGATGGTGGAGCCTGGGAAAAAAACCAGCCGGGCGCGGCCCTGGTCGTCGCCGGGGAACGCCAGCGCCTGGGAATAGTCGGCGCACACCGCATTGAAATGCACGTCCGGGTAGCGGGGTGCCAGGCGGTGGGTGGCGTCGAGCAGACATTCCCGGGAAATCTCCAAGGGCATGTAGCCACTGGGGTGCCAGCGATCCAGCAGAATGCGCACCTTGTCGCAGCCGCCGGCGCCGGGTTCGACGATCACCAGGTCCGGGCCCAGTTCGGCGGCCATGGCGGCGGCGTTGTCGCGCAGCAGCGCGGCTTCGGTGCGGGTGGGATAGTACTCCGGGGTGCGGGTAATGGCGTCGAACAGCTCCGAGCCCCGTTCGTCGTAGAAATATTTCGGGTCCAGGGTGGGGCGCGGCGCCGACAAGGACGCCGCCACTTCCCGAGCGGTGTCGGCGGCGGGTGGGAACAGGTCCAGGAAAGTCAGGTTAGGCAATAATTGTTGGGGTTGGGCCACGGCTGCTCTCCCGGTTGGGGTCTAGGGTTCTGGCCAAACGCACGCCGCTGAATTGCCAGCGCAGGTGGGGCTGGAAGAAATTACGGTAACTGGCGCGCAGGTGCGCCTGGCTGCTGGCGCAGGAGCCGCCACGCAGCACCATCTGGCCGTTCATGAATTTGCCGTTGTATTCGCCCACGGCGCCCCCGGCGGGGGCGAACCCGGGGTAGGGCAGATAGGCGCTGGCGGTCCATTCCCAGACGTCGCCGAACAGTTGCGCCGGCGCGTCGCGGCCGGCTGGCGCCACCTGTGGGTGATAGCGCCGGTTGTCGATAAAGCCGCCCTGCACCGGCTGGCCGGCGGCGGCGTGTTCCCATTCGGCCTCGGTGGGCAGGCGCAGGCCGCACCAGCGCGCATAGGCATCCGCTTCGAAATAGTTGAGATGGGCGACCGGCTCCTGGAAGCGGATCGGCTGGCGGCCGGCCAGGGTGTAATAGTGCGGCGCGCCGTCGTCGAGCAGCCAGTAGAGCGGCGCCCGCGCGCCGCTTTGGCGCACCCAGTCCCAGCCGTCGGACAGCCACAGTTCCGGGCGCTGGTAGCCGCCGTCTTCAATAAACGCAAAAAATTCCGCGCAGGTGGCCGGCCGGCTGGCCAGGGCGTAAGGGTCCAACCACACCCGGTGGCGGGGCGTTTCATTATCAAAGCAAAACGCCGCGCCGTCGGCGCCGGTTTCCACCAGCCCGCCCGAGTATTCGTGCCAACGGAATTCCGGGGCCGGGCGTTCGTCGTCGTCGCGGGGCTGGTACACCGGCCACAGCGGATTGTAAGAAAAACTGTGTTTCAAATCGGTGATCAACAGCTCCTGGTGCTGTTGTTCGTGTTCAATGCCCAGTGCCACCAAAGCGTCGATCAGCGGGTCGTGGTCGGGGTGGCTTAACAGCTCGGCGAGGGCGTCGTCCACCTGGCGGCGCCAGCGCAGCACCTCCTGGTTGCCCGGGCGCGACAGCAAGTGACGCTGAGGGCGGGGATACTGGGCGCCGATGCCGTTGTAGTAGCTGTTGAACAGATACTCGAAACGTTCGTCGAACGGTCGGTAGGCGCGCTGGTGGGGCTTAAGAATAAACGTCTCGAAGAACCAGGTGGTGTGCGCCAGATGCCAGCGTGGCGGGCTGACTTCGGGGCACGCCTGCAGGCCCATGTCCTCCGCCGTCAGCGGTTCACACAACTGCTCGCTGAAAGCCCGGGTCGTGAGCAGACGCGCGAGCAGGGGCGGGGCGGCGGATTGTGGATCGAGTTGATGCATAGGCGTTCCTGGGTGGAGTGGCCCTTGACCAGAGTGAAGCTGGCGCTGAACGGAAGTAACAATGCCATGCCTCCCTGCACTGGTATACTGGTTTGCCCCAACATGCACCGACCGCGATAAAGACGCCATGGTTGCCGGCCCGCGGGTGGGCATGTTTTTTCGTTTTTTAACCGTTTCGAGTTGGCCGCCATCGGGTGGCGAACCTGGATCGTCGATTCAGACCGTTAAGGAGACAGAATGGATATCGCAGGTAAAGTGGCCGTGATCACCGGTGGCGCCTCCGGGCTGGGCCTGGCCACCGCCGAGGCACTGGTCGCCAAGGGCGCGCGGGTGATGATTCTCGACCGGGACCAGGAGCGTGGCCTGGAAGCCGCCGCCCGGCTGGGCGACGCCGCCGGGTTCGTGGCCACCGACGTTACCGACGAAGCCTCGGTGAAAGCGGCCATCGACGCCAGCAAAGGCAAGTTCGGGGCGATTCATATCTGCGTGAATTGCGCGGGCGTGGGCTCGGCGATGAAAACCGTGGGGCGGGACAACAAACCCCATGACCTGGGTGTGTTTTCCACCGTGGTTCAGATCAACCTGATCGGCACCTTTAACGTGGCGCGCCTGGCCGCCGCGGTGATGGCCGAAAACGAACCGGGTGACGATAACGAGCGTGGCCTGATCGTCAATACCGCCTCGGTGGCGGCCTTCGATGGTCAGGTCGGCCAGGTGGCCTATGCTGCCACCAAGGGCGGCGTGGTCGGCATGACCCTGCCAATTGCCCGCGACCTGGCGCCGCTGGGCATCCGCTGCAACACCATTGCCCCGGGCATCTTCAACACGCCGCTGATGAACGCCGCCCCGGATAAGGTAAAACTGCCGCTGATCGAAATGACCCAGTTCCCGAAACGCCTCGGCAACCCCCCGGAATACGCCGCCATGGTTTGCCACATGGTGGAAAACACCTTCCTGAACGGCGAAACCATCCGGCTGGACGGCGGCATTCGCATGCAGCCGCGGTGATCAGCTTCAAGCTTCAAGCTTCAAGCTACAAGCTAGAGGCTCCCCGGTGGTGGCTTGAAGCTTGCGGCTTGCGGCTTGCAGCTTTGCGGCTACTCCAGCACGTAACACGGCTCGTAATGACTGCCGGGGAGTTTCATGCGGTTCTGGGCGACGAACGCTTGCAGCAGGGTGTCCATTTGCGCCATCAGGCCGGGTTCGGCGCTGAGGCGGTAGGGGCCGTGCTCATCGATGGCGCGGATACCGGCCTCCTTGACGTTGCCGGCGACGATGCCGGAGAACGCCCGGCGCAGGTTGGCGGCGAGATCGTGCACCGGCAGATCGGTGCGCAGGGTGAGCGCCGCCATGTGCTCGTGGCTGGGCACGAACGGGCGTTGGAAATCGAACGGCACGGTCAGGCGCCAGTTGAAGTAGAAGGCATCGTCGTGATCGCGGCGGAACTGGGTGAGCGCTTGCACGCCGTCGCGCATGGCCAGGGCCACCGCTTCCGGGTCGTCGATGATGATCCGATAACGTTCGGCGGCGGCGTCGCCCAGTGCGTAGCGGATGAAGCGGTCCACCTGGCGAAAGTAGTCGGCGCTGCTGGCCGGCCCGGTGAACACCACCGGTAGGGGAATGTCCTGGTTGTCCGGGTGCAGCAACACGCCAAGCAGATAGAGAATTTCCTCGGTGGTGCCAACGCCGCCGGGGAACACCAGAATGCCGTGCGCCACGCGCAGGAAACTTTCCAGCCGTTTCTCGATGTCCGGCATGATCACCAGCTCGTTGACGATCGGGTTGGGCGCCTCGGCGGCGATGATGCCCGGCTCGGAAATGCCCAGATAACGGCCCTGGCGGCGGCGTTGTTTGGCGTGCGCCACGTGGGCGCCTTTCATGGGCCCTTTCATGGCGCCGGGGCCGCAGCCGGTGCAGATGTCCAGATGGCGCAGGCCCAGTTGGTAGCCCACGCTCTTGGCGTAATCGTATTCCTCGCGGGAAATGGAATGCCCGCCCCAGCACACCACCAGGTTGGGCAGCTCGCCGGCGTGCAGAACGCCGGCGTTGCGCAGGATATGGAACACCGCGTTGGTAATGCCCTCGCCGCTGTCCAGATCGAAGCGCCCGCCGTGTTGAATCTCATTGGCCACGTAGACGATGTCGCGCAGCACCGCCGACAGGTGCTCGCGGATACCGCGAATCATGCGGCCGTCCACGAAGGCGCCGGCGGGGGCGTTGTCCAGCTTAAGCATCAGCCCGCGGTCTTCCTGGATCACCTGGATATCAAAATCCTTGTAGGTCTCCAGCACTTGGCGGCTGTCGTCGGTGGGGGTGCCGGCATTGAGCACGGCCAGCGCGCAGCGGCGCAGCAAATCGTGCAGGCCCTTGCCAGAGGTGTCGCGCAAACGCTCGACTTCCTGTTGGCTGAGCACTTCCAGGCTGCCTTCCGGGGCAACGATGGTGGATACCTTGGCGGTCATAGAATTCCTATGCGAATACAAATGCAGGATGCAGGATACAGGATACAGCGCGGTTGAGGTCTACCGGGCGATGAAGCCGTGCCCGCGCCTCTTCGACACTAAGCATTCCGCCATGCCAGCGACATCCTTTGATCTTATGTGGGAGCGGTCCTTGACCGCGAACCGAGCCGAAGGCGAGGAGCAGCCTGGCAGCGCCGATTCGCGGTCAAGGACCGCTCCCACAAAAACAGTACAATCCAGACCGGCCCCGGCTGGCGCTGCATCCGTATCGACTTGTTTTACATCATTTCATCACCGCCGGTCGGTTTGCCCGATGCTAATTGGCGGTGGCCGGGGCAAGATGGAGGGTGTGGGGCCGGCGGGTCACGAAGTGGTCATGTCCGGGTCATAGTCTGGTGTGTGGCGGCCCGGTACCGAGGCTGGCCAACGGAGTCTGGCATGTTGCTCAAGTATTTGAACGATTTGGATAACGCCGTGCGCGAGGCGGATCGCAACCCCTGCCCGGCGGCGCTCAGTGAGTGCGCCGAGCGGCTCGCGGTGGTGGACGGTTACCTGGCGTCGCAGATTGAGCCGGTGCGCCGGCGCGGGCGCGAGATCGTGGATGGCCTGGTGAGCACGGACTTGTACGCGCGTTTGCGTCAGCCGATGGCGCCTTCAGAGTTCGCCCGCACGCTGTGAGCGCAGGGCGGCGTCGCGCTCGTCGGGAAACAGATCCGGCTGCTGCGGGCTTTTCAGATCGCGCAGTTTGACCCCCAGGCCGAGCAGCCGGGCCGGGTCGGCGCGCTTTTCCCAAAGCTGCTCCAGGAGCCGCGCGAACGGTTCGCGCTGCAGGCGTGAGCCGGTGGTGTCGGCGCTGACGATGCGGAAATCGTTGTAACGCACTTTCACGGTCAGCCCTTGAATCACGTAGTGCGCGTCCAGCCGCGCCACCCGCTGTTCCAGTTTTTCCAGCAAGTCGTCCAGCTCGCGCTGCCATTCCGACAGGGTGCGCTTGTCCTCATGGTAGGTTCTTTCCACGCTCACCGATTTGCGCCGCCGGCTGGTCTGCACCTGGCGATCATCCTCGCCGCGCGCCAGGTGGTAGAGCCGCTCGCCAAAGCTGCCAAAATGACGGGCCAGCTCGGTGCGGCCCAGGCGTTGCAGGTCGCCGCAGGTGTGAATGCCCAGGGCGGTGAGCTTGTCTTCGGTGACGCGGCCGACCCCGGAGATGCGCTTCACCGGCAGGGCGGCGACAAAGGCTTCAACCTGATCCGGGGTCACCACGAACAGGCCGTCAGGCTTGCGCCAGTCGCTGGCTACCTTGGCAAGAAACTTGTTGGGGGCGACGCCGGCGGAGACGGTAATGCGCAGTTGCTCGCGCACCCGCTGGCGGATCGCCTCGGCGATGCGGGTGGCGCTGTTGCTGTGCAAGGGCGTGTCGGTGACGTCGAGAAAGGCTTCGTCCAGAGAGAGCGGCTCGATCAGGGGCGTGAAGGAACGGAAGATCTCCTGGATCTGGCCCGAGACGCGCCGGTATTTGTCGAAATCCGGCGGCAGGATCACCAGCTCCGGGCACAGCCGCAATGCCTGGGACGAGGCCATCGCCGAGCGCACGCCGAATTCCCGCGCCGGGTAGTTGCAGGTGGCGATCACGCCGCGCCGGTTGGGGTCGCCGCCCACCGCCACCGGCCGGCCGCGCAGGCGCGGGTCATCGCGCACTTCCACGGCGGCGTAAAAGCAGTCGCAATCGACATGGATGATCTTCACAGCAGGGCCGTGTCGTCGTGGTCGTAGGGCGGCGAGCAGGCACAGATCACCACCAGGGTGTGCTGGCCGGTATTGTGCAGGCCATGGTCGGTGCCCGGTGGAATCACCACGGTGTCGCCGGCGGCGATGTCGAACCAGTCGCCGGCCAGCATCATGCGCCCGGCGCCGGCGCTGATATGATAGATTTCCTCGCTGTTGCCGTGGCGATGCGGCAGGCTGCGTGCCCCGGGCGGCAATCGCGCCTCGGCCAGGGATTGTCGGCGCGCGCCAAGCGCACCGTGCACCGCCGGGTGCATCAGCTCGCGGATTTCGGTGCCATCTTTCGTGATGTAAGGAGTCACTTGCCCATGACGGGTTTTCATAGTCTCAACCAGCGCCTGTCTCAGCCAATGGTAGCATCGTGGCGATGATGACGGGATCACGGCAACCCAAAGTTCTGATCATCGGCGCCGGGCCCACCGGCCTGGTGCTGGGCATCAATTTGCTGCGCAGCGGGGTCTCCTGCCGGTTGATCGAACAGCGCGCCGAGCCGCAGCCGTGGTCGCGCGGGCTGAGCCTGCACGCGCGCAGCCTGGAAATTCTCGACGCCATGAATCTGCTCGAGCCGGTGCGCCGGGAATCGATCGCTTATCATGCCATCGACATTCACGGCGACGGCGTGCGCGGCGATAAGCCGCCCTTGTTGAGCCTGGATCTGAGCGAGTTGAACACGCCGTTTCCGGAATTGCTTTGCTGCCCGCAGAACCGCCTGGAGGCGGTGCTTGAAGAGCGTTTCCGGTTGCTGGGCGGCGACATCTGGCGCGGCGCCGAGCTGCTCGATTTCGAGCAGGATGGCGCCGGTGTTCGTGCCCGGGTGCGCCGTGAGGACGGCGAAGTGACGGTCAGCGCCCTGCTGATGGTGGGTGCCGACGGCGCCCACTCGCGGGTGCGCGAATTGCTCGGTTTGCCGTTCACCGGCCACGGCGACGACGCCCGCGAGCGTTTCGTGCTCGCCGACCTGGACTGGCAAACCGATCTGCCCCGGGACCGTTTCCACGGTTTCCTGCTGGCCGGCGGCACACTGATGGCCCTGCCACTGCCCCAGGGTTGGCGTTTGATCGCCACCCTGGACGACCTTACCGAGGACGAGGACGAGGACGAAGACGCTGCCGCCGCCGGTGGCGAGACCGGCGGCGCCGACGTACCGGACATGACGCTGCTGCACGAGCGCCTCAACGAGGCGTTCGGTGAGCCACAGACGCTCTCCGAGCCGCACTGGATCAGCCATTTCGCGATCCAGCGACGGCTGGTCAGCCATTATCGACGCAACCGGATTCTGCTCGCCGGCGACGCCTGCCATGTGCAGAGCCCGATCGGGGCGCAGGGCATGAACACCGGCATCGCCGACGCCTTCAACCTGGCCTGGAAACTGGTGCTGTTTTGCCGCGGGCGCGGTGGTGGGGCGTTGCTGGACAGCTACCACCAGGAGCGCCGGCCGGTGGCCGAGGAGATGCTGCGCGGCGTGGACGCGTTATCGCGGGCGTCGCTGGTGCGCGCGCGGGTGCTGCGCGGCGCCCGTGATTCGCTGCTGCGGTTCGCCGGCAATCGCCCGCAGCTGGGCCGCCGCATCCTGCGCCGTGCCAGCCAGCTTGACGTGGACTATCGACAATCACCGCTGGTCGACGCCGGCCCGGACGCCGCCCTCGGCTGGCGCCGCCAGGGGCCCCTGCCCGGTGACCGGATGCCCGATGCCACCTTGCTGTCACAACGCGACGGCGGTGAGCGGCGGGTGCACGCGCTGTTGAAGCAACCAGTGCATCATTTGCTGGTGCAGCTTGGTGAAGAGACCGACCACCGTTCGCGGGTGATTCTGCACGCCTTGCTTTCGCGGCTGCCCGACGAATATCTGGATGAACTGCGCATCACCGTGATCGGCCGCCAGGCATTCGAAACCGACGCGGTCGATCGGATCGGCGCGCGGGTGCATTTGTGGTACGACGAAAACGATCAGTTCGAGCAGACCTACGGCGACGGCGGCCGGCTCTGGCTGATGCGTCCGGATGGCTATCTCGGTTATCGCGCGCCGCTCACCGACGCCGACTATCTGCTTACCTATCTGGAGCGGCTGTTCCGCAGCGATGCGCCTGGGCGGTGATCGCAGTGGGGGCGGGGGAACAAGTTGAAGGGAACAACAGGCTCGCGCCGGGGTTGGATTCTGGTGTGGGAGCGGTCCTTGACCGCGAATCGATGTTGCCGGGCCCGCCTCGCCTCCGGCTCGGTTCGCGGTCGGGGACCGCTCCCACAGGGGCGCTGTAGCACAGGCTTGCGCCGCGGGTGTGGTTATCGGTTGACCCGCGGTTGGCCAGGGGGAACGATGACGTTCGCGCCGCCAGAGCCGGTGACGTTTGCGAAGGAGAATCAGCATGAACCTGTCTCAATTCGATACGCCCAGGGATCAGCGCTATTTCGAGGATTACCACAAGGGCGCCGAATACCAATTCGGGCCCATCGAGGTGGAGGAGAACGAGCTGATTGAGTTCGCGCGGCGGTTCGATCCACAGAGCATTCACATCGACCCGGACGCCGCGGCGCGGGGGCCGTTTAACGGCCTGATCGCCAGCGGCTGGCACACCGTGGGGCTGATGATGCGGCTGTATGTGGATCATTACGTGACGTCGGTGGCGAGCCTGGCGTCGCCGGGGGTGGACGAGGTGCGTTGGCGGGTGCCGGTGCGTCCCGGTGACCAGTTGCGGCTGCGAGTGAGCACCGTCGAGACCCGGTTGTCGCGCTCCAAGCCTGATCGTGGCCTGGTGCATTCACGGCTCGAGGCGATCAATCAAAACGACGAGGTGGTGGCCACGCTCACCGCCATGAACCTGATCGCACGGCGCGAGCCCGGCGAAGCCGCTTAGCCTGGCTGCGTCGAGCGCCGCCACAGGCCGGCGGCGAGAACCACCAACAGCCAGGGAGCGATGCCTCCGCCGCCGCCTCCGCTGCTCGCGGGTGGGCGTGGCGGATAGCTCAGGGTGGCGACGTAAAGGTTGTTGTCGTCGGGGAAGTCGCCGCCGTTGGTGTCGCTGACCTGCACGCGCACCTGACCGGTTTGCGGGGCGCTGTTGCTGAGCGTGAAGGTCAGCGTGCGGCTGGCGCCGCTGACCAGGGTGCCCAGCGAGCATGAGGTGTCGCAGGGCAGCGAGCTGCTGCTCAGGGTGGTGTTCACCGGCAGCGCCAGATCCAGGAACACGGCGTCGGCGTCGGCCACGGTGGAAGGGTTGCTTACCGTGACGGTGAGCGTCGCCTCGCCGGCGTCGCCGCGGTAGCCAATGTCGGTGAGCTGGCCGGTCACGCTCAGGTCGGGGCGGTCGGAAAACACCAGGGTCACCGGGCGGCGGTTATTGAGCGGGCGGTAATCGGGCTGTTCGGTGCTCAGCACCAGGGTCGGGCTGGCGTGGAATTCACCCTGGGCGGTGACATGCACGATGCCGATGTCGGTCTGTGCGCCGGCCGCCAGGCTGTCCACCGGCTGGCAGCCGCTGGACAGCGAACCGTCGCAATCCCCCCATTGAAAATCGTAACGGATGCGGTCGTTGGAGCTGGCACCGCCCACCCGGGGCTTGATGACGGTGTTGGTGACGCTGGCGTTCTTTACCGCCACCGGCACGTCGATGGCAACGCCGGTGGGCGCATAGAGGCGCGGTTCGACGTCGATCAGCGATGCGTCCACCAGCGGATCGCCGCCGCTCAGCGAGGCCTGCTCGATGAACCCCACCTGGCTGATCAGGCGGGTGTAGACGGTGGGCCGGCTGCCTGCGCATTGCGGCTCGCCAAAGCTGGTCAGGCCGACCACATAGGGGTATTTGTCTTCGCCGATAAACAGTGGGCCGCCGCTGTCGCCGGAGCAGGTGTCCTGGCGTTGGCCTTGCACCGGGTTGAGCTCGGCGGCGCACAGCATGGTGGGGCCGTCGAGCTGGTTGTTCCAGGCCTGGTTGCAGGTGGAGAAGGGCACGTAATCCAGCGCCACCTGTTGCAGAGTGCCAGGGATGGTGTCGCCGCCGCTTTGTGTCACGCCCCAGCCGATGGCGGTCAGGGCTTCGTCGCGGCCGCTGGCGTTACGGCTTTCCAGCTCGGCCTGGCTGGCGCTGTCGACGATGCTGGGGAAGTCGCCGTTGTTGGCCCGCTCGGCGAGTTTAATCAGCGCGATGTCGTTGCCATCGTGATAGTCGCCAAACGCCTGATAGGCGCTGGGAATCCAATAGTCTTCAATGGGGCGCAGCAGCGCGAAACTCAGCGGCGCACTGCCCAGGACCACGCCGATCTCGCTGGCGTTAGCGCGCAGCTGGGAGTCTTCGGCGAACATACAGTGGGCGGCGGTGAGCACCCAGTTGGGCGAGAGTTGCATACCGGAACACAGGCCGCCGGCGGGGCCGCTGATGTCGATCAGCGCCGCCCACGGCCACTGCATGGAGGCTTCCTCGCCGCCAATGATAAAAGGCGTGGCCTGCTGGGCGGCGACAGGCGCGGCCAGCGCCAGCAGCATCGCCATGGTGGTTTTGTTCATCGATCCCCGAATCCCTTTTTTATCGTTCTTTTCGGAATAGCGGAAAAGCGGGTGGGCTGCAAGCGCTTTGCATGGGGCGGACGTTACCAGGATGGAACCGGGGGCAGCACGGGGCAGACCGGGTGGGCCTTGTTTCTGGGCGAGAAACAAATAGGGCTACAGCGCCGCTGTGGGAGATTCCATGGTGTCCTGCAAGAGCAATGACCGTGAGAGCGGTCCCCGACCGCGAACCGAGCCGAAGGCGAGGCAAGGCGCCTGC
>NZ_NMQZ01000062.1 GCF_002864685.1 Alloalcanivorax mobilis
AGTCGGTGTTGCCGGCCAGGTCGGTGTTGGCCACCAGCTCCGCGGAGGAACGCAGGGTCACCAGGATCGAGGCGCCGAAATCCAGGCCGCGGAAGATCTTGGTGCCAACGCCCACGTTCAGGAACAGCGGCTGCCGGCCACCCCGGAAATACTGGCCGGTGGGCGCGGTGCGCGAGCTGAAGGCGAGCATTTCTTTGCCGTATTTTTCGGTGCCGAGCATGATCCCCAGAGCGATCGGCTGGCCGAACTCGGTGATGTCGCTGAGGTCGGTTTTCAGGCCCAGCAGGATCTGCTGGGAATCGGTATCTTGCACATCGTAGCTGCCGAAGTTCTGGCTGTTGGCCTGCAGGTCGCTTTCAACATGCATCAGACCGGCGGTGAGCTCACCGCGCAGGTCGTGGGTCAGGTAGGCGGGGTTGTAGTAGACGCTGGAGACCTGGGTGTTGAACATGGACAGCGCCTGGGCGGAGGCGACGTCGCTGGGCAGCAGGCCGTAGGTGGTACCCAGGTTACCCATGCTCGCCAGGGCGACCGCCGGGGCCAAAGCCAAGACACCGGCGCGTAGGCCGGTGCTTAAAATCGAAGATGAACGCATCTAAAAGATCCTCCGGTTATTGTTGTGATCCTTGTCTGATTTTTCTGCTTTCTGACTGTTTATTTTTTTGTATAGGGAAGGAAGCCATTGGACGAATGGCACACAGATGTTCGCTCTCGTTTGGTGAAGAGGTAAAGGAGAATCCATGTGTCGGGGAAATTCTTGAACGGGGTGGCGGACGTAAGTTGCCGTGTATAGGGCGGTTTTTCTTCGGTAATGGGCGATTTTGCGCACTTTCCGAGCCCTTCAGATTGGGCCAGAACGACGATCATTTCCGGACACTATGGGCAGTTAGTAAACACATGTTTTTTATAAATATACTGGCCGTGTGGGGAATTTACTCACTTATAAAAAAGGGGACAGACCTCTTTTTATCGAGGTCGAAAAAGGGGACAGATAAAATCGGTTTTTTGGGGGTGGGTTGGTGGGGGGTTGGGTTTTTGGGACAGAGCGGAGGGGGCTCTTGGGGGGTGGGTTTTCAGTGTTCAGTGTTCAGTGTTCAGTTTTCAGTTTTCAGTTTTTGGTGGGGTGGGGAAGGCGGGGCGTGCAAAAAACAACCTGCGCTGCAGGGCCGCCGGCCGCGAATCGGTTCTGTCAGGCCCGTTGGTCGGCGGCGACTTACATGCGGGCGAGCTATCCGCTGACATTCACTTCGGTGATGGCTGACATCCTTGGCATTGCGTGTGCTCGATACTGTGCTGACTTGTCGTGAGTCTGTTGGTGTATTTATTTTGATACGGTGGTGTTATGATTGAGCCGGCTCTGGATGTTTGCTTTTACTCCAGTGCTTCTGGCCGAGAACCGGTGCGGGATTTCCTGCGCGCCTTGCCCGCCGAGGATCGGAAAAGGGTTGGCGTGGACATCAAAACAGTGCAATTCGGTTGGCCGCTGGGCATGCCGCTGGTGCGCAAGATCGCACCAGGCTTGTGGGAGGTGCGCAGTGATATCGCGGGCGGAATTGTCCGTATGTTGTTCACCACTCAGGGGGCACGAATGGTGCTGTTGCACGCATTCGTGAAGAAAAGCCGTAAGACGCCCACCTCGGATCTCAAGATCGCGCTCGGGCGATTACACCAGCTACAACGAGGCTCGCGATGAATCAGCATATTGGCAGCGACTTTAATGACTTTCTGGACCAGGAGGGCATTCGTGAAGAGGTGGTGGCCGCCGCTATGAAGCGAGTGATTGCCTGGCAACTGGCCGAGGCGATGAAGGCCCGGGGAATTTCAAAGACGCAAATGGCGGCGCGCATGCATACCAGCCGCATGGTGGTGAACCGGTTGCTGGATGCCAGTGATACCAGCGTCACCCTGGCCACCCTGGCGAGGGCCAGCGTGGCGGTGGGGATTCCGATGCATTTTGAATTGGGAGACGGGAACAGAAAAAAAGGAGCCGGGAACAAGCCGGCCGGCTCTGGCTTTTGATGTTGATGTGGGCGCGCTGCTCGACCGCGAATGAGCGCCGCCCGACCTTTCCTGTGCGGCGTTGCATCCGTGAATCCTGCCCGCGCATTTCATTTCTTCCTTCCCCATAGCCTTTTCCACCAGGCCGGGCGCTGGTGCAGGCCGGCGTGGGTGCCGTCGCAGAGGGGTGGGGTGCGGGTGCCGTGGCAGCCACAGAACAGGGCGATTTCATCGCGGGGGGCGATGTAGACGATGCGGTCCTGGGTGGGGCAGGCCGGGTCGTTGCAGAACGGCGCGGTGCCGCTGTGCCCGCAACCACACCAGTGGCGGGTTTCGCCGGCGGCCAGGCGGGTTGGCTGGGGGTAGCGGGGTGGGGCGGGCTGGTTGTCGCGCAATGGTCACACTCCTGTCACCGGGTGGACATGGCGTTTTCCGAGACTGTCGGAAAATCCGCCGTGGAGGCCGTTATGCTTGCGCAAGCCGCCGTTAAGATCAAAGCCCTGCGCCCGCCGTTTCGTGATGTGTTCCGGATGCGCCCCGTCGTTGACGTCGAGGGGGGGCGGTTCAGCGCCTATTTTACCCGCTCGCGGCGGGAGATTCTGAAAATCCAACGCCTGCGTTACCGGATCTTTTCCCAGGAGTATGGCGCCAGTTTCCATGCGCCGTTCGGGTTGGATCGGGACCGCTTCGATCGCCATTGCCTGCATCTGGTGGTGCGCGATAACCGCAGCGGTGAGCTGGTGGGCTACACCCGGGTGTTGCCGGGGGATCGCCTGGACAAAACCGGGGGCTTTTATTCCGCCGGGGAATTCCATTTGTCGCCGGTGCGGCGGCTGGAGGGGCGGGTGGCGGAGATCGGCCGCACCTGCATTGATCCACGCCACCGTGGCGGCGCGGTGATCACGGTGCTGTGGGCGCGGCTGGCGCAGTACATGCTGGAGAACGACATTCGTTATTTGATCGGGTGCGCCAGTGTGTCGATGAACGAGGGCTATAACCTGGCGGCGATTGACCGGCGCATTCGCGAGCGGCATCTGGCGCCGTTGCCGCAGCGGGTGGTGCCGCGTTTCCGGCCCCAGGGGCTGGCCGGCGACGCGCAGGAGGAGGCGGTGAAGATGCCGCCGCTGCTGAAGGCGTATCTGCGAATGGGGGCGCAAGTGGGGGGCGAGCCGTGCTGGGACCCGGATTTCAACTGCCTGGATTATTTTATCCTGATGCAGGTGGAGCGGCTGCCGGAGCGTTATGTGCAGCACTTTCTACAGCCAACGCAGCCAACGCAGCCGGCGCAGGCGGTATGAGCGTGCGCGAGCTGTCTCTGGGGATCGAGCCGGACGAGCCGCGGGTGGTGATCGCCGGGCGGCGGGTGTGGCGCGCGTTGCGGGTGGTGTTGCACCTTTTGGCGGGGTCGCTGGAGCTGATCTGGCGCCGCGCCGGGCGCGATCCGCACCGGGCCGACATCGCCGCCGCCAAGCAGCGCTGGTGTTTGCGGTTACTGGAGATCATGGCGGTGGAGCTGCGTGTGCACGGGCCGCTGCGCGGCGGTGGCGTATTGCTGGTGAGCAACCATGTGTCGTGGCTGGACATTCCGGTGATCGCGGCGGCCCGGCCGTGCTATTTCCTGTCCAAGGATGAGGTGTCACGCTGGCCGCTGATCGGCTGGATCGCTCGTTCGGTGGGCACGCTGTTTATCCGCCGGGGGGGCGGCGAATCGCGTGCCAAGGTGAAGGAAATACGCGAGAGGCTCGGGCGGGGGCAGGGCGTTCTGGTGTTTCCCGAAGGCACCACCACCGACGGCACCGGGGTGCGCCGGTTCTTCGCGCCGTTGTTCGCCGCCGCCGAGGGTGGCGTGCCGGTGCAGCCGGTGGCGATTCGCTACCGGGACGCGGCCGGCCGGCCGGACACCGGGGTGGCGTTTATCGGTGACGACGAGTTTCATTACCATTTGTGGCGCCTGCTGGGCCGCCGCCGGTTGGCGGTGGATTTGATCTTCGGCGCGCCGTTGAGCGCCGATGCCGATCCCCGGGTCACGGCGGGGGCGGCCCGACAGCGTATTCTTGGGGCGTTGGGGGGGTAGACGCCGGACGCTGGACGCCGGACGCTAGACGCTAGAATCAAAACCCGGCGCGGAAGGCATTGCGGCTACGCAAGAGCATTTTGCGCGCGCCAATCGTTCAAGGGCAGGGTTTAGCGTCCGGCGTCCGGCGTCTGGCGTCCAGCGTTCCCGAAAACCTTCTCTCCAACGGTCCGGAGCGGTTAGCATTGGCGCTTGTTCCGTTTCCTGATGAGGATGGTTTGTGACCCGCGCCAGTGACCTGAAAAAATCCGATGTGCTTGAGCATAATGGCTCGCTGTTCGTGATCCGCCAGATTGATGTGCAGTCGCCTTCCGCCCGGGGCGCGGCCACCCTGTATCGGGTGCGCGCGGCGGCGGTGGGGGGCGGGCCCAAGTTCGAGGAGCGCTTCAAGGGCGATGAAGACGTGCCCACCGTGGATCTGCAGCGCCGCCCGGTGCACTTTTCCTATCTGGATGGCGATGACCACGTGTTCATGGACGACGAGGATTATTCGCAGTACCCGCTCAACAGCGCGGACATCGCCGACGAAATGGCGTTCATCACCGACGCCACCCATGGCGTGATGGCGCTGAAAGTGGGCGACACCGTGATTGGCCTGGAGCTGCCCAGCTCGGTGGTGCTGAGCATCGCCGAAACCGCGCCGGCAATGAAAGCCGCCTCGGCCAGCGCGCGCACCAAGCCCGCCACCCTGGAAACCGGCCTGGTGGTGCAAGTGCCGGAATACCTTCAAGAAGGCGAAAAAGTGAAGGTGAACACGGTGGAACGGAAATTCATGTCTCGTGCCTGAAACATGGATACAGGATTCAGGATACAGAATTCAGCACGAGGGGCGCGTTGGGGGAACCGCTCGGGCCGGGCTCCGCGCTGCAAGCAAGGAGCGGGAGTCCGGGTTTGCCCGGTACAGGTCGCGGGGGAAACCGAGGCGTTTGAAGAGGCGCCTTTTGTATCCTGTATCCTTCATCCTGTATCTTTTTTTCTTGTCCGGCTGCCAGCTTGGTTATTACGGGCAGGCGGTGAAGGGGCATCTGGCGTTGATGGGCAAGCGCGAGCCGGTGGAGGAGGTGGTGGCGGATGCCGCCACGCCGGAGGCGGTGCGGGGGCAGTTGCGGCTTTCCGAGCGGGTGCTGGATTACGCCGCCACCGACATGGGCCTGCCGGCGGAAAAGGTGTACCGCAGCTATGTGGCGCTGGATCAGGACGCGGTGGTGTGGAACGTGCTGGCGGCGCCGCGTTTTTCCCTGCAGCCGCGCACCTGGTGTTATGTGTTGCTGGGCTGCTTGAGTTACCGGGGCTATTTCGACGAGGCCGCCGCGCGGCAAGAGGCCCGGCGGCTGGACGCGCAGGGCAGCGACACCTATGTCAGTGGCGCGATCGCCTATTCCACGCTGGGCTGGTTCTCTGATCCGCTGACCACGCCGATGCTGGACACCTCCGGCGCCGGGCTGGTGGAGCTGATGCTGCACGAGCTGACCCACCGCAAGCTGTACATCCGCGATGACACCCGTTTTAACGAATCGCTGGCCTCGATGGTGGCCCGGGAGGGCACACTGCGCTATCTGGCGCGCCACGATCTGAACGTGGACCTGACCCTGTGGGCCCAGCGCGACGCGGCCCGTGGCGCCTTTCTTGCTTTGATCGAGGGCGCCCGCGAGCGGCTTGAGCGCCTTTACGCCAGCGACCGCCCCGAACAGGATAAACTGGCGGCCAAGGCGCGGATCATCGAGCGCCTGCGCGCGGATTACCTGGCGCGCGCCGATCAACTGCCGGCCCTGGCCGCTTACCGTGGTTTCTTCCAAGGCCCGTTGAACAACGCCCAGCTTAATGGCGTGCAGGATTACCATGGCCTGGTGCCGGCGTTCCAGCGGCTGTTGCTGGCCTGTGGCGGGCAATGGGCGTGCTTCTGGGAGCGGGTGCAACGGCTTGCCGACGACGACCACGCCCGACGCGCCTGGCAGGCTCAGGCGCGGGCTGGCGGGCAACATTCCGACGCGTGAACCGAGGCGCGTGAATCGAGAGACAGAACATGATCGAACTGGTTCGTATCAACGACGCGGCCCTGGCCGCGCGGCTCGCCGACACGCTGCGCCAGCAGGGCATCGACACCCATGAGCAGGTGGCGGGTGGCGAGACCGTGCTGAGCGTGGAGCCGGCGCGCCATGCCGAGGCCCGGCAGCGGGTGGAGGCGTTTTTCCGCCAGGCCCAGAGCGACGCCTGGCAGCGCAATGAGCCGGCTCGCAATCTGCCGCGCCAGCCGCTGCTCTCCGGTGGCTGGTTCACCAGCATGGGCTGGGTGACGCGCAGTGTGCTGATCGCCTGCGTGCTGATCTATTTGTCACTGTTCGTGTTCGGCGATGGCCTGTACCGGGCGCTGATGTTCCCCGACCAGATCGCCACGCTGAGCCGCCAGCCGTGGCGGCTGTTCACGCCCATGCTGCTGCACTTTTCAGTGTTGCACATCATTTTCAACCTGCTCTGGTGGAGCGATCTGGGGCGCATCATCGAGCGCTTTCAATCCGGGCTGCAACTGGCGTGGATCACTCTGGTGGTGGCGGCGGTGTCCAACGTGGCCCAGTTTGTCGACACCGGCGCCAACTTCGGCGGGCTCTCCGGGGTGGTGTACGGTTTGCTCGGTTATTTGTGGCTGTACGGCAAGACCAACCCGTCGGCGGGGTATCAGATACGCAAGGAAATTGTGGTATTGATGCTGGTCTGGCTGGTGGTCTGTTACGTGGGCCTGGCCGGGATTGTCGCCAATACCGCCCATCTGGCGGGGCTGGTCAGCGGCGTGGTGCTGGGCACCGTGGTCGGGCTGTGGCGCCGCTCACGTGGCGGCGCGGCCTGATTCCATTGGTGACAGGTCAATGCGGCTGCTATAAAGGGCCGCTCCCGTAGCGGCTTGGTTGCCGCCGGGCCGGGAGAGACACCAGGGCAATCGCCCGACAATGAAGAAAGGGAGGTATCGCTTGCGAACGCGATGGCAGGGAATCGCTTTACTGATGGTGCTGGCGGGGCTGCTGCAGGGCTGTGCCGTGGGCCGGCTGGACGAGAGCCTGGCCCGGGGGGTGATGGATAATGACGACCTGGGCGTGGTGGAAAACGGGCTGCCGGCTTATCTGCTGATGGTCGATGGCCTGATCGTCAACTGGCCGCAACGGGAAGGCTTGCTGAGCACCGGCGCCGATCTCTACGCCGCCTACGCGGGCCTGTTCGTGCACGATGAACAGCGCGCCGCCCGGCTCAGCGACAAGGCCCTGGGCTACGCGCTGCGCGCCGCCTGTGCCCATGACAGTGATTACTGCGATCTGCGCGATCTGCCGGTGCCCGAGTTCGAAGCTCTGATCGATGAAGCCGGCCGTGGCGAAGTGCCGGTGCTGTTCACCCTGGGCAGCGCCTGGGCCGGGTACATCGAAACCCATTCCGGGGATTGGAACGCGGTCGCCGAGCTGTCACAAGTGCGGGCGCTGATGGAGCGGGTGGTGGCGATCGACGAGGGCTACCGATACGGCCAGGCGCAGATGTATCTGGGCGTGCTCGACAGCCTGCTTCCCGCTACCCTGGGCGGCAAGCCGGAGCAGGCGCGGCGCCATTTCGAACGCGCCATTGCGCTCTCGCAGGGCCGCAATCTGCTGGCCCGGGTGCTGTATGCCCAGCATTATGCCCGCCTGGTGTTCGACCGCGAGCTGCACGACCGGCAATTGCGCCTGGTGCTGGCCGCGGACCCGGAAGAACCCGGCCTGACCCTGCAGAACACCCACGCGCAACGGGAAGCGAAGAGGCTGCTGGCCTCGGCGGACGAGTATTTTTAGTTGTTGGCCAGGCGGCGGCGGATCGCCGGCCCGGCCCTTTGGAGAGAACCATGTTTCGAGCCCTTAACATGTTTGCAGCGCTGATCCTGGTGCTGCCCCTGGCGGCGAACGCCGCCACCACCCTGAAGATTTCCACGCTGTATCCGGATGGCACGGCGGTGGTGAAGGCCCTCAAGAGCGCCGGCGAGACCATTGAGAAAGAGACCGATGGCCGGGTCAGCCTGAAGATTTACCCGGGCGGGGTGATGGGCGATGACCGCGCCGTGCAGCGCAAGATCCGCATTGGCCAGTTGCATGGCCAGATGGCTCAGGGCGGCGCCTTTGCCCGGGCCTGGCCGGACAGCCAGATTCTGAATATGCCGCTGACCTTCAACAACTACGAAGAAGTGGACGCGGTGCGTGAACAGCTCGACCCGGTGATCGAAAAGGGGCTGGACGAGCACGGCTGGGTGACCTTCGGGCTGGTGGACGGTGGCTTCGCCTATGTGATGTCCGCCAAGCCGGTGAAAAGCGTGCAGGACCTGCGTGACCAGAAGCTGTGGCTGCCGGCGGCGGACACCGCTTCCGCGGAAGCGGCCAAGACCCTGGGGCTGTCGCCGATCGTGCTCAACATTGGCGCGGTGCTGACCTCGCTGCAGACCGGCGCCATCAATGCGTTCGCGGCGCCGCCGGTGGCGGCGCTGACACTGCAGTGGTACTCGCGGGTGGATTACGTCACCGACCTGCCGCTGCTCTACACCTACGGCGTGCTGGCCATCGACAAGCGCCACTTCGGTAAACTCAGCGAGGCCGACCAGAAAGTGGTGCACCGGGTGCTGGACGCCCGTTTCGATGACATCGACCGGGACAGCCGTGAGCAAAACCGGGCGGCGTTCCAGGCGATTCAGAAGCAGGGTCTGGAAATGGTCACGCCGAACGACGAACAGCGTGCCGAGTGGAAACGCTACGCCGATAAAGCCACCGCCGAACTGGTGCGCGAAGGGCAGATCACCCAGCCGATGCTGGATCGCCTGAACCAGGCGCTGAGCGACTACCGCGCCCGGTGAGCGGCGAGGCGCTGATGCGGCGGACGCTGGCGGGCCTGCACCGCCTGGAAGACCTGCTGATCGTGCTGGTGGTGATGCTGATGGTGGGCCTGGCGGTGGTGCAGATCGGGTTGCGCAATTTCGCCGGCACCAGCCTGATCTGGGTGGAACCGTTTCTGCAAAACGCGGTGCTGTGGATCGGCCTGCTGGGCGCGATGATCGCCTCGCGGCGCGATGAGCATATCCGCATCGATCTGGCCTCCACGCTGTTGCCGGAACGCTGGTTGCCGTGGCTGACCGGCGTGGTGGATCTGTTCACCGCCGCGATCTGCGCGCTGGTGGCCTGGCACAGCGTGGGCTTCGTGCTGGAAGAGCGCCAATACGGCGCGCCGGGCATCGGCGCGGTGCCGAGCTGGCTGCTGCAGGCGGTGATTCCGTTTGGTTTCACGGTGATGGGCCTGCGCTATCTGGTGCTGTTCAGCCTGGGCCTGAGTGGCCAGCGGCCGCGCATGCGGGAGCCGCACGCATGATCATGGCCGCGGTGATCGCGCTGCTGGTGCTGGCCCTGATGGGCGCGCCGCTGTTCGCCATTCTGCTGGGCGCCGCGGCGCTCGGCTTTTACAGCCAGCAAACCGAACTGGCGGTGTTGCACATCGACATCTATCAGCTCACCAATTCGGTGGTGCTGATGGCGTTGCCGTTGTTCACCTTCGCCGGCTTTCTGCTCAGCGAGGCGCGCACCGCCGACCGGCTGGTGCGGCTCAGCCAGGCGATTTTCGGCTGGATGCCCGGTGGCATGGCGTTCGTGGCGCTGGTCGCCTGCGCGTTTTTCACCGCGCTCACCGGTGGCTCGGGCGTCACCATCGTGGCCTTGGGGGCGTTGCTGTTCCCGGCGCTGGTGAAAGCCGGTTACCCGCAGCGCTTCAGCCTGGGTCTGGTGACGTCCTCGGGCAGCCTGGGCCTGTTGCTGGTGCCCTCGGTGCCGCTGCTGATCTACGGCATTATTGCCCAGCAGCTTTCGCAACAACTGGCGATGCCGCCGGTAGAGATCGTGGATCTGTATCTGGCCGGCATCGGCCCGGCGGTGCTGATGGTGGCTCTGCTGTATGGGTATTGCCTGTGGGCGACGCGCGGTGGTGCGTCATTGGGCGCGAACGCGGCGCCGCCGCGCCAGGCGTTCAGCGGTCGCGAGGTGCTGGCGGCGTTGTGGGAAGCACGCTGGGAGCTGCCCCTGCCGCTGTTGGTGATGGGCGGTATTTTTTCCGGTTTTCTGGTGGTCAGCGAGGCGGCGGCGGTGACCGCCCTGTATGTGCTGATCGCTGAAGTGTTCCTGTATCGGGAAATCCCGCTGCGGCGGCTGCCGGGCATTACCCGCGAAGCGATGGTGATGGTGGGGGGCATTCTGCTGATTCTGGCGGTGGCCCAGGCGTTCGCCGATTACCTGGTGTACGCCGATGTGCCCGGCAGTCTGTTCGCGTTTATCCAGACCCATGTGCAGAGCAAGGTGGCGTTCCTGATTCTGCTCAACCTTCTGCTGCTGGTGCTGGGCGCCTTTCTCGACATCTTCGCCGCGCTGGTGATCATGGTGCCGCTGATTTTGCCGGTGGCGTTGCGTTATGGCATCGACCCGGTGCACCTGGGGATTATTTTCGTCGCCAATATGCAGATCGGCTATATCACGCCGCCGGTGGGCATGAACCTGTTCATCGCCAGTTACCGCTTCCGCAAATCGATCACCGAACTGTTCGCCGCCACCATTCCTTTTATGCTGGTGCTGATCGTGGCGCTGCTGGTGATTACCTATGTGCCGTCGTTGAGTCTGTGGTTGGTGCGGTGATTCAGGATTCAGGATTCAGGATTCAGGATTCAGGATTCAGGATTCAGGAACGGCGCGGGTG
>NZ_NMQZ01000063.1 GCF_002864685.1 Alloalcanivorax mobilis
ACGGCGCGGGTGGGGTGTTTGGTGGGGAGGAAGGCCGTGCCCGCGTTGTGGTGCTGGACGCTGGACGCAAAGATAAAAATCAAGATCAAAAGCGTCGCTGGCTTGGCCTGCTCCTACGTGGCTTTGTAGAGGGGGGCGCGCCAGTTGGCCTGTAACCTGATGACATAAGCGGGACGAACGTCCATTTCTTTCCTATCCAAGTTGCTCACCGGTCACTAGACAGAGCGTTTATCCTGTGCACATACTGCTTGGTATGTCGTTGTATCAGGGAGCGCCGCGAGCAATTCTCAAACGTTAATAAAACAGATAGCAGGCTCCCGTTGGATGGATTCGCGGGCCGCTTGGCCGTGCCGGCCGGGTGGTTCGAAGCTGTGCGAAAGCTGCGAAAAAGCTACGCAATAAGATAACAACCAAGGAGAGATCTATGTGGAAAGCCGCAGTCACTTTTATTGTCTTTTCCTTTCTGTCGGTCATCGGCATGGCAAGCGCCGCTCCCGCCGATAAAGACCCCGTCACCATCGCGATTATTGATCCGCTGACCGGGCCGATGGCCGGGGTCGGCTTGCCGTTGGTGGCGCATATGCAGTTCGAAGCGAAACGGTTGAACGCCGAAGGCGGTATGGACGGGCATCCGTTCCGGATCGTCGGGCTGGATAACAAGGTGAGCCCGCAAGAGAGCCTGGTGCAGCTGCAGAAAGCGGCGGACGATGGCGTGCGTTACATCGTGCAGGGTAATGGCTCGTCGGTGGGTTCGGCGTTGATTTCCGCGATCGATAAATACAACCAGCGCAACCCGGGCAAGGAGATGCTGTATCTCAACCACGGCGCGGTGGACCCGGTGCTGACCAATGACCGCTGTTCGTTCTGGCATTTCCGCTTCGACGCCGGCGCCGACATGAAAATGAACGCGCTGACCAGCTGGATCAAGGATCAGAAGAACATCAAAAAAGTGTATCTGATCAACCAGGATTACAGCTTCGGCCATTCGGTGTCTGAAATGGCACGGGAAATGTTGAAGAAAAAACGTCCGGACATTGAAATCGTGGGCAACGATTTCCATCCGCTGGCCAAGGTTAAGGATTTCTCCCCCTACGCGGCCAAGATCAAGGCCTCCGGCGCGGACGCGGTGATCAGTGGTAACTGGGGCCAGGACATGGTGCTGCTGGCCAAGGCGCTGGCGAACTTCGGCATCAAGGCGCCGTTTTTGACCTACTACGCGGGCAGCCCGGGCACGGTGACCCAGGTGGGTGATCGCGGTGTGGATCGTATTTATCAGATCTACGCGGGTTACGGTGATACCGACGACAAGGAAATCGGCGCCCGGCAGGAACAGATGTACAAAGAGACCGATTGGGATTATTTCCTGTTTTATCCGCGTCTGACCACGATGATGGAAATGCTGAAAAAAGCCGCCGACGAGAAAGGCACGGTGGACCCGGTGAAAATCGCCTTCGCCATGGAAGGCATGTCGGTTGAAATGGACACCGGCACCTACACCATGCGCAAAAAAGATCACCAGATTCAGCAGCCGATGGTGCTCTCGGTGATGAAAGACAACATGCGCTACGGCGCCGAAGGCACCGATTACAATTTCGCGAAAGTGGCGATCATTCCCGCCGAGGAAAGCGAAATGCCAACCACCTGTAAGATGCGCCGGCCGCGCTAATGGAGCGGTAGTCGAGCACCGCCCTTCGGGCGGTTCGCGGTCAAGGACCGCTCCCACAGGAGAAGCCCGCCGCTGCGGTTGGGAAAGACCCTGTGGGAGATTCTATGGTGCCCTGCAAGAGCAGTGACGGTGAGAAGATCT
>NZ_NMQZ01000064.1 GCF_002864685.1 Alloalcanivorax mobilis
CATACACCTTCCTCGTAATGAAGGTGTCTACTTCTTTGGGGCCAGTCCAAGAGAGAATTGTCGGGCTCGTCCGCCGATGGGTATTAAGACAGGTTCGCGGGCACCGGCCTGGATATGACGAAAACCTGGGTCGCGCTTTTAACTTTTAACCTTCAACTTTCAACTTTCAACTTTCAACTTCTATAAATCCGCCACCCGATCAAACCAGGGGCGGGCTTTTTCCAGTTGACCGGCCAGCGCCAACAGCCGTCCCTCGTCACCGTGACCACCGACGAATTGCACGCCCATGGGCAGGCCGCTGGCGCACCAGTGCAGCGGTACCGACATGGCCGGGACACCGGTGAAATTAGCCAGCTGTGTGTAGGGCACGTACTTCATGTTCTCGCGCACCATCTGCTCGATCAGGCCGGATTTCATCACCAGTTTTTCAGCGCGAAGTTTGAGGATCGCCTTGAGCGCGGCGTTCTGCCAGGCGGGCGTGGCGGAGGCGCCGATCAGGGCCGGCTCCATGGCCAGGGTGGGCGTCATCCAGAAGTCAAAACGCTGGTGGAAATTCGCCAGCTGCTGGGAATAGATCTGACCGCGCTGGTAAAAATTCAGATAGTCGTCGGCGCGGGTGGCGTGGCCGAAGGCGGCCAGGGCCAGGGTGTCCAGCTCGAAGCCGTCATCGCCGCAGCCAGTCAGCGCTTTGACCCGGGCCACTTCGGCGGCGCATTTGGTGAACCAGATGCCCAGCCAATCCATGCTCATGGCCATCATGTCCAGCTCCGGCTCGGCCTCTTCCACCTGATGGCCCAGGGACTCAAGCAGGCGGGCGGCATCCTGCACCGCTTGCACCGCTTCCGGGTCCACCGCCGTGCCAATCGGAGAGCGGCTGGAAAAGCCGATCTTCAGGGGCGCCGGGTCGCGCTCCAGCTCGCTCAGATAGGTTCGTTGCGGCGGGGCGATGCGGAACAGTGCGCCGTGTTCGTCGCCGTGGGTGGCGTCCAGCAGGGCGGCGGAGTCCCGCACCGAGCGGCTCACCACGTGGTTCACCGAAATGCCGTGCAGCGCTTCCACGAATTCCGGCCCCCAGGGGGTGCGCCCGCGCCCGGGTTTGAGACCGAACAGGCCGCAGCAGGCCGCGGGGATGCGGATGCTGCCACCGCCATCGTTGGCGCCGGCGAACGGCACCACGCCGGCGGCCACCATCGCCGCCGAGCCGCCGGACGATCCCCCCGGCGTGTGCGCCGGGTTCCAGGGGTTGCGGCTGGGCCCGAACGATTCCGGCTCGGTGATGCCCTTGGAACCGAACTCCGGCGTATTGGTGCGGCCGAACGGCACCAGCCCGGCGGCCTGCCAGCGGCGCACCAGCTCGGAGTCGGCGGTGGCCCGGAAATCCTTCGCCTTGAGCGCTTTATTGCCCGCGTAGCTGGGCGCTCCGCCGATCTCCTGGAACAAATCCTTGACCAGCATCGGCACGCCGGCGAAGGGGCCGGACAACGGCCCGGCGGCGCGCGCGCGGGCTTGCTCGTAGAGCGGAATGATCACCCCGTTGAGTTGCGGGTTGACCGCCTCGGCGCGGGCGATGGCCAGCTCCAGCAGTTCCCCGGCGCTGATCTCGCCGGCGCTTACGCACGCCGCCAGCGCCACGCCATCGAGCTTACGGTATTCGTCGAAACGCATGATGTTATCCTTGTTGTGATCGGCCCCCGGCGCCGTGGCGCCAAACCCCGACGATGCCATAAGCGGGGCCAAAAACGAATCACCGGCAGGCACGGCCGGCAAGCATGGAGAACCCCATGAAGGCGATTGGCTTCAATCGACCGCGCGCCATCGCGGATATGCATGCTCTGGAAGACATCGAACTGGACCGCCCCGAACCCGGCCCCCGCGACCTGTTGGTGGCGGTGCAGGCGGTGTCGGTGAACCCGGTGGACACCAAGGTGCGTCAGCGGCCACTGCCCGACAGCCAGTACAAAATTCTCGGTTACGACGCCGCCGGCACCGTGGAAGCGGTGGGCAGCGAGGTGCGTGGCTTCAAGCCCGGCGACCGGATCTGGTACGCCGGCGCGATGCAGCGTCAGGGCAGCAACGCCCAGTTCCAATGCGTGGACGAACGGCTGGTGGCGCTGAAACCCGAAAGTCTGGGCATGCAGGAGGCGGCGGCGCTGCCGCTCACCACGCTGACCGCCTGGGAGGCCCTCACCGATCATCTGGGGCTGACGCCGGACACCGCCAAGGGCAAGAGCCTGCTGATTGTCGGCGGTGCCGGTGGGGTCGGCTCAATCGCCAGCCAGATCGCCGCCCACCACCTGGGCATGACAGTGATCGCCACCGCCGGCCGGCAGCGCTCCGCGGATTGGTGCGAAGCGATGGGCGCCACCCACACCCTGGACTATCGCATGGGCCTGCTGGAGCCGATGAAAGCGCTCGGCCACGATCAGGTGGATGCGATCCTGCTGGCCCAGGAACCGGACGGTTATTGGGCCGACGCCTGCCAGTTGGTCGCTCCACTGGGGGGCATTGTCGGCATCGTCGACGCCCGTGGTCCGCTGGACATCAATCAGTTGAAGCCGAAGAGCGCTCGCTTCTGCTGGGAATTCATGTTCACCCGCGCGCTGTACGGTCATGCCATGGAGCGCCAGGGCGAGATCCTCGCCGAGGCCGCCGCCCTGGTTGACCAGGGCGTGCTGCAAAGCACCGTGGGCGAAGGCCTGGGCGAGATCAACGCGAGCAATCTCAAGGAAGCGCACCGCCGCCTGGAATCCGGCCAGACCATCGGTAAGCTGGTGCTGGCCGGCTGGGGCTAACGCGCGCTCGTTGTGGCGCGCACTGATCCGCGGGTGTGCAGCGGCCGGTGCTTCGAAGCGTTTTTATAGCGCCTTTTTATCAATGCCATAGCGGGCATTCATATCCACCCGATATACATCGGTAAGCAATTGAATCCTATTGTAAAACCCTGTCATTTCTGGGGTTTTTCATGGCCCCGGCCAGCCTGCGCCACTTGCGCCCGTGACAGACACGTCAAAGAATGGAGCACAGCCCGCCAGTTTGCCGGGGCGGGCCGACTCCGATTCACTCGGGGCGAGGCCCACCCTTGCCGGGCGCCTCACTAAGCACCGAGCACGGAGCCGCCATAGGGAAATGGGCGCGCTGTTGCAGATCGTCGCCCATGCAGTCTTCAAAAAAGAAGCCGCAGGAGACGCACATGCTAGAGTCACGCAGCCGGGAAGAGGCGCTGTCCACCGGGTCCCGCTCCATCGACGCCGTTATCACCGAGGTGCTCGCCAACGCCGATGTCCAGGTTAACGGGCGGCGCCCCTGGGATTTACAAATCCACCACCCGGACACCTTGTCGAGAATCGCCGCCGAGCGCTCTCTGGGCCTGGGCGAGTCGTACATGGATGGCTGGTGGGATTGCGACGCCCTCGATGAGTTCACCTTCAGAATCCTCAACGCCGGCGCCGACGGCCTCGCCACCAAGCGCTGGATGCTCGCCCTTCAGGTGCTCGCCTATGGAATCCGCAACCGCCAAAGCCTGCGGCGCTCCCGCCAGGTGGCGGAGAAACATTATGACCTGGACAACGAACTGTTCCGCCTGATGCTCGACGACACCATGGCCTACAGCTGTGGTTACTGGAAGAATGCCAGCACGCTGAACCAGGCCCAGGAAGCCAAGCTCGATCTGATCTGCCGCAAGCTGGAGCTGGAGCCGGGCATGACCATGCTGGACATCGGCTGCGGCTGGGGCAGTCTGCTCGAATACGCCGCCCGCCATTACGGCGTGCGTGCTCATGGCGTCACCGTGTCCACCGAGCAGGCCCAGCTCGCCCGGGAGCGTTGCCAGGATTTGCCCGTGGAAGTGCTGCTCAAGGACTACCGGGCGGTCTCCGGGCGCTACGACAGGGTGGTGTCGGTGGGCATGTTCGAGCACGTCGGGCGACGCAATTATCACACTTTCATGAGCACCGCCGCCGGGCTGCTCAAGGATCGCGGCCTGATGCTGCTGCACACCATCGGCGACAACGAGAGCACCGCCGGCCACGATCCCTGGATCAATAAGTACATCTTTCCTAATGGCGAATTGCCGTCTTTGAAGCAGATCGCCAAACACGCCGAGAAATACTTCGTTGCCGAGGACGTGCACAACTTCGGCCCCGATTACGCGCGCACCCTGAAGGCCTGGGACGCCAACTTCCAGGCCAACTGGCCGCAACTGGAAGCACGCTACGACGAACGCTTCTATCGCATGTGGCGCTACTATCTGAACCTGTGCGCGGGCGCCTTCCGGGCGCGCAATATCCAGCTCTGGCAGTGGGTGTTCTCGAAACCCGGACAGCGCAACCAGACCTATCTGGCGCCACGTTGAACGCCGCCCGGGCCGCGCCACGGCCCGGGTTCACGCCGCACCCTTGGCCGCCACGCCAGGGCGGTGCATAATGGCCCGCAAACGACAGCAATAATCATTATCAACACCATGAGTGTCCGGGCCGGACCCCACGTCGATGCGAAACGATCCCCTGGATCAACTGTTCGAGCAATACCTGCGCGAATTGAGCGGTTACCTGACCCAGCAACTCGGTTGCCGGGAGCTGGCCGCCGATCTTTGCCAGGAGGTCTATCTGCGCCTGCGCCGGGTGGAAACGCCGCTGGCGCTGGATAACCCGCGCGCCTTTCTGTTTCGCATCGCCCGCAACCTGATGATCGACCACCGTCGCCGCCAGCATACCCAGGCCGCCACCTTTGCTCCGCCAGACCCGCAGGTCGTCATCGACGAGCTGGAAAGCGACGCGCCCACCCCGGAATCCGCCGCCAGCAGCGCCCGTGCCTTGAGCGATCTGCGCCTGGCGCTGGACGAGCTGCCCGCCCATGTGCGCAAAGCGCTGCTGTGGAACCGTCTGGATGGCCTCACCCAACGGGAAATCGGCGAACGGCTCGGGGTTTCCGAACGGATGGCCGGCAAGTACATCCTGCGCGCACTCAGCCATTGCCAGGCGCGGCTGCCGGCGGAGTTGCGGCCATGAGCGGCCCCGACTTTAGGAATTCGCCCCACCATCCGGCCCCCACACCGGACATTCCCCTGGACGAACAGGCGCGGCACTGGCTCGTTTACCTGCATTCCGGTCGTGCCGACAGCGCCGATCACCGTGCCGCCAATCGCTGGCGGCATCGCTCCGATCAGCACGCCCATGCCTACCGGCGGGCCGAACGGCTGTGGGGCCTGCTCGGGGCATTGGGCGACAGCGCCGCCACGGTGGACCCGAACCCGTTGCCGCGCCGACGGCGCTCCTGGCCCCTGACCCTGGCCGCCGCCGCAATGCTGGCCGCGCTGATGATCGCCCCGGCGCTGCTGCCCTGGCGGGTCTGGAACGCCGACCTGCGCACCGCCGTCGGCGAAATCCGCCGGGTGCCCCTGAGCGACGGCAGTGTGCTCACGCTCAACGGTGACAGCGCCGTGGACCTGGATCTGCAAGGCCAACACCGGCGGGTGGTGCTGCGCCGGGGCGAGGCGCTGTTCCAGGTCGCCAAAGACCCGACCCGGCCGTTCCTGGTGCAGGCCGGGGACGCCCGGATGCGCGTCACCGGCACGGTGTTCGACGTGGATCTGCGCGCCGACGACGAGGTGCGACTGGTGGTGGCCCAGGGCCATGTCCAGGCCACCGGCCGCCACCAGCAACAACACGTCAGCGCCAACCAGCAGCTGCACTGGCGGCGTGGCGAGCTGGGCGAGCGCAGCGCCGTCAACGCCCACCGCGCTCTGGCCTGGCAACATGGCCAACTGATCTTTCAGGACCGGCCACTGGCCGCGGTGATCGACGACCTGAGCCGATACCACCCCGGCCATCTGATGCTGCTGGGCGAGCAACTGCGCCAACTGCGGGTCACCGGCGTGTTCGATACCGACCACCCGGACCAGGCGCTCAACGCCATCGCCGCCAGCCTGTCGATCAACCTGCACCGGTTTCCCGGCGTCGTGGTGATCTACTGACGGCACCGGCACGCTTCAACGTTTTAATTTCATTGTTTTCACCGCTCATGGTTCAGAAATGCCAGGCCACTGCGTCTTCCTACTCATGACTCGATGCAAATGGTTTCCATTTGCACGACACCGACGACAGGAAACCGTGATTCATGAGTAAACGCACACCGCCGCGCCACAGCCTGGCCGCCCTCGCCGTTCTGACCCTTTGCCCCCTGGCCCATGCCGAACCTCTGAACATTCCGGCCCAGCCCCTGGACAGCGCCTTGCTGGAGCTGGCCGAGGCCACCGATAGCCGCTTGATCTATAGCGCCGAAATGACCCGCGGCAAGCGCAGCCCGGCACTGCAAGGCGACTATCAAACCAGCGAAGCTCTGCAACGGCTGCTTGCCGGCAGCGGCCTGCGCGCCGAGCGCAACGCGGATGGCTCGATCACGCTGAAGAACGCGCCCGCCGCTGCCCAGCCGGCCAGCGCGCCGGCCGCCCGGATGCTCGACCCGGTGGCGGTCACCGCCCAGGTCGCCACCAAGGTCGACACCCCGACCCTGGAGACGCCGCAGTCGATCTCGGTGGTACGCCGTGAACAAATCGAAGAGCAAGGCTCGGACACCGTCCAGCAGGCATTGCGCTACACCCCTGGCGTGTTCACCGACCAGATCGGCGCCTCGCAACGCTACGATTATGTCGTGCTGCGCGGTTTCTCCGACGACAGCATCGACAACATCTACCTGGACGGCCTCAAGACCATGGGCGATGGCGGCACCTTCAGCTCAATGCAGGTCGATCCGTTTTTCCTGGAACGGGTGGAGATCGTCAAAGGACCGAACTCGGTGCTCTATGGCCGTGCCTCACCGGGCGGCCTGGTCAATCTGACCAGCAAGAAGCCGCTGTTCGAAACCCGCCAGGAAGTGCGCTTCATGGCCGGCACCAACAATTATAAAGGCGCCGCCTTCGACTTCGCCGGCCCCCTGGGAGAGAGCAAACGCGCGGCCTACCGGGTGGTCGGCCTCACCGACGGCGGCGACACCCAGTTCGATCATCTGGAACAAAAGCGGCGCGCGATCATGCCGGCGCTCACCGTGGACATCGGCGACAACACCACCCTCGATCTGATGGCCTACTTCCAGGACGATCCGGAAGGCGGCAGCCATGGCGGCGTACCCGCCGACGGCACCCTGTTCCGGCACAACGGCCAATATATTTCGCGGCACTTTTTCGACGGTGAACCCGGTTACGAAGGCTTCTCACGCACCGAAAAAATGATTGGCTATCAGCTTCAACATTTCATCAACGATACCTTTAGCGTGCGTCAGAATTTCCGCTACCTGGACAGCGACGTGGATCTGCAACAGGTGTACGCCACCGGCTGGGCCGTGGACGGCAACGGCGACGC
This sequence comes from Alloalcanivorax mobilis, assembly GCF_002864685.1. Classification (GTDB taxonomy): domain Bacteria; phylum Pseudomonadota; class Gammaproteobacteria; order Pseudomonadales; family Alcanivoracaceae; genus Alloalcanivorax; species Alloalcanivorax mobilis. The sequence continues at coordinate 7,356 of NZ_NMQZ01000064.1, forward strand.
CACCAACCAGCTCAATCGCGCCTATTCCGGCGCCGACGAACAACTGCAAGCCTACGCGGTGGACAACCAGCTTCAGGCTGACTTCGACACCGGCGCATTGCGCCATACCGTGCTGCTGGGCCTGGATTATCAACACCGCGACGTGGACACCGCCTACGTCTACGGCACCTTTCCGCCCATCGACGCCTTTGACCCGGTGTACGGCGCCGGCCCCAGCCCGGCGCTGGGCGCGCCGATCCTCGGCACCCGCAAGCTGATCCAGACCGGCGTGTATCTGCAGGACCAGATCACCCTGGACCGCTGGCACTTCTCTCTGGGCGGTCGCCAGGACTGGGTAAAAACCGCCAACGAGGACATCGCCAGCGGCGTGCGTTCCACCCAGGACCGCTCCCAGTTCAGCGGCCGCGCCGGCGTGCTGTACCGGTTCGATAACGGCCTGGCGCCCTACGTCAGCTATTCGGAATCGTTCAACCCCAGCGTCTACACCGACGCCGACGGCAACCCGCTCAAACCCACCGAAGGCACCCAGTACGAAACCGGTGTGAAGTTCCAGCCGCGCCAGGGCCGCGGCGTGTACACCCTGGCCTTGTTCCACATCGAGCAGGAAAATCTGGCGATCCGCGAGCCCCAGGACCCGGTCTACCGCCCGGTCGGCGAGGTGCGCTCCCGGGGCGTTGAACTGGAAGCCCAGACCATGCTCACCGACCGCCTGCGCGTGCAAGGCAGCTACACCTACACGGACATCGAATACGCCGACTCGGAACAGGCTATCGAAGGCAACCGCGTTAACCAGGCGCCGCGCAACCAAGCCACCGTTTGGGGACACTATGCCTTCGACGGCGGCGCCCTGGCGGGCCTGGACCTGGGCGCTGGCGTGCGCTACCTGAACGGCATCGAAGCGGACCGGGAAAACACCCTGAACGTGCCCTCCTACACCCTGGTGGACGCCGCCATCGGCTACGATTTCAGCCACATCGGCCTGCAGGGTCTGAGCGCCCAGGTCAACGCCAACAACCTGCTCGACAAGGACTACGTGGCCTCCTGCTATTCTCTCAACTACTGCTACTTCGGCGCCGAACGCAGCGTCATGGCAACGGTGAGTTATCGGTTTCAGTGACACGGGGGATGAGATAAACGGAACAATCTGAAGGGAAACAGGGAACAGTAAAACCGCCGCCCGGCCTCTCCTACACAGAACACCCGGCTACGCAGCCACCGTAGGAGCAGGCCGTGCCAGCGACTTTTTTCGATTTTTGCGCCCAGCGCCGAACCTCTAAAGGTCGGCGCAAGACGACATGCTATCCAGCCAAGAGCGCCAAGAGCTCCCGCTCAGCCTGCCTGAATCTTCTGAAACACCCAGCCATGCACGGTATCGGAGAGTAGTGGCAGGAAAGCAACGATCAACAGAACGGTGAGCATCACCGAAATCGGCAGCAAGAATTTCTCGTAGCGGCGAAAGAAACTACCGGTTCTGATCTTCGCGCTTTCCACCTCATCATCACCGACTACTTGTCGTGTGAGTAGGTGGTTGAGGGCCACCGGGGGCGTTAAATAACCAAGCTCGAAAGCCACCAATGCGATCATCCAGAAGTGCAATGTGCTGACACCATTAGCCTCGGCCATCGGAGCCATGGCCGCATTGACCAGGATCACGGCACCCAGCGGGTCAACGAACATACCCACCAACACCAAGGCCACCACGAAAAAGCCCGCCGCGATCCACACCGACCCAAAGGTCTCGGGCAAAGCACCCAATAATCCGGAACGCTCGATGATCCCAGCGGCGCCCATGGACATGGCCATCAGCAGTAGCAGGGCACCGATATGACCGGTGGTCTCGGTGGTCGCGAGACGCATCGAGCCTTCCAGTTTTTCCGAGATACCCTTCTCCGGCGCGTAGTGCGGGTCCTGATAGCCTGCCGGCGCCAAATAATAAACCACCAAAAAGATGGCAAATAACACATTACGCCACAGATCGCCCCACAGGACGCCCTGTAACTCCGATGGATTAACGCCTGGCGGTAAGGGGCCTCCAACAAGTGCCTGATACCCTTGCCAGATTTCCAGGAAAGAACTGACCAGCATACCCACCATGAACAGTGCGAACAGATGCACCACATGACGGCTGAACTTTTCGTAAATCAGAATCGCGATCAGCATCACCGGAAGAATAATCGGCGCCGAAAATTCATCCAGTTGACGTGCCAGCAGATCGTTGAAGAACAGAGCCACGGCGCCGACCACGATGCCATAGGGCACCAATGGCACCATACGTCTAAGGCTGGCGGGCAGCGCTTCACCGAACGGCGCAATCCGCGCCGGCGTGGTGCGCGCGAACTGGCTGTACAGGAAAAAAACAAGCACGCTCAGCATGAACACCTTGGCGCCGGCGGAGAACATCTCCGCGGTGGTCACGCTCTTGTTGAGCGCGGCGATCACCACCACGATCAGACAAGGGCGCAACACCACACCCATGGAGCCCGACATGGCGGTAGCGGCTAGCGCCAGTTGCTTGCGCGCGCCCACACGAATCAGCTCGCGATAAATGGTGGCCCCGGCGGCGATCACGAAAATACCCGATGCCCCCGTGTATGCGGTCAGCACGGCCGCGAATGATAGCACCACCACACACATCAGCTCAGGCGAAAGATTCCAGGGCCGCATCACATCGAACACGATGTGCGTGAGGCGAGTCTGTTTGAGCATCATCCCAATCCAGATATACAGCGCCAGATTCAGGAACAAGGAGGACAGCTCCATCATCATATTCATGTAAACGCTGATACCGTGGAAATAACCCTGGCTGTAAAACTGAATCGATGCCGATATGCACATGAAGCTGAACAGTGGAATGGTCAGAATCGCCTTGCCCCAGGAGCCGCCATGTTCCAACGAGCCGGGCGGTCTTATGAGCTGGTACAGCGCGGCCAGGGCAAGCGCTGAAAAGCCGATGATCCACACCCAGTGGAGATAGAAAATATCCACGGCCACACCGGCCTGGGCGGCGCGCAAGTCTGAGTTTCGGTAGACAATGGCGGAGATCAACAACAACGAATTCGAGACCACCTGGGCGCCCGTGGAAACCAGATGATCCTTATGAGTACGCGAGGGTCGTAGTGCGATATGATGGCGCTGAAAAGTAGTCGTCGTCGCGCAGATGAGCAGAATCAGCGCCAGAAGCAATCTCTTATAGTCACCGAGTGTCGCCACCAACGTGGCGATGCCCCCTTCAAAATTACGAAACGCGATGACACCGGGCGTTACCTGCTGCTGCACCGTCTGATAACGACTCCATTTTTCGCGGCAATTCTCTCGCGACGCCAGCACTGATTCACGAATCGCATCCCGGTCGATACGGGAAGGGCCGAGAATATCCGCCAATGGATCGGCTTCCCCGGTTCGACGTTGTTCCGCAATATCTGTGACGCGACGTTCGATATCCGGGTCTCGGTCGCACACCGGTTGCGCCGTCAGGCCGGCGGTGCGCAGCAGAAAGTATTCCTCCCAGGTCGACTCGCCGATTTTCAGTAGTTGGGAATGAATAATCTGGCCGGAAGATAGAAACACCACCAGCAGCAACAATAGCAAAACTGGCAAGGTGGAAAGCCATTCCTGCGGTGAACGCCGGGGGAAGGCAAGGGTCCGCTTCTCCATGGAATTGATCCCTGTTTTTGTTGTTTTAGAATAACGCGCACAGATGTACAACCGTAAACATTGATGCTATAGAATCGCCCCTTCTACCACAACGCGGTGAATTGACTTCAACAACCGTTTGAGGATGTTTCTGAAGCCAACACCAGGACTGAGAACAATAAAAAGGGGAATACGATGCGTCACACCGATGTCATCACTTTGCCGAAAGTGATCGCCAAGATACCGGAGGTGATCAGACATTTACCGGGCCTGATTAAAGGCTCGCGAATGAGCAAGATCACGGACACACATAAGCCGGTCGGGCCAGGTGTGGCCTTTGAGCGCGCAGCGACCACACATTCGACCGGTATCGCACTGATTCACAACGAACGGGTTTTCACCTACCGGGCCCTGAACGCCTGGGCCAATCGTATTGCCGATTATCTGTCATCCATCGGACTACAGAAGGGCGACACCATCGCCGTAAACATCGCGAATCGCCCGGAACTGCTGGCGGTGGTGATTGGCTGCGCCAAGCTGGGCGTGTGCGCGGCGCTGCTGAATACATCGCAGAAAGGGAAGGTGCTGGTGCACAGTTTCAACCTTGTGAACCCGAAGGCAGCGATCATAGGTGAGGAGCAGGTGTCGGTGGTTCAAGAGGTACGTGACGACCTGGATCTGAAACAACATTTCTTCTATTTCGCCGACCAGGATACCCTCACCGACCCGGGCACCGCGCCCAAAGGCTTCACCAATCTCGCCATCGAAATCCAGGGTTGCTCAGACGAAAACCCGTCTAGTGCTGGCCAAACATTCCTTCACGATCCGCTTTTCTATATCTATACATCCGGCACCACCGGCCTGCCCAAGGCGGTGGTGTTTAACCATGGCCGTTGGGAAAAAGCCTATGGAGGCTTTGGCTATTCATCAGTGCGGCTCGGTGAACACGATCGCCTTTATTGCACGCTGCCGTTCTATCACGCCACCGGGCTGGTGGTCTGCTGGGCCTCTGTGATCGCTGGCCGTGGCACTCTGGTGCTGGCGCGTGGATTCTCCGCCAGCCGCTTCTGGGACGATGTGCGCAAATATAACTGTACCGCCTTCGGCTATGTGGGCGAGCTGTGCCGCTACCTGCATGAGCAGCCGCGCAAAACCGACGACGCCAACAACCCGGTGCATACCATCGTCGGCAACGGCTTGCGCCCAAGCATCTGGAAACAGTTCAAGGAACGCTTTGCGATTGAACGGGTGGCGGAGTTCTACACCGCCTCGGAAAGCAACGTGGCCTTCACCAACGTGTTCAACTTCAACAACACCGTGGGCTTCTCCCCGGTCAGCTATGCCATTGTCAAATACGACAAGGAAGCGGACCAGCCGGTGCGCGATAAGAACGGTCACATGATCAAGGTGAAGAAGGGTGAAGCTGGTCTGATGCTCGGCGAGATCTCCGACAAAACCCCGTTCGACGGCTACACCGACCCGGAGAAAACCGAAAAGGCGAT
>NZ_NMQZ01000065.1 GCF_002864685.1 Alloalcanivorax mobilis
GGCCAACTGACCCTATCAATTTCCCGCGACTCGGCGACACAACAAGGGGAGGGTCCTCCAGATCGGCACCGGGTGCACCGTAACGCTGGCTTGTCCACTATCGTCGGTCTGAGCATGCACTCAGCCGATGGATTCCTTATCGGCGTTTGACGGTGCGGGGTGGGGCCATCTCTCCCACGGTCTGTACCCAAGGGTCAGAAGCGGTCCAGGTCCCTCCACCCCGACAAGTCTCCTCTTTCTAAGACTTGCACTGACACCATACAAGCGGTCCTCGACCGCGAAGATTTTGATTTTGATCTTAGCGTCCGGCGTCCGGCGTCTAGCGTCAGGCGCTTTTGCTCTTATTGCCCTTGCGCACGTTTCTGACTCTCAGTGCTTTGTTGCCGCCGCCGCCCTGGTCCACTTCGAACTGTTTGGGGTGGGCGCGCAACAGGTCGCTGAGTTTTTTGAAGCCGTACAGGCGGGTGTCGAAGGCGGGGTTGCGTTTGTTGATGTTCTGGCCGAGCGCGCCCAGGTGCACCCAGTCTTCTTCGTCGGCGATGTCGTCGATCACCCGGGTGATCAGTTTCAGGGGCGGGGCTTCGCGGTTGGTGTCGGCTTTTTTCTGTTCGCTGTCGGTGGTTTTTTTGCCGTCGGTATGAGTGGTGTCGCCGCCGCCATCGTGGTCGGCGCGCAGGATTTCGGTGTAGATGAATTTATCGCAGGCGGCGACGAACGGGTTCGGTGTTTTGCGCTCGCCAAAGCCGTACACGGTGAGCCCTTCTTCGCGCAGGCGCGCCGCCAGGCGGGTGAAGTCGCTGTCGCTGGAGACCAGACAGAAACCGCTGAGCTGGCGGGTGTAGAGCAGGTCCATGGCGTCGATGATCAGTGAACTGTCGGTGGCGTTCTTGCCCTGGGTGTAGGCGAACTGTTGCACCGGCTGGATCGAGTAATCGAGCAGCACTTTTTTCCAGCCGCCCAGGTTGGGTTTGGTCCAGTCGCCATAAATCCGTTTGACGCTGGCGACGCCGTATTTGGCGATTTCTTCGAACAGACCCTCGACAATCGCCGGGGGCGCGTTGTCGGCGTCGATCAGTACCGCCAGGCTGCGCTGGCTGTCGTTGTCCGGGTTGGCGTTTTTGTCGACCATGGTGTCTTCCTTGCCATCGTGATGAGTTTCAAGATAACGCGAATCACCGGTACCGCGACAGCGCGCTGTCAGCGCGCCGGGGAGGGCGCCATCATGTAGTCGGCGACCATGCGCGTCAGCCCTTCTGCGATCTGCTCCTCGCGCAGCACGCTCTGGCCCTGGCTGACGTGGCGCACCATGGTGAACAGAACGCTGTTGGCGACGATGAACATGCGCACTTGCAGGTCATCAATCGGGTAGTCGCGGTAGTGCTTGAGGAAATAGAGCCGCGCCAGCTCCATGAAATGCTGCTGGAGCACGTCGGCCACGGTGTTGGTGGGCAGGCGGTGCCAGTTGCGCACCAGTTCCAGGTACAGGCCATCGCCGGAGTGCAGCATGGAAAAGCCGAAGCGGATCGCCGCCAGGGTGGTTTGCCGCAGGTCGCTGTTGTCCAGCAGGGGCAGGCGTTTCAGGCCCTGGGCGACCTGGTCGGCGAGGCGCTCCATCAGCGCCAGGATCAGCGCTTCCTTGCCATCGAAATACTGATACAGCGAGCCAACACTGACCCCGGCGCGCTCGGCGATGCGCACCGTGGTGGCGCCGTCCAGGCCGTGTTCGGTGAGGCTGGCGGCGGTGGCGTCCAGGAGCAGCGTGACCATGCGACGGGAGCGTTGCTGTTGGGGGCGTTTTCGCATGAACACTCCAAACGCGAATTGAATGCGAATACATATTCGCATTAGGGTGAGGCTCCCGCAACCGCTTTGGACACTGCCGATGACCGCCTCCGCCCCTGTTCACGCCATTGATCCGCCCGCCGCACCGGCGCGGGTGCGCCCGTTCGCCAAGACCCAGGCGGCCACGCCGGCCTGGAAGCGGCGCCTGCTGGGCCGGCCCCTGGCGCCCAGCCGCCAGGAATACCACGCGGTGGTGGGCGCGCTCAGCGAGGGCGACCGGGAAATGGACGCGCTGGTGGCGTGGATGTACGACTACGGGCTTGGCGAGGCGCGGGCGCTGTTCGAGCAGGCCCTGAACAATGGGCTGGACAGCCTGGAGGCGCCGCCGGAGCCGTTGCGGCGCTTTTTTGCCGGGGTGGAACAGGCGCCGGCCTGGCTGGACCCGGCGCTGCTGGAGCAGGGCGCCCGTTTTATTCATGGCACCGGCCGCGCCGCCCACTTCGTGCTGCGGGATCTGGCCTTGATGGGCGGCTATTTGCTGTCGGGTTTCAATCAGTCGCTGGTGATGACCGGCGCGCTCAGCAAGGGCACCGCCCGGCGGGTGGCGGAGACCGGACAGTGGTGGATCGACTGCACCGAGCCCGGTGGGCTGACGCGGTTCGGGCCGGGCTTTCGCTCCAGCCTGCATGTGCGCCTGGTGCACGCTCTGGTGCGCCGTAACCTGGCGGCGCGGTCGGAATGGAACAGCGACACCTGGGGTCTGCCACTGAGCCAGATCGACATGGCCGCCACCTATCTGGGGTTCAGCGTGGTGATGCTGGGCGGGCTGCGCATGCTGGGTATCCCGATCAGCGGTGGTGAATCGCGGGCGGTGATGCACCTGTGGAGCTACGCCTGCTGGTTGATGGGGGTGGATTCGCGCTGGCTGCGCTTCAGTGAGCGCGAGGGCATGGTGCTGTTGCACCATACCCTGATGACGCAAAGCCGCCCGGACTGGACCAGCCGCGAGCTCGGCCAGGCGCTGGCCGAGGAGCCGATGGCCCGCCATTACCGGGTGCTGCGAAGTGTGCGCCGCCGCTATGCCCGCCATGTGCACCTGAGCGTGACCCGCTATTTTATTGGCCGGGAAAAAATGGGCCAGTTGGGTCTCTCCCAGCGGGTGCTGCCGTGGTACCCGCTGGCCGGCCTGGTGCCGCGCTTGATCGGCTATGGCGTGCCGCGCTTTGTGCCCGGTTTGCGAGGCTGGCAGCAACGCCGTGGCCGACGCGCTCAGCTTGCTACCCTGGCGTCGATGTTTGGGGATCAGGAGCGGGGGTTGACCAAGGGGGATGGGTGAGGTTGGAGGCTAGACGTCGGACGTCGGACGTCGGACGCCAGACGCCAGACGCTAAACCCGGCGCTGATAGCAATGGGGTGTTTACTGAATGGCAGGAAACACTCCGAAAATGTCAGGTTGAGGGTTAAGCGTCTAGCGTCTAGCGTCTAGCGTCCGGCGTCTAGCGTCCGCCCAAACAAAAAAAAGCCGCTGGGGAGCGGCCAAGGGGGGATTCGACGCAGGCAGAGTCGATTCAGAGTTTGACGGTGAGTTTCGCGACCTGTTCGCCTTGGTAGCGGGCCAGGGCCAGTTCCTTGCGGCTGGGTTGGCGGCTGCCGTCGGGGCCGGCCAGGGTGCCGGCGCCGTAGGGCGAGGCGCCGTGGAATTCGCTGACGTCCATTTGTTCCTGGTTGGGGTCGGCGTAGCCCAGAGGCACCAGAATGAAACCGTGGTGGGCCAGGGTCAGCCAGGTGGAGACAATGGTGGTTTCCTTGCCGCCGCCGGTGCCGGTGGAGGTGAACACGCTGGCGACTTTGCCGGCCAGAGTGCCGTTGGCCCACAGGCCGCCGGTCTGGTCCCAGAAGGTCCGCATCTGGCCGCTCATGTTGCCGAAGCGCGTCGGTGTGCCAACGATCACCGCGTCATAGTCCTTGAGCTCTTCCGGGGTGGCCACCGGCGCGTTCTGGTCGGTTTTGCCGCCAGCGGCTTTAAAGGCGTCGTCGGGCATGGTCTCAGCAACCCGTTTGATGTCCACCCGCACACCTTCCACCTGGCGGGCGCCTTCGGCGATGGCGTCCGCCAGCGCTTCGATGTGGCCGTACATGGAGTAATAAAGAACCAGCACGCGCTTCATGGAACCTCCTGTTGTTCGCGATTACGAGCGTGTCACTGTAATCGTGAGTGGGGGACGGACCGAGAGAACTCAAGCGTGCCGATTGATCGGATTATTCGATGGGTGCGCGGCCGAGGCGGGCGGCTCAGCGGGAAGCGGGAGGTTGGCGGCGATCCTTGATCTCCTGCAGCTGCCGGTGGAGCTGGTCGAGCATTTCCTGTTGTTTATCAAGCACGCTCTCGGTGGTGCGTTGCTGTGCGCGCAGAGCTTCACTGCGCTCGCGCAGTTCCTGTTGCTCACGGCGGCTGGCGTCGGCGCGCTCTTGCAGGGCCGCCTGGTCGGCGGAGCCGGCGGTCTGCTCGGCGAGCGCCAGTGGCGGGCAGACAAACGCCAGTGGCGGGCACACAAAAAGGACAAGCAAAAGGGCGGATAAACGCATGGTCACAACACGGCGATAACAATGAAAGGCCGAGTTTAGCAGAACCGCCGGGGCGGTGACCGGGCGCATTGCCCGGGTTCGCCGCACGGCGCTTGGATGGGTCAGATAGGCAGGAAGGCGAGCGCCAGCGCACCCACCAGCAGGGTCACCGCCCACAGCAGCGCGCCCAGAGCGAGCGGCCGCCAGCCGGCCTGGCGCAGCAGATCGACGTGCGTGCTCAGCCCCAGCGCGGCCATCGCCAGCGCCAGCAGGATGTCATCCAGGGCAGCGATGTGCGGCGCCAGGGCGTCGGGGACCAGGCCGACGCCGTTGGCTACCAGCGCCGCCACGAACAGCAGGGCGAACGGCGGCATGCGCACGCCGCCGCCGGGCCGGGCCGGGGCCTCGGCGCCCGGCCGCTGACGGTGCTGGCGGTTGACCAGAGCGACCAGCAGCAGCAGGGTCGGCGCCAGCATCATCACGCGGATCATTTTCACCAGCAGGGCGGTGTCCACCAGCGCCGGGGACATGGCCTGGGCGGCGACGATTACCTGGGCGACTTCCTGCACGGTGGCGCCGGTGAACAGGGCGAAACGCTGGGGATCGCCGAGCAGACCGGGCCATTGGTGATAGGCCAGCGGCAGCAGCAGCATGTTGAGCGTGCCGAACACCACCACCGCCGCCACGGCCATGGCGGTGTCCCGGTTCTTGCCGCCGAGCACCGGTTCCGCGGCGAGCACGGCGGCGGCGCCACAGATGCCGTTGCCGGCGCCGATCAGCAGGGCCGCGGGTTGGCTCATGCCCAGCAGGCGCCGGCCCAGCCACAGGGCCAGCCCCAGGCTGATCAGGATTTGCGCGGCGTCGAGCAGGATCACGCCAATGCCCAGTTCGCCCACCGCCTGCAGTGGAATGCGCAGGCCATACAACACGATGGCGGCTTTCAACACCGGCCCTTTAAACAAGGCCAGCGCCGGCGCGCCCTGGCGCCGCCAATCGGCGGGCAACGGCTGGGCCACCAGCAGCCCGATCAACAGCGACAGGGCCAGTGTGCCCAGGCCCCATTGCCGCGCCAGCGGGGTGGCGGCCAGGGCCATGCCGGCCAACCCGGTGGCCAGGGTCAGGGCGGTAAAGGGCAGACGGTGCAGCGAGATGGCGTTGGATACAGACACAGGACGCACTCCGTGGCGTGAACGTGCCACCACTATGGCGCCCATTGCCCGATAGATATATTTGATAATTATAAAGATATAACTAAAATAAACTTATGAATCAGACTACTCTGCGCCAATGGCGCCTGTTCCTGGCGGTGGCGGAAACCGGCAGCGTGGCCGCCGCGGCGCGCACCGTATCGCTGACCCAGCCGGCGGTGAGTCAGGCCCTTAATCAGCTTGAAGAGCGGGTTGGGGAGCGCCTGTTCGACCGCCTTGGGCGCGGTTTGCATCTGAACCGGGCGGGCCAGCAGCTGGTGCCGGAGGTGCGCACGCTGTTGGCGCAGGTGGCCCGGTGCGAAGGGTTGTTCCAGGAGCCGGGTCTGGAGGTGGCTCTGGCCGCCACCCACACCTTGGGCGATTACTACTTGCCGCCGCTGCTGGCGGTGCTGCGTGAACGGCACGATGGGGCGCGCATTCGCATGGAGGTGGTTAACACCCGGACCGCGGTGGAAATGCTGCTCTCGCTCAGTGTCGAGCTGGCCCTGGTGGAGGGCCCGGTGTCGCACCGGTTACTGAAAGCGCAACCCTGGCGTGACGATGTGCTGGTGCGGGTGGCCGCGCCGGCGCTGGCGGCGCGATTGCCCGCGGACCCGGACCGCTGGCCCTGGGTGATGCGCGAACCCGGCTCGGGCACCCGCGCGGTGATCGAAGCGCGGCTGGGCGAGGCCTTTCCGGCTGCCGAGCGGCTGCTGCAACTGGGTTCCGGCGAGGCGGTGCGCCAGGCGGTGATCGCCGGCGCCGGGGTCGGCTATGTGAGCGAAACCGCCGCCCACGCCGCGCTCGCCGATGGTCGCCTGGTATTGGTGAACGGCGATGGCAGCGGTGATCACCGGCGCTTGGTTCGACCCTTGTATTTGCTTTCTCACCGCCAGCGGGAACCCGGTGCCGGCGAGCGGGCGTTGATGGCGGTGTTGTTCGAAGAGGAGGGGGAGCTTCGCTGGACGCTAGACGCTGGACGCTGGACGCCGGACGCTAGACGCTAGACGCTAAGATCAAAACCCGGAACGGAAAGCATTGCGGCTACGCAAGCGTTGCCCGCACTGCCGCAAAGCCCCGCCGTCTCGGGTTAAGCGTCCAGCGTCTGGCGTCCAGCGCTCTAAGACGCCAGACGCTAGACGCTAGACGCTAGACGCCAGACGCCAGACGCCAGACGCTAAGATCAAAACCCGGGGCGAAGAGCATTGCGGCTACGCAAGAGCATTTTGCGCGTGCCTATCGTTGCGGTGCCAGGGTTGAGCGTCCGGCGTCCGGCGTCCGGCGTCAAGCGTTTGACGTCCAGCGCTTCGAAAAAAAACGCCCCGAAGGGCGCCCTGAAAGGCCGGAGTGGGCCGGCCGTGGAGAACGGGTGGGGTCAGTCGTTGAGCATTTTCTTTTTCATGTCTTCGTCGATCCAGATGCGCGCGTAGATGGTGTTGGGTTTGGTGGCGCCGACGCGCAGTTCGCCGTAGTAATTTTTCACCCAGGGCCACCAGGCGGAGTAGACCATTTCGGTGGGCAGCCAGACGTGGGGCACGGCTTCTTCGATGATGAAGTCGTTCAACTGGCGCAGTTCGGTGTCGCGTTTTTCCTGGTCGGGTTCGGTGATGGCGGCTTCGATGCGGCGGTCGAAGTCTTCGTTGCTGTACCAGGAGGCGTTCCAGGTCTGGCCGCTCATGAAGCTCTTGCGCAGCACCGCGATGGGGTTGCCGGAGCTGTTGTTCATGAGGTAGCCGCCGGCCTGGTTCTTGCCGCGCATGTTGGCGCGGTAGGCACCGTATTCCAGCGTTTTGATGTTCATCTTGACGCCGATCTGTTGGTAGTAAGCCTGCAGCATGGCGACCAGATCCATTTGGTAGGGGCTGCAGGAGCAGGCTTGCAGATCGAAGCTGAAGCCGTTCGGGTAGCCGGCTTCGGCGAGCAGTTTTTTCGCTTCCTCGGGTTTGTAGTCGAACAGTTCCCGGGCTTTGGGGGACAGCTTTTCCAGCGGGGTGTAGTAGTTGTTCCAGCGCTGGGCGAACGGGTAGTTGAGCAGGGCACCTTCACCGTTGAGCAGGGAGTCGAGGATGGCGCGCTGATCCACCGCCAGGTTCATGGCGCGGCGCACGCGCACGTCGTTGAACGGTTTCTGGTCGGTGCGCAGGGCGACGTAGGTGCCCTGGGTGCCGACGAACTTGCGGGTGATCAGTTCCGGGGCGCTCTTCTTGAGCTGATCGACCAACTGCCAGCGTACCGCCTCCATGATGTCCAGGCGGCCGGTGCTCAGCGCCGCCACCGCGGCGGCTTCGTCTTTGATGATGTGGTAGATCACCTTGTTGTTGAGCGGCAGGGTGTATTCCTTGCCGTCAATGGTGGTGGTGTCCCAGTAGTCCTTGTTCTTGACGTAGACCTGCTGGCGGCCGGTCTGGATGCTTTCGATGCGATAGGGGCCGGTGCCGGCGGCGTTGTGCCAGTCGGCGCGTTTTTCTTCGCTGAGGTTTTGCCATTCCGGCGGCAGAATGCCGTCGTAGAAGCCCCAGGCCAGCCGGTAGGGCCAGTTGCCATGGAACTGCTTGAAGTAGGCGACCACGGTGTGATCGTCCGGGGCTTCCCAGCGATCAACGAACTCCCAATAGGTGGGAATGGCGCGGCTGCTGGCCCAGCGGGTTTTGAATGAGGTGATGACATCGTTGGCGACCAGTTCGCGGCGCTTCATGACACCGGGGACGTCCTGCCAGTAGACGCCCTTGCGCAGATGGAAGATCACTCGCATCGGGTCCTGCTTTACTTCCCAGCTTTCCGCCAGGCTGCCTTCGAGCTGGTCGTAGGGAATGTAGTCCATCTCGATGAAGTCGTTGACGTCCTTGCCACGCGGTCCGAAGGACAAGTCGCCGCGCAGCAGCGACTCCATTTGCAGGTTGTCGTGGTTGCCTTTCCAGGTCCAGCGCTGCAGGTCCCAGGTGGTGGCGTCCAGGGTGCGGTAGACGGTGGAAACGTTCACGGTGCCGTCGGTTTGCGGGGTTTCGGCCAGCGCCGGCCCGGCCAGGGCGGCGGCCATGGCGCTGAGCAGGGCGAGGGTGGTTTTCCAAATCGGTGTTCGCATGGCTCTCTCCTGGTGTTGTTGTTGTCGGGCCGGGTTATTGCGGCCGGGCCATGGCCTCGGCCTGTTCGGGGTCATGCAGATGGCAGGCCACGGTGTGGCCGGGGGCCAGCTCCATGGTTCGTGGGCGTTGTTGCTGGCACACCGGAGCGGCGTGGGGGCAGCGTGGGTGAAACGGGCAGCCCGGGGGCGGGTTGATCGGGCTGGGTACCTCGCCGTGCAGGGATGGATCAAAGCGCGCTTGTACTTCCGGGTCCGGGTCGGCGATGGGAATCGCCGCCAGCAGGGCGCGGGTGTAGGGGTGCGAGGGGTTGCGGTAGAGGCTTTCCCGGTCCGCCACTTCGACGATGCGGCCCAGGTACATGACCACGATGCGCTGGCACAGGTGGCGTACCACGGCCAAATCGTGGGCGATAAACAGGTAGGTCAGGCCCAGCTCTTTTTGCAGGTCTTCAAGCAGGTTGATCACCTGGGCCTGGATTGAGACGTCCAGCGCCGATACCGGCTCGTCGCAGATCAACAGCTTGGGGTCGGCGGCCAGAGCGCGGGCGATGCCAATGCGCTGACGCTGGCCGCCGGAAAACTCGTGCGGGTAACGCTCGGCCATTTCCGCTTTCAGGCCGACGCGCTCGAGCAGCTCCATGACCCGCTTGCGGTAGGCGGCGCGGCCGCGGGTGAGGCGGTGCACGCGCAGCGGTTCGCCGACGATGTCGAGCACCCGCATGCGCGGATTGAGCGAGCCGAACGGGTCCTGATAGATCATCTGCATGGTGCGGCGCAGCCGCTTCAGGCTGGCGCGGTCGGGGCTGGAAATGTCTTCGCCGTTGAAGCGCACCTGGCCATCGGTGAGCGCGTGCATGCGCAGCACCGCCAGCCCGGTGGTGGATTTGCCGCAGCCGCTTTCACCCACCAGCCCCAGGGTTTCGCCGGCGTGCACCTGGAAATCGACGCCGTCCACCGCTTTTACGGTGCCGGCCTGGCGGCCGAGCAGGCCGGCGTGAATGGGAAAATGCACCTTGAGGCCGGTGACTTGCAACAGGGGTTCAGCGCTTTGCATTGGTGTCCACCCAGCAGGCTTTCCAGTGGTTGTCGGTGAGGCGCTCCAGTTCCGGGCGCTGCTGTTTGCAGCGCGGCTCGGCGAAGCGGCAACGCGGATGAAAGGCACAGCCACTGGGCGGATCGGCGAGATCCGGTGGCTGGCCGTCGATCGGGATCAGGCGCTCGCCGGGGGCCTGGTCCAGGCGTGGCATGGAGGCCATCAAGCCAAGGGTGTAGGGGTGCCGGGGGTGATGAAAAATCTCGCTGGCGGTGCCGCGCTCAACGATGCGTCCGGCGTACATCACGTTGATGCGATCCGCGTAGCGGGCCACCACGCCCAGGTCGTGGGTGATCAGGATCATCGACGAGCGGTGCTCGTGCACCAGGTCGCGCAGCAGCTCCAGAATCTGCGCCTGCACGGTGACGTCCAACGCGGTGGTGGGCTCGTCGGCGATCAGTAATTTGGGCATGCAGGCCATGCCCATGGCGATCATCACCCGTTGGCGCATGCCACCGGACAGCTCATGGGGATAAGCGTCGAGACGTTTTTCCGGGTCGCCCAGGCGCACCTGCCGCAACAGTTCCAGGCAGCGTTCGCGGACTTTTTCCTTGGGCACCGAGCCGTGCACGCGCAGCGGCTCGGCAAGCTGCTGGCCGATGCTCAGGCTGGGGTTCAGCGAGGTCATCGGCTCTTGAAAGATGATCGCGATGTCGCGGCCACGGCGCTGGCGGATGCCTTCGTCGTCCAGGTCCATCAGGTCTTCGCCCTGAAAGTGCACCTGGCCGCCGATAATCTGCCCCGGCGGGCTGGGGATCAGGCGCAGCAATGACATGGCGGTGATGCTTTTGCCAGAGCCGCTTTCGCCGACAATGGCGACGATCTCGCCTTCGCGCACGTCGAAGCTGACCTGATTGACCGCGTGCACCTGGGTGTCGTCTTTCTGAAACACGGTGTGCAGGTCGCGTACTTCCAGCAGGGGTTGCTCGGCGGGGCCGGGCCGGGGCGCGGTGGCGACCGGCGCGGCGGCGGCCGGCGCGGC
>NZ_NMQZ01000066.1 GCF_002864685.1 Alloalcanivorax mobilis
CTTAATGGGGTTTGACCAGGCGCCGGCAGGCGCCGCAGAACGTCTTCCCGGCGGGAAGACGGCCCGAAGAGTTACAAGCGGGAATAGCTCAGTTGGTAGAGCACAACCTTGCCAAGGTTGGGGTCGCGAGTTCGAGTCTCGTTTCCCGCTCCAGATTTAAGTTTTACAGACAGGGAAAGACAGCCACGGTCGCGAGCTGGAACGCCAGCCCGGTCGGGTCTCGTTTCCCGCTCCAGATTTAAGTTTTACAGACAGGGAAAGCGATCACGGTCGCGAGCTGGAGCGCCAGCCCGGTCGAGTCACGTTTCCCGCTCCAGTTCTACAGATAGGGAAAGGCGGTCACGGTCGCGAGCTGGAGCGCCAGCCCGGTCGGGTCACGTTTCCCCGCCCCAGATAAGTCCACGCTCCGGCCTGCCTGGTCAAGGCTTCTCCCGGTTGGAGCGTTCGGCCCTTGCCACTTTCCTGGCTTCCTTGCCTTCTCCGCTTTTCTGAATGGCGGTCCCGCCGACTGCCAGAGACAGCCTGACGTTTTTCTGCTTGCGCGTAATAACAAACCGTTGTCGTGGTCGAGAAACGGTGCGCATGCGGATATGATTCCCTGAAATAGTGATTCTTTTTTGCTTGTTCCGAGGCGTTTGTTATTGGAGCAGCGTGTAAGGGAAAAATCAGCGATGGACTATGTGACCCGGACCCTGGACGGACTGCGCAGGAGCAGCCCTGGCCAGGGCGAATTCTATCAGGCCGTGGAAGAGGTGCTGGAAGTGCTCGCGCCGGTATTGGATGCCGACCGGCGTTATCAGGATGAGGCCGTTGTGGAGAGGCTTCTGGAGCCGGAGCGGCAGATCTTTTTTCGTATTGCCTGGCTGGATGATCAGGGGCGGGTTCGCGTCAACAAGGGCTACCGCGTGCAATTCAGCTCGACACTGGGGCCTTATAAAGGCGGGTTGCGTTTTCATCCGAGCGTGAACGCCGGCATCATCAAGTTCCTGGGCTTTGAGCAAATCTTTAAAAATGCGCTGACCGGTCTGCCGCTGGGCGGCGCCAAGGGCGGCTCGGATTTTGACCCGAAGGGCTGCTCCCAGGGCGAAATAATGCGCTTTTGCCAGGCGTTTATGACCGAGCTTCACCGCCATATCGGCGCCACCATAGACGTTCCGGCAGGGGATATCGGCGTTGGTCAGCGCGAGATCGGTTACTTGTATGGCCAGTATCGGCGGCTGAACGGTCGTTTTGAGGGGGTGCTCACCGGCAAGGCGGCGGGGTGGGGCGGCTCCCTTGGGCGGCGTGAAGCCACCGGTTACGGCTGCGTGTACTTTGCCGAAAACATGCTCGCCGAACGCGGCGATACCCTGGCCGGCAAGCGCTGCCTGGTATCGGGCGCGGGCAACGTGGCGCTGTATACATTGGAGAAGCTGACCCAGTTGGGCGCCCGGCCGATTTCCTGCTCGGATTCTTCCGGCACCTTGATCCATCGCGCGGGTCTCGATGTGGCGTTGTTGAAAGACATCAAGGAACGGCGCCGTTTGCCACTGCGCGATTATCTGGATTGTCATACTGACGCGACGTTTATCCCGGTGGCTGACTACACGGCAGGGCGTTCGCCGGTATGGCATGAGCCCGCCGAACTGGCCTTCCCCTGTGCTACCCAGAATGAACTCACCGGCGTCGACGCCGAAGCATTGGTCGCCAATGGGGTTGTGGGCGTGTGCGAGGGCGCGAATATGCCCAGTACCCGTGAGGCCGTCTCGTGCTTCCTGCGGGCGGGCATCGACTATGGCCCGGGTAAAGCCGCCAATGCCGGCGGCGTGGCGGTCAGTCAGCTGGAAATGCAGCAAAACGCCGCCATGGCGCGTTGGCCGGCGGAGAAAGTTGATCAGACATTGCGCGCGATCATGCGGGACATTCATCGCCGCGCCAGTGCCACCGCCGAGGAGTTCGGCGCGCCGGGCAATCTGGTGCTGGGCGCCAATGTGGCGGGTTTCCGCCGCGTCGCCGACGCCATGATTGAACAGGGCGTGTTCTGAGCCCACTTGCCGGCGCCTTCGCCGAAGGCGCCGGCGGTGCGGTTGCTTTATTTTTTGGTTGGGCTATGGTCATGGCCATCTTCTTTCTGGTGAGTGAACTCCCGGAGAACATCGTGACTCATCGCCTCGCTTTCTATCGCTTCTCGCTCACCTTTCCGAATTAAGCCGGGCAGGACCCTGTTCCTGCCCGGCACCCCCTTCCGTTGTTTTTATTAATCGCATTTCCGTAATCCTGTTTTCAGGGAGAACCGTCGTGGCGCTTAAGCGCATGCGGTGGTCGTTGCGCCGTTGGCGACCGGCCATCCGTCGATATCATCTGGCTCGTTCATGGTGTTACGTATTGCGGCCGGCCGGTCTGGCCAGCGTCATCGCGCGTCTGGAGCTTGGGTGTTCCGATAAGACGAAGGCGGGCGCGGCAAGACTGAACAGTCGCGTGTCGGTACGTGATCCGCTCTGTGGCGAAGAGGCTGTGTTTATTCTGGTGGAACCTGCTCGGGCGCGGCCGGAACAGGGCGTGATCTCCATTCTGTCACCGCTTGGCGACGCCTTATTGGGCAGTCGCCCCGGTGATCTGGTCAGGCCGCGCTTTTTGGGGCGTGGCTGCGACCTTCTGGTGGTTAAGGTTGAAGCGGTGGTGGAGGCGTTTCCGCCATGAAGCACTGAGCCGGCCGCTCGCGTTTTGCCGAGAACCGCGAACACCGTCCGCCCCGGTTTGTCAGGCGGCAGCAGACCGGGCGGGAACTGCTTGACGACATGAGTGCAGAACCATGAGTAAGGAAAACGAAAAGAAGAAGCCCCGTAAGACGTTGAAAGAGAAACGCCTGGATAAGAAGAAAAAACGGGGCTGAAGCGGACGGGGCCGTTCAACCGGCCCTGGCTTGCTCCTCCACGTCGCGCAGACGATCCTTGCCGAAATACAACTCACCCTCCACGGTGAAGCTGGGGCTGCCGAACGCGCCAGCGTCGAACGCTTCCTGGGTATTAGCCAGCAGCGTTGCCTTGATGTCATCGGTCTGCGTGAGACGAATAATTTCGTCGGCGTCCAGGCCCGCTTCCTGAAGGGCGGAGCGAATCACGTCGGGGTCGTCCATCTTGCGTTCACGCTCCCACATGTCCTTGTACACCGAATCAATGTACGCCGGCGCCACGCCCAGTGTTTCGGCGGCCACGGCGCCGCGCATGATATGCAGGGTGTTGACCGGGAAGTGCGGGTTCATGCGGAATTCGGTAATCCCGTGGCGTTGGATAAAACGCCGGCTTTCCAACTGTTCATAGGCAAGCTTGTTCTTGATGTTGCCGAACGCCTGCACCGGGGACTGATTGCCGGTCATCTTGAACAGCCCGCCGAGCAGAATCGGCACATAGCGCAGGCTGGCGCCGGTGCGTTGCGCGATGTCCGGCAACAGGCGGTGTGACAGGTAGGCATTGGGGCTGCCGAAGTCGAAGTAGAAACGGATTTCGCTCATCGAGTGCTCCTCGCAAGGGCGCCACGGCGGCCTGGCCGCCGCGGCGAGTCGGGTTCAGAGGCGGCCGTCGGCGAAGCCGGTGAGGCGCTGGCGGATAATCTCGTCGGCGTCTTTCATGATGCGGCCGATCAACTCGCCCACCGCCGGGATATCGTGAATCAGGCCGGCCACCATGCCGCAGCTCCAGGCCCCCACATCCACATCGCCGTCGCGCATCACCTTGGGATAGACGCCGGCCACTTCCGGGGCGATGTCCTTGAACTGAATGTCCTTGCCCAGCTCGCGTTCTTTCTCCAGCAGCCGCTCCACGGCGGCGTTGGTCAGCACCCGCTCGGTGTTGCGCAACGGGCGCATCACCAGCCGGGTGTCCAGCTCGGAGGCGGCCAGGATCGCCTGCTTGACGTTCTCATGCACCGGCGCTTCGCGGGTGGCCAGAAAGCGGGTGCCCATGTTCATGCCGTCGGCGCCCATGGCCAGCGACGCGACCAGAGAGCGCGCGTCGGCCATGCCGCCGGAGGCCACGAACGGAATCTTCAGTTCCTCGGCGGCGCGTGGCAGCAGGATCATATTGGGCACATCGTCTTCGCCGGGGTGGCCGCCGCACTCGAAGCCGTCCACGCTGACCGCGTCGCAGCCGATCGACTCCGCTTTAAGCGCATGGCGCACCGAGGTGCACTTGTGAATCACCTTGACGCCGGCTTCCTGAAGCGCGGGCAGGTATTTCTGCGGGTTGTTGCCGGCGGTCTCCACCACCTTGATGCCACCCTCGATGATGGCTTTCACGTAGCCGGGGTAGTCCGGCGGGGTCACCGAGGGCAGGAAAGTCAGATTCACGCCGAACGGCTTGTCGGTCATCTCGCGGCAGCGGGCGATCTCTTTGCTGAGATGTTCCGGGGAAGGCTGGGTGAGAGCGGTGAGAAGGCCCAACCCGCCGGCGTTGGACACCGCGGCGGCCAGCTCGGCCAGACCCACGAAGTGCATGCCGCCCTGGATAATCGGGTGTTCGATGCCAAACAGCTCGGTAATGCGTGTTTTCATGATTGCTCCCTGAACCGGTAAACGATTGTTTTTTGAACCCGAAAAGGCGCGCTCAGGGCGCGCCGGGCATAAGGTTCTACTTTAGAACTTTGCTTGGGGCGAGGCAACCGCAGCGCCGGTGCCGATATCGCGAGCCGATCATGGCATGGATTCCCGCCACGGTCATGGTCGCGTCACGCGTCACGCGTCACGGGTCGCCGGCGACAATCGACTTGGCATTCACGGGGGCGGCTCGTAAGATGACCCGAATGTCCAACTGAAGTTGTCATGGCCCGTTTACATCCGCGCTTGCATTCCGCTCTCCGTCATCTGCCCGCCGATCGGCCCGCCCATCTGGTAACACGCCATTCCGTGCGCGAACTGGCCAAGAACGGGTTCGCCGACTATCGCCTGCCGTTGACCCCAGAGGGCATCACCATGGCCCGTGAATGGGGCGCCCGCTTGGAGCGGCCGGTGGCGGCGTTCTATTCCAGCCCGGTGGGGCGTTGCGTGGACACCGCCGAAGCGATGGCCGAAGGCGCCCGCGAAGCCGGCTTGATCGACCGGGTGCCTGAGGTGATCACCGACGCCACCCTGGTCGAGCCGGGCTGTTACGTGGAAGACATCAATCAGGTCGGGCCGACCTTCTTGAAGATGGGCGCGATGAAATTCCTCAATGCCCACCTGAAAATGCCCTTCGAGGGCATGCTGACGCCGGCCCAGGGGCGCGCCAAGCTGGCCTCATACCTGCGCGAGCGCGAGCCTTCCCCCGGCGCCTTGGCGGTGCACGTAACCCATGACACTATTCTGGCGGTGCTGGTCGCCGAGCTGGAAGGCCGTGATTGCATCGACGAACGGGACTGGCCCTGGATGATGGAGGGCCTCTGGGTGTGGTTCGACGAGTGTCATATGAACTGGGTGTGGCGGGGGGAGCAGGGGCGCCGCAGTCTGGACGGTGCTTGAATTGTTCAATGCTCGCCCCCAACTGTGAGTTTTTCCTTTTCCCAGCGCCGGCGAGGTGACTTTGTCCGCCCTGACGATTCGAAACCTGAAAAAAACCTATGCCAACGGTACCGAGGCTCTCAAGGGCATCGATCTGACCGTTGAGCGCGGTGACTTCTTCGCCCTGTTGGGGCCAAACGGCGCCGGCAAATCCACCACCATCGGCGTAATCAGCTCGCTGGTGAACAAGACCAGTGGCGAGGTACGGATTCTCGATTACGATCTTGATTCCGAACGCGCGCTGGCGAAGCAGAAAATCGGCGTGGTGCCCCAGGAATTCAACTTCAGCCAGTTTGAGAAGGTGTTCGACATTGTCGTCACCCAGGCGGGTTTTTATGGTATTCCGGCGCCGCTGGCGCGGCAGCGGGCGGAAAAGTATCTGCGCAAACTGGGCCTGTGGGACAAACGCAAAAGCCAGGCGCGCATGCTCTCCGGCGGCATGAAGCGACGCCTGATGATCGCCCGCGCGCTGGTGCACGAACCGGACCTGCTGATTCTCGATGAGCCCACCGCCGGCGTTGATATCGAGCTGCGCCGTTCGATGTGGGATTTCCTGATCGGCCTCAACGAGGAGGGGCGCACCATTATCCTCACCACCCATTACCTCGAAGAAGCGGAGTCGTTGTGCCGGCGCATCGCCATCATCGACCACGGCCGTATCGTCGAGAACACCGACATGAAATCATTGCTGGAAAAACTCCAGGTGGAAACCTTCATCCTGGATTTGGCGCGGCCGGTGAATCGGGCGCCGGAGTTGTCCGGCTTCACGGTCAAACTGCGCGATGCCGCCACCCTGGAAGTGGAAGTGCCGAAAACCGAAAACCTGAACCGGTTGTTCGTGGAACTGGCGGAACAGGATTTCCAGGTGATGAGCATGCGCAACAAGGCCAACCGCCTGGAAGAGCTGTTCGTGCGGCTGGTGGAGCAGAATCTGCCCGGCCAGCAAAGCAACGCGGAGGTGGCATCATGACCCCGCGCCAGCAATGGATCGCCTTTCTCACCATCGTCATCAAGGAGGTGCGCCGTTTCGTGCGCATCTGGCCGCAGACGCTGCTGCCGCCGGCCATCACCATGACCCTCTACTTCGTGATTTTCGGTAATCTGGTGGGCAGCCGTATCGGCGACATGGGTGGCTTCGATTACATGCAGTACATCGTGCCCGGGCTGATCATGATGAGCGTGATTCAGAACAGTTACGGCAACGTGGTGAGTTCGTTTTTCTCCACCAAGTTCCAGCACTCCATCGAAGAAATGCTGGTCTCGCCGATGCCCTCGCACGTGATTCTCACCGGCTACATTGTTGGCGGCATGGCCCGTGGCATCATGGTCGGGGTGATCGTCAGTATTCTGAGCCTGTTTTTCACCCACCTGACCATGCAGCACGTCTGGATCACCGTGGCCACCGTGATCATGACCTCGGCGCTGTTTTCCCTGGGCGGTTTTATCAACGCCATTTTCGCCAACAACTTCGATGACGTCAGCATCATTCCCAACTTCGTGCTGACGCCGCTGACCTACCTGGGCGGCGTGTTCTACTCACTGGATCTGCTGTCCGACTTCTGGCGCACCCTGACCCTGGTGAACCCGATCGTGTATATGGTCAACGCCTTCCGGTACGGCATTCTCGGTGTCAGCGACGTCAACGTGTACGCTTCGCTGGGGGCGATTTTCGCCTTCACCACGGTGTTTTATCTGCTCGCGCTGTGGCTGTTGCAACGGGGTACCGGAATCCGTGGCTGAAATGCGGCATACTGACGCCTCCCTCACCAAGGAAAGGTGCCCTGAGCGATGAGCCTGCTGCACGATACCCCGCTGGGCCGCGCCAGCGACTACGTTGACCAGTACACACCGGCGCTGCTGTGTCCGGTGCCGCGCTGGGACGCCCGCGAAGGATTGGAACTGGAAAATTCGGATCTGCCGTTTCACGGCATGGATTTGTGGAACGCCTACGAGTTGTCCTGGCTGAACGGCAAAGGCAAACCGATGGTGGCGGTGGCGGAACTGACGATACCCTGTACCTCCGCCAACATCGTGGAATCCAAATCGCTCAAGCTGTATTTGAATTCCTTCGCCAATACCCGCTTCGAATCCCGGGAAGCGGTGATCGCCGCCATCGAGAAAGACGTGGCGCACACCATTGGCGCGCCTCTGGACGTGCGCATCCTGTCCCTGAAAGAGGCGCAGCGGGAACCGCTCTGGGAAGACCACGGCCAGTGCGTGGACGGCCTGGATGTCAGTTTCGAGGGGTTCGAATACAGCCCGGACCTGCTGTTCACCGACCAGGGGCCGGAGCAGAGCGGCGTGCTGTTTTCCCACTTGCTGCGCAGCCACTGCCCGGTCACCAACCAGCCCGACTGGGCCACCGTCATGGTGCGCTACACCGGCGCGCCGATCAGCCCGGCCAGCCTGCTGCGCTACGTGGTCTCCCTGCGCAATCACCAGGGCTTCCACGAGCAGATCATCGAGCAGATGTTCATCGACATCCAGCGCCGCTGCGCCCCCCGCCAGCTCACCGTCTATGGCCGTTTTACCCGCCGTGGCGGCATCGACATCAACCCGTTCCGATCCAACTTCGAGACGCTGTTGCCCAACGCCCGCACCGTGCGGCAGTGATTCGCGCCGGTATCGCTAAGCCGCTTTGTTGGGGGTGGTGGTGACGGCGGGTATGCCATCTTGTAGGGATACTTCGAGGTCATAACCGCAGAGGGTTAAGAGCTCATAGAGCTTGTCCATACTGAACTTGGATACCTGGCCATTAGTGAGGTAGCTGACGCGGGGTTGAGAAATTCCCAGCTTTTTCGCGGCCTCGGCTTGGTTCCAGCCGTTCTTGAAGATTAACTCACGTAGAACAAGCATAAGCTGCGCCTTCAAGGTCAATGCCTTGGCTTCAGCTTCGTTTTTGGCATTTGATGCCCAGACATTGGAGACACGGGTATACATGATCGTACCTATGCGTTCAGCCTAACCTTGCGGCGAGTGTATCAATAGTCAATCAATATATCAAATTTGGTATAAAGGCTAAACCCTGCCTCTCGCCCTGTCATCTTTCAATCGAGCGTATCGCTCTTTAACTGTTCTCATGTCTTTAGTCGACTTCCCTTCGGTTTTCTTTTTAAAACAATGAAGTACAAAAATGCAGTCTTCATAGGTCGCGATATAAACGACTCTGTAGCTGTCACGATGTTTCACCGTAAGCTGATGGGTGCCGTCCAGATTGTCACCCTGCAAAGGCTTGTCGGTGACTTTGACTTTGTTCGTCCAGTCAGGAAGGTCGCTAAACGAACTTGCCTTGGAGCTTTGTAGTGCCTGCAGATTGGTTTTGACGATTTCTTCTACGGCTTTGGGCATTTTGTCTATGAGTTTTTCAGACTTTCCCATGTAGACCACATCCCTTTTTGGGTTCACGTAAACGCTCCTTGTTCCCGTCCACACAAAAGTGTTGCGGAGGCGACTGCCTTTCTATTGAGGCTTCCCCCGGGTCTTGTCCTTGATCCCGATAGAGAATTTTGTGCATAGAAGGGTATGAGCAGCTGGTGACTGGAATCAAGGGAACCAGGACAGGACGTGGTGATTGGTTATGTGAATTTCGAGGCGGTCAGGGAGGGATTGATGTCGTCAGCAAGCTGCCGCCACCCCTACGGGGCGCCCCCGCGTTGCGGGTGCGTCCTGCGCCGGGCTCACGCCCGGCTAGTATTCGGCCGTTGCCGGCCTCACCCTGCGGGCCGCAAGGTAAGACCTTGCGTTACTGCGCAGCCTGAAGGCTGCTCGTTCAAACTGGAGGGTTCAAATCGGAGCCGCCCTGACCGCCCAATAAAAAGGTTCTTCGCGGAATAGCTGGAATTGACTCATGCTGATCCACTTCCCATCGCCGCTGACGCCCTGTTG
>NZ_NMQZ01000067.1 GCF_002864685.1 Alloalcanivorax mobilis
CCTCGCCTTCGGCTCGGTTCGCGGTCGAGGACCGCTCCCACAGCGGCGCCGTAGTGTGGCGCCGGGGTAATCTGCCCTGTGTCCTTGTGGGAGCGGTCCTTGACCGCGAATCGGCCTTGTCCTGGTGGCATTCTGGTAAACAAAATGTAAAATGCCTGTCTCTGTCATAGGCACGACAATCTTCGCGGGTGATAATCCGCCTCCTGAGCGTTACGCTCGCTGGCCTTTATGTGCCATCTGGCCCGCCATTCGGGCCTCCCGGGGGTAGGAAGTCCCCATGGTAGAACGTTCTGGATAGGAAGCCCCCGGTGTCGAATTGGGCAACACTAGTAAAGCGAAGCGCCCTGGGTTTCATGCTGGCCGGGTGTGCGGTGGCACAGGCCGCGCCCTGGGTGGAAACCGGTGATCTGCGCGCGCGCCATCATCTGGAAGCGCTGTCCGCCATGGGCTGCTTTGAGGGCCTGACCCTCACCTGGCCGATGAACTGGTCCGCCGTGGCTCAGGGCATGAAGAACACCAGCGACAGCTGCCGCGCCAGCGATCACGCCGCCTATCTGCGTGCGCGCCTGGATCAGGTCAAGAGCCGCACCCGCACCGCCACCGTTTCAGTGGGCGGCGCCAATCAGGAACCCCTGTTTCAGCACTTCGCCGAGCAACCGCGCGGCGAAGTCGATGGCCGTGCGGCGGTGGAAGTCACCGGCCGCCGGTTCGCCGCCCGGGTCGAGGCGCAATACATCGACAACGACCGTGATGACCGCGAAGCCCGCGCCGACGGCAGCTACGTGGCCGGTCGCTTCGGCAACTGGCAGATGGGCGTGGGTGCCATTGACCGCTGGTGGGGCCCGGGCTGGCAAAGCTCGCTGGCCTGGTCCAACAACGCCCGCCCGGTCACCGGCCTGTGGATTGGCCGGCAAACCCCCTATCAGCCCGAGAACCCCTGGTTCAGTTGGATCGGCCCCTGGGATTTCCAGGTGTTTGGCGGCCAGCTTGAACAGGACCGCGCGATCCCCGATGCCAAACTGCTTGGCGCCCGGCTGACGCTGCGCCCGGCCAGCTTCCTGCAGATCGGCTTCACCCGTCTGTTCCAGTGGGGCGGCGAAGGCCGCGACCAGAGCCTGGGCTCCCTGGGCGACGCCATCATCGGCAAGGACAACGGCCAGCAGGACGACGGCACCGGCGCCAACGACCCCAGCAACCAGGTGGCGGGGTTTGATTTCCGTGCCAGTTTCCCGGTGTTCGGTGTACCCTCCGGGTTCTATGGCCAGGCCATGGGCGAAGACGAAGCCGGCGTGATGCCGTCCAAATTCTCGGCCCTGTTCGGCCTGGATGCGCTCACCGGCATTGGCGCCGGCAGCCAGCGCTTCTTCATCGAGGCCTCGGACACCGTGGCTGGGCGCCTGTTCGCGGACGCCCGCGACGGCACCGCCTACGAGCATTTTCAGTATCAAAGCGGCTTCCGCTATTACGGCCGCAACCTGGCCACCACCTACGAAGGGGACGCGCGCACCTTGTCCCTGGGCATTCAGCAGTTTTTCCGGGGCGGGGTGGTATTGAGCGCCACCGTCACCCAGGCCAACCTGAATCACGACGGCGGCAAGCGGGCCGTGGTGGCGGAAGACGGCGCCGAGATCCTGCAGGCCGCCGAAGAGCAGGACGTCACCATCGCCGAGCTGCGTCTGGAACACGATTTTCTGGGCGGCCGCCTGACCTGGGCCCTGGCCGGCACCGACGAGGCGATTGACACCTTCGCCGGAGAACAGGACCGCCTGACCGCCATGGCCATGTGGCAGCACACCTTTGATTGGTAAAGGACAGAAAGGGGCTATGAGAAAAACCATCAAGCCGATACTGGCGCTCGCCGCCCTGGTGGCCCTGGCGGGCTGTACCGTTGTCCCGGGCTCGCACCGCTCCACCACGCCGGGCTGGTTCGCCGAAGACGACGGCAAAGACGCCGCGCCGCTGCCTGACGTGATCAAGGTGCACGTGATCGACACCGCGATTCTTGATCAGCCCGCCGCCGACGCCTACACGCCGCCGCCGGAGCTGGTGGAAGCCGATGAGCAATACGATTACACCGTGGGCCCCGGCGACGTGCTGCAAATCACCGTCTGGGATCATCCGGAACTGACCATCCCCGCCGGCTCCATGCGCAGTTCCGCTGATTCCGGCAACTGGGTACACAACGACGGCACCATCTTTTACCCCTACGTGGGCAACGTGGATGTGGAAGGCCTCAGGGTCACCGAGATCCGCGATCTGATCACCAAACGCCTCACCGAATACATCGAATCGCCCCAGGTGGACGTGGTGGTGGCCGCGTTCCGCAGCAAGAAGGTCTACATCACCGGCGCCGTCAGCAGCCCGGGCACCTATCCGATTACCAACGTACCGATGCGGCTGGTGGATGCCATCGGCGCCGCCGGCGGCATCAGCGACAACGCCAACTGGTCCAGCGTGATCCTTACCCGCGATGGCCGCGACTACAATTTGTCCCTGCGCGACATCTACGAGAACGGCCACCCGGCGCAGAACGTGCTGCTCAAACCGGGCGACGTGGTCAATGTGTCGCGCAGCGAAGACAACAAGGTGTTCGTGCTGGGCGAGGTGTACAAATCGCAGAGCGTGCCGATGGGCCGCAATGGCATGAGCCTGGCCGAAGCGCTGTCGGAAACCGGCGGCCTGGACGAACGGGAAGCGGACGCCTCCGGGGTGTTCGTGTTCCGCCGCGCCCCGGAGGGCACCGACCACGGCATTGACGTGTTCCAGCTCAACGCCAAGGACGCCGCTGCTCTGGTGCTGGCGGACAGCTTCCAGCTTCAGCCCCGCGACATCGTCTACGTGACCGCCGCGCCGCTGGCCCGCTGGAACCGTGTGCTCAGCCTGCTGGTGCCCACGGTCAGCGCGGTCTATCTCGGTGGCCGGGCGGAACGCGAGATCGGGAACGATTAATGTTTGAACGGGTGTTGGTGGTCTGTGATGGCAACATCTGCCGCAGCCCCACGGTGGCGGCGATGCTGGCCGCTCTGAAACCGGAAAAGCGGGTTCACTCCGCTGGCCTGGTGGGGCTGGAAGGCCACGCCATGGACGCCACCGCCCGTGCCGTGGCCGAAACCAACGGCGTGGTCTGCGGCGAGCACGCCGGGCGGCGGTTGACCGCCGCCCTGTGCCGCGACGCGGACCTGATCCTGGTGATGGAAACCCGCCAGCGTGATCGCATTATCAGCGAATTTCCGCAGGCCAGCGGTAAGACCTTTTTGCTGACCCACTGGAACGGCGGCCACGACATTCCCGACCCGTTCCAGCGTGACCGCGAAGTGTTCGAGCGGATCTACCCCATGATGCGCCAGGCGGTGGACGCCTGGGCGGCGAAAATCTAAGGATAAGGACAACAAGCCTTTATGAGTGACCACCCACAGCAGCCCAAGGGACGCACCGCCGCCATGGAAGACGACATCGACCTGCACCGCCTGTGGGCGCTACTGGTGGACGCCAAATGGCTGATTCTCGGCACCACGCTTCTGGCGCTGGCGCTGGGGCTGGCCTACACCATGCTCGCCACCCCCATTTACAAGGCCGACGGCCTGCTGCAGGTGGAGCAGAAAAAGGGCAGTGTGCTTGGCTTCAGTGAAATCGGCGATGTGCTCGGCAAGGAGCCGTCGTCGTCCGCGGAGATCGCCATCATTACCTCGCGCATGGTGCTCGGCGACGTGGTCGACCAGCTCGACAGCACCATTCAGGTGTACCCGGATCGGGCGGCTCTGATCGGCCGCTTCGGCGCCCCGGCGCCGGCTGCCCCGGGCGCGCCCAAGCCGGTGTTCGCCGGCTACCGCGACAGCGAAACCCTGGTGCGGATCAAACGCTTCCAGGTGCCGCCCGCCCTGGAAGGCCGCCAATTCACTCTGAACGCCGACGATCAGGGCAACCCGGTGCTGTCCCTGGACGACGCCGTGATCGCCAGCGGCCCCGCCGGCCAGCCCCTGGCCAGCGAAGACAACAGCATCGTGCTGGAGCTGGGCGATTGGCGCCCCGGCGACGAAGAGCTGGTGCTGGTGCGCCAGCCGCGCCTGAGCGCCATCAACAGCCTGCGCGGCCGCCTCACCGTGGCCGACCAGGGCAAAGAAAGCGGCATTCTTTCGATCAGCCTGACCGGCCCCAGCCGCGAACGCATCAACGCCGAACTCAACGCCATCTCCCAGACCTACCTGCTGCAAAACATCAACCGCCAGGCGGCGGAAGCGGAAAAGAGCCTCAAGTTCCTCAATGAGCAGCTCCCCGAGGTGCGCGAGAAACTCAACAAGGCGGAAGAAAAACTCAACGCCTACCGCACCCAGGCCGATTCCGTGGACCTGAGCATGGAAACCCAGTCGCTGCTGGGCCGCCTGGTGCAGATGGATTCCAAGCTCAACGACCTGAAGATCAAGGAAAGCGAGGTGGCCGCCCGCTTCACCAAGGAGCACCCCTCCTACCGTACCCTGATCGATCAGCGCCGCTCCCTGGAGCAGCAGAAAGCCGACCTCAACAAGCAGATCAACGGCTTGCCCGAAACCCAGCAGGAAATCCTGCGTCTGACCCGCGACGTGCAGGTCAACCAGCAGATTTACGTGAACCTGCTGAACCGCTCCCAGGAACTGCAGATCACCAAGGCCAGCACCGTTGGCAACGTGCGCGTGATCGACGACGCGGTGGTGCTGCCCTCACCGGTGGAGCCCAAGAAAGGCCTGGTGATCGCCTTGTCCGCCGCCCTCGGGCTGCTGCTCTCCGCCGGCTATGTGCTGGCCGCCGGGCTGCTGCGCCGCGGCGTGGAAACCCCGGATCAGCTCGAAGAGCACGGCATCGCCGTGTACGCCGCGATCCCGCTGTCCGAGCGCCAGCAGCGTCTGGACCGCATCGTTTCCCTGATGACCCGCCGCCGCAAACGTGCCCGTCACGAGCCGATCCCGCTGCTCGCCGTGGAAGATCCCACCGACCTGGCGGTGGAGGCGCTGCGCAGCCTGCGCACCAGCCTGCACTTCGCCACCATGGAAGCCAGCAATAAGGTACTGATGATCTCCGGCCCCAGCCCGGAAGTGGGCAAATCCTTCGTCACCGCCAACCTGGCGGCGGTGCTCGCCCAGGTCGGCCAGAAAGTGGTGGTGGTGGACGCCGACATGCGCAAAGGCCACCTGCATCGCTACTTCGACAGCGACGGCCATGTGGGGCTCTCCACCTGGTTGTCCGGTCAATGCGAGCTGGACAAGGCGATCCTGCCCACCAAGGTCGAGGGCCTGTACTTCGTGCCCCGTGGCCAGGTGCCGCCGAACCCCTCCGAGCTGCTGATGCACCCGCGCTTCAACCAACTGATGGAGCAGCTGTCTGCTCAATACGACCTGGTGCTGGTGGACACCCCGCCGATCCTCGCCGTCACCGACGCCGCCATCATCGGCCAATCCGCCGGCACCTCGCTGCTGGTGGCCCGCTACGCCGTCAACTCGGTCAAGGAAGTGGACGTCTCCGTGAACCGCTTCGAACAAAACCGCATCGACATCAAAGGCGTCATCCTCAACTGCCTCGAACGCCGCGCCTCCAACGAATACGGTTACTATGCGTATCGGTATGAGAGTGAGAAGGGCAGTTGAACGTTGATCTATGGTAGTTGAAAGTTAAAAGTTAAAAGTTAAAAGTTAAAAGGAAAACCGTGCGCGATAGTCGGAGGCGGGTCCCAGCGGTCATGCGCGGCAACGGGCCGCACCGATATGGACGCGGGCGCGGTCGTACCGGTTGGCAAGGCCGCATTCGCGTTTTAACTTTTAACCTTTAACTTTCAACTTGATTTGTTCTAAGGAAAGAACTAAACAATGCTTGAACGGAATAAGAGCTTCCTTACCATGGCGATCTCCGCTACCTGACCCCGGGCGCTGTTCGTTATGACCTTCGCGATGATATTCACCATGCTGATCGTGCTGCTGGTGTTGGTGGCGCTGGCCAGCAACCGGGTGGCGGCGGAGGTCACCATGATGGCGGCGATGGTGGCGGTGCTGGTGGCCGGGGTAATCACCCCGGAACAGGCGCTGGCGGGGTTCGCCAATCAGGGGCTGATGACCGTGGCGGTGCTCTATGTGGTGGCCGCCGCTCTGCGCGACACCGGCGCCATTTACTGGATCGCCCACCGTCTGCTCGGCCAGCCCAGCACCTTGCTGGGCAGCCAGATACGCCTGATTCTGCCCACCTCCCTGTTAAGCGCCTTCCTCAACAACACCACCGTGGTGGCGATGATGATTCCGGCGGTGCAGGAATGGGCACAACGCCTGCGTCTGTCCGCCTCCAAGCTTTTGTTGCCGCTCAGCTACGCGGCGATTCTTGGTGGCACTTGCACCCTGATCGGCACCAGCACCAACCTGGTGGTGGACGGCATGATGCAAAGCCGCGGGATGCCCGGCTTTGGCATCTTCGATCTGGCCTGGGTGGGCGTGCCGCTGCTGATCATCGGTTCCCTGTTTTTGATCCTGGTCGGCCGTTATTTGCTGCCCCAACGTGAAGGCATGGTGGAGCAGGTGGAGCAGGCCCGGGAATACCACGTGGAAATGGTGATTCCCGAAGGCAGCCCGCTCAACAAGAAGAGCATCCAGGACGCCGGCCTGCGCAACCTCAGCCACGGCTACCTCACTGAAATCGAACGCGACGGCCGCCTTTACACCGCCGTCGGCCCCGACATGCAACTGCAAAGCGGCGACAAGCTGGCGTTTATCGGCGCGCCCGACTGCGCCCGCGAACTGCAACGCATCAACGGCCTGGTGCCCGCCCACGGCGGCGCCCACAAGCTCAGCCTCAACAACCACCAGCGCCGCCTGGTGGAAGTGGTGATCGGCCCGGAATTCCCCGGCCTCAACCGCACCGTCAAAGACAGCGCCTTCCGCACCCGCTACCAGGCCGCCATTCTCAGCATCAGCCGCGCCGGCCGCCGGCTGCCCGGAAAAGTGGGCGAAATGGTGCTGCGCGTGGGCGACACCCTGCTGCTTGAAACCGGCGACAGCTTTGTCGAGCAATACCAATATCGCCGTGATTTCATGCTGGTCAGCCCGCTCAGCGATTCCACCCCGCCGGATTTCCGCAAGGCGCCCCTCGCCAGCGCCATCCTGGTGGGCATGGTGCTGATCAACGTGCTCGGTTGGTTGAGCGTGCTGGAAGCCGCCTTCGTCGCCGCCGGTCTGCTGCTGCTGACCCGCTGCGTCACCGTCAACCGCGCGCGCATGAACGTCAGCGTCAACCTGCCGGTGCTGGTGGTGATCGGCGCCTCGTTCGCGCTCGGCACCGCCATGGAAGAAAGCGGCGCCGCCGGCTGGATCGTCAATCACCTGTTCAGCAACCACATCAGTTCGCCCTGGCTGGCCCTGCTCGCCATTTATGTGATCACCGCCATCTTCACCGAAGTGATCACCAACAACGCCGCCGCCGTGCTGGTCTTCCCCCTCGCCACCGGCGTCGCCGACCAACTCGGCGTCAGCCCCATGCCCTTTATCGTCGCCGTCATGTTCGCCGCCAGCGCCAGCTTCATGACCCCGATCGGCTACCAGACCAACCTCATGGTCATGGGCCCCGGCGGCTACCGCTTCACCGACTACCTCAGAATCGGCGTCCCCATGAGCCTCATCGCCGCCGCCGTCTCCACCGCGTTGATTCCGTTGGTTTGGGGGTTTTGAAAGCAGCAAGCTACAAGCCTCAAGCTACAAGGAGGTAGCATGAGAATGGTCCGGTGCAGAGGAGCTGACGCCGGTTTACCAGAAAAGGAGAGCAGGGATGCGTTTTGAGAATTTGGAGGTATGGCGGAAAGCGGCTCGTTTGAGCGCTGACTTGTACGTTCATTTTGCCGATAGCCGTGAATTCGGTTTCCGTGACCAGATCACCCGGGCGGGGTTATCTGTACCCTCTAATATAGCGGAAGGGTTCGAGCGGTATTCCGACAGGGAAAAAGCGGCATTTTTGAACTACGCCAAGGGTTCCGCTGGTGAACTGCGGACCCAACTGTATATCGGGATTGAAATTGGCTACATCGACCCGGAACTGGGTCATCGATGGATACGGGAAGCGCACAATATTTCCCGAATGCTTTACGCCATGATCAAAACCATCAAAGGCGGAGCCTGAAACTCGGGCTCCAGAGTTACAAGTTCGGTATTTTTTTGCTTGCCGCTTGAAGCTTGCGGCTTGCAGCAACCTGAAAGGAGGCCCCATGTCCGATTCGCCCTACCAGAACCGTCAGAATGACTCCCAAGCCCAAGTCGTCTGGTACCAAACCAACATCTCCCAGGCCGATCGCGCCAAAGCGAAAGGGCAGGTGCCGAAGTGCATCTGGTTGACCGGGCTGTCCGGGTCCGGGAAATCGACGCTGGCGAACGCGCTGGAAGGGGCGCTGGCGGGGCAGGGCAAGCACACCTACCTGCTGGATGGCGACAACGTGCGCCATGGCCTGAACAAGAACCTGGGCATGAGCGACGAAGACCGCACCGAGAACATCCGCCGGGTCTCCGAAGTGGCGAAGCTGATGGTCGACGCCGGTCTGGTGGTGGTGACCGCCTTTATCAGCCCGTTCCGCGCCGACCGCGACGCCGCCCGCGCCTTGTTCAAGGAAGGCGAGTTCGTCGAAGTGTTCGTCGACGCCCCCCTCGCCGAATGCGAAAAACGCGACCCCAAGGGCCTCTACAAAAAAGCCCGCGCCGGCGAGATCAAGGAATTCACCGGCATCGACAGCCCCTACGAAGCCCCCGCCAACGCGGAGATCGTCATCAACACCGCCGACAACGACATCGAAGCCTGCGTCAAACAGCTCGTCGAACAGGTCGGGGTGTAACCGCAAGATCCACTACAGCGCCGCCGTGGGAGCGGTCCCCGACCGCGAACCGAGCCGAAGGCGAGG
>NZ_NMQZ01000068.1 GCF_002864685.1 Alloalcanivorax mobilis
GCCTGGAATACCAGCTCACCGACATGGTCGGCGTCACCGCTGGCGTGGCCTT
Organism: Alloalcanivorax mobilis; assembly: GCF_002864685.1. Lineage (GTDB taxonomy): Bacteria > Pseudomonadota > Gammaproteobacteria > Pseudomonadales > Alcanivoracaceae > Alloalcanivorax > Alloalcanivorax mobilis. Next base: position 53 of record NZ_NMQZ01000068.1, read on the forward strand.
CGAAGAGTCGCCGCTGGACAGCACCGACAACCCCAACGTGAACTATCTGGACGCCGACCGCACCGTGTTCGGCCTGGGCCTGACCAGCACCTTTGACCACGTCTATGGCATGCGCTACCCGGTGCGCGTGGACGTCGGCTACCAGTATCACCTGCTGGACAAGCGCGAGTTTCACGTCACATCCGACCAGACCGGCAACGACGACTACGTGGAAACCGACGGCGAGATCAACGTCTTCGGCGGCTCCATCAGCATGAAGTTTTAAGGGGGCACTATGAAAACAAGAACCATAACGCGGGCAGCGGTATTGCTGTCCTCGGCGGCATTGCTGGCCGCCTGTGGCGGCGGGGGCGGCAGCTCCCCGAGCAACGATGCCTCGGAAGGCAAGCGGCAATCCCTGCTCTACGCCTACCCGTACAACGAGCAAACCGAAATCGCCACCGCCGCGCCGGTGGTGTTGCGCTTTACCAGTGACGTCACCATCGCCAACGCGGAAAACGCGGTCACCCTGCACGAAGGCGACGCCGACGGCGCGGTAGTCGACGTGGATTACAGCAAGGTCGAAGAAGACCAGCGCGGCCTGGTGCTGACACCCAAAGAGCACCTCAAGCCGCTCACCGACTACACCGTGGTGGTCAATGGCCTGGAGCTCGACAAAGGCACCTCCGCCAACAAGAACCTGACCTTCACCACCCGGCCGCTGCAAAAAGGCCCGAAAGAATTGGTGGTGACCAGCGATGAGTTCGCCATCGAGCGGCAGATTCCGGACGCCTCCAAGAAAACCGAACCGGTGATGGATTTCTCCACCTTCCGATTCCAGTTCAGCCAACCCATTGACCCGACCACCGCCCACTACGGCGACGCCCCAGCCAGCTCCACCGCCCCGGCGGACACCATCAAACTCACCGACGCCAACGGCGACGTGGTGGACGCCACCCTGTTGATCGACGGCCCCTACATGACCGTGGACCCGACACCGGAATACCTGAACGCCGGCGAGACCTACACCCTCAGCATCAGCGGTGAACTCGCCAGCACCTACGGCGAAAACTTCGCCGCCCAGGAATTCACCTACCAGCCGATGGATTCCTCGCCCCGTGGCGAACCCGCCATCCTGGTGCAGAAGCTCACCACTCAAGGCACCTCACGCCTGACCGGCGCGCCCATCAACCAGGTTCCGGTTAACGGCACCCTGCTCGGCGAGGGCGCCAACTTTACCCAGGCCAGAAGTGACGCCGTGGAAGCGGAACTCGGTGACGTAACGGTCTACACCGACGTGACGCCGTTGCGTATTCCCCGGGGCACTACCCTGAACGGTGACGCCATTGAAAAAGTGCTGATCGGCGGCAAGGTCGATGCCGGCTTCGGCTCCGGCGACGTGAAAATGGTGTTCCTCTCCGACGCCACCGGCTACCTGGTTCCCAACCCCTATAACAGCGTGCGCAGCGACGCCCTGCGCATCGTGCACCTGTTTATGGACGTGGGCATCGCCACCGAAGACCCGCGTGCCAACGGCAGCTTCACCCAGGACATCGCGCACATCGAACTGGTCGGCGTAGCCGACGTGGACACCACAGCCGGCACTCTGAACATCGACGCCGTCAGCGTGGTGGAACCGGACATTCTCGGCCAGGAATACGGCTACGGCGTACTGAGCTTCCAGCTCCAGTCCTATGCGGATCAGGAAAACCCGCCGGCGGTGGTGATGGAGGATGTGACGCCTCCGGAGTTGCAGAGTTGGATGCCACAGAATCGTGAACCCGATGGTGTTGCGTTATATCAAAAGCCCGGAGACCCGTTGGTCTTGAACTTCAACGAGCCTATTGATGGTCGCAGTTTACGTGCTGCGTTTATACTTTATAAAAATGGGTCTGAAGTCGGTTTTGACTACGAGCTGGATGGTGCTTCAGTACTTATTCGACCGAGCGAGCCTCTGACCTACAGTAAAGAAACTGATCCTGTTAGTTATCAGTTGCAAATTTCCGATCAGATAACTGACGTGGCGGGCAATCATTTCAACGGTCAGATTGTGGATTTTAGCATGCCCACAGAAGTTGAGATTGTGGCTGCAGGCATCAATGCGAGCTTTCAACCGGAGCAGATGATTGTGCGGGCACCTATTGTGTCCGCAATATATCCAGGTTTCCCTTGCGTAACCGATCCGGCGACGAGAGATCTGGCTAATGGCATCTCGGGACGCTGTATCGGTAGCGTTGATGAGCCGATTGTGGACGGAGACAGCGACGCCAATATCGCTCAGAGCGATGCCCTGCCGGTCACTGAAATGCCAAGGAACCGCCCAATTATAGTGAATTTTTCCAAAGACATGGATATAGACAGTATCGTTTTAGGGCAATCATTTTTGGTGGAAAAAAGCGATGAGGCTGGAAATGCCGTAGAGGAAGTTGCCGGCGATCTTAGGGTCGAGCCTAGAAGAGTAGTGTTCTATCCGGATGAACCGTGGGAGGAGGGCGCTCTTTATCGCTCAACTCTGAAGTCCAATGGCAACATGACTTCATCGGCCTGCGACCCGTCTGGCCAGATATGTTCTTTCGATGGTCTGCCGCTACAAACCCAAATGTTAGGGCGCCTTATCAGAATAACTAATTCCTCGACATCTCAGGCTCCGACTACCCTTAGCACCATTATTCCTGCGCCAAATGGTGGCGGGCAAGACATGGTGAATTTCTTTGTGGGGGCTGAAGAAACTGATTGGGTATTCCAGAACCTCAATAATCTTCCTACTTCAGACACAAACTCGAACTTTTTCCATGATGCAAATCGCACGGTAGAAGAGCCGCCAAACCCCATCGTGCCGTACATCGTGGAGCGGGAATATAATGTCGAGGAGTATGGTGCCACGGATGAGCCGGACCCTAATGCAGACCTGACCCCGAGTGTAACAAATGGGGTGCCCATAGATCTGAATGGTGTGCTGCCACCGATGAACGCGGTTAAAGTGCTTTCAAGAAATACCGCCGGCCTGGATTTCCAGGGCCAGGCCTCCAACCCTTCCACTTTGGCACTTAATAGCGTGAACGTTGGCTGTGGGTTTCAGGATCATATTCCGTTCGATGCCGATAACCCTGTCTCATATTACGCCGTTCCTTTGAACTGTCCTAAGCAGAAGTTTATTTATCTCTCCGGTAACCTTAATGCTGATGTGACGGACGAATATGATGAAGACCAAGATGCAATGAAGGTGCTAATCTGGCCTGGACAGATTACGGCGACGAGCCTGACGGCGTATACGCGTCTTTCAGATACAGAAGCGTATGTTCCGTCAGATAGCGGCCCTCAAGTGATGAGAATGCGATACGAGGAAGACGAAAATGGGATCAGGAATCAGCCGATTACCGGGTGGATAAGAAATACGGTATCAGGCCCAGTTCTTGATGCTACAGTCGATCTCTATGTTGATATCCCGGAATTGCAGTACAATTTGTTTGCGCTTAGTGGCCAACATAACATGCATAGCCACCCAATTACTTTGTCCTTGACTGGCGATATAGATTTCATGGATGACGGACGTATGGTGATCGAACAGATAAACACCAATCTGGTCGATTTGGATGTGCGTATATATGCTAGCGGGAGGGTGAAGGGGTCTATGGATCTTCGGGTAGCTGCCGAGGGTACAAGAATTAATTATATCTCCCAGCCGATAAAGAATTGACGGGTATGCAGTTCGGCTAAAGGCCTGAATGGCTTTGTTATTGAAGGCTAGTGACTTTATAAGGCGAACCTCATTTGAGGTTCGCCTTTTTTTGCGTCTGAGTTGAAGGTTTTGGAAGAAGTTTCGCGCAGGCACGGGCTCAACTGCAACACCTTCATGATTTTCGGTCCGTCTCACCCGAGACTGCAAAGTCTTCTCGAAACATATTGTGTCTGGTCTGTTCAGGATTCTTCTAGGTCTCAACTGTGGGATAACAGCGCTCCCGCCTCTCCGTGTAAAAGGGCCCTCCAATTTACGGAAAAACCTGAATTTTGTTGCTAGGGTTAGCAAACAGAACGTTCTGGTTTGCGGTGCCTGTGCTAGTCAGAGTAATGTTGCCCTCATAATCCCGGGGCAGGTTCTCAAGTGTGATCAGAGCACATGGGAATGCGCCGGCAACGGTGCCGCTGGTAACGATAACCGTGCCTTTGGTGCTGCCGGAAGAATCTTCAGACACGTTGCCGGTTAGGGATAGGTTGCATATCAATATATTTGGCGGGTTCGTGAGACCGTTATCCAGCCGAATTTCGCCGCTAAAGACGTAAGGGTTATTTGGAGTGACTGGAATAAAAGTCACCGCGTTTGCTGATACCGCGATGAACATGGCTGCAGTGGCTTCTAACGAAAGTACAGCTTTCTTCATCATTTACAAAGGCATGACAGTCTCCTTATTTATTCGGATTTAGTTTGAGTGGCGAATCGTACTTCTTCCATGCTTCGCCACCGTCGGTTCCGGTGGTTGTTGTTATTGCCCCCCAACCGACAAGACCAACGTTACTCCGATAAAAAACAAAGCGGTATAGAAAATTTTGGAAAGCACCTTTTCAAAATGAAAATATGAAATTTTTTAATTCAGAGTTTATGTCAATTATAGGGAATTGGCCGGCGCGGGTGCACGCGGAAATAAGCTGTGGCGCTGGCCACTAAGATATGAGGGGCGATTTCGGAGGGGAGGTCACTTTGAGTAATTTACTATTATTTGCTGGCCTTTTCGATCAATAACAATCGTGGCAGAGCCTGAGTCTTGAAAAGATTTCATAGCAAGTACGTCGCTATCGTCTGTGCCTATGGGGAAGCCATTGGCTGATTTTATAATGTCGCCTGTAGCGAGCCCGAAGTTCTCTTTCAGATCTTTAGCATCCTCTTGAACGATGTATCCTTCCGCGCTGGAAGTCGATACCGGCTTCAGGCCGTATTTTTGCAAAACATTTTCTCGTCCAGTTAATGTTTTTTCCTCCTGTGGGCTGTTGGTCTGCTCCTGGTGTGTTTTTCTTGTGTCCGATATCGAAACACCAGGCAAGCTGTCGAAGCTCACAAGATATAGGGTTTCAAGGCGGCCCTTATTATCAATTACTACTCTGTCTCCATAAACGCTTTTGAGTGCTATGCCTCGTTCCAGATCTTCGCCCGGCCGGTACAGATCTATATCTTTATCGCCTACGGAGATGATTGCCGAGGAAAACTTTGCCGTTAGGTTTTCGAAAACACCGAGCAGCTTAAATGAAAGGTTAGTTTCCGGCGCGGTATTCTCCGCCTCAGCATCGGTCGAAGCCATCGAGTAGGCACCAAATATGTTCCAGGACCTTATTTCTTTTTCAGAAATGGATCTTGCTTCGCTCGTTAATATTTGATGTGACGATGGGAGTGATCGATTTGGTATGTTTGCCTCTGCCGGTCCAGACCAGAAGAACCAAAAGTTTGAGGCTATAAGATAGGCAAAAAATATAGTTACTGCTATTAAAGAAAAGTCTCTGCAGAGAAAAATTATTTTGATTTTCTTTGCGATATGCAGGGACATTGGATTGTCGCTTCGGCTATTTTTTGATGGCCTTTATAATAAAATCTGAAAGCTATGGTTCAGTTAATAAAAAGAGGCCCCTTGACAGGGGCCTCTTCCGTCTTTCTTACGGCAGAACTTGAATGTTGTTGCTGGGATCAGCAAACAGAACGTTCTGGTTGGTGGTGCCATCGCCTACAAAAGTACAGGTGCCGAAGTTGGCACCTTCCAGATCAAAGCTGGAAGCGGTGGAGTTGTTGATGAACGGCACGGTGATGTCGCCGTCGCAATCCAACAGGTTAAAGGGAGCGGAAGCGCCAATGTTGGTCAGGTTTACGGAAGCACCAGTGCTGGTCAGAGTGCCGTTACCATCATAACCCCAGGGCAGGTTCTCAAGCGTAATCAGGCCACAAGGGAAGGCGCCAGAAACGGTGCCGCCGGTCACGATCACGGTGCCTTTGGTGCTGTCGGAGGGATCTTCAGACACGTTACCGGTCAGAGACAGGCCGCACACGTAATCACCGAGAGGGGTTTCCAGCCGGGTTTCACCACTGAAGGTGTAGGGGTTGTTCGGAGTAGCCGGAACAAAAGTCACCGCGCTCGCTGAGATCGCGGTGAACATGGCTGCGCCAGCGGCTACCGAAACTACTGCTTTCTTCATCATTTGCAAAGACATGACAGTCTCCTTGTTTATTCGGATTTAGTTTGTGTGGCGAATCGTACTTCTTCCATGCTTCGCCACCGTCGGTTCCGGTGGTTGTTGTTATTGCCCCCCGAACCGACAAGACCAACGTTACCCCGATAAAAAACAAAGCGGTATAGCAAATTTTGAAAAGCACCTTTTCAAAAAATGAAAACATGAAATTTCGTAAAGAAGAAACCAGAGCCGTATCAGTGACTTATGGGCGAAAGGGGGAGTACGGGTGTGCGCAAAAAACGAGTTGAGCTGCCGACGAACGGTAGGTTTTGGGGGATGAACGGTAGTCTTTTTCGGGTTGAGCCGCTTTTTTTGCAGCCAAAAGGGGGAAGTGAGGGCCGATTTCCAAAATACTATTTCACTATGCGGACCATTTTAATGAATAGGTGTTCATTTTCCAGTGTTTTGTTCACCTCTCGTCGGGTGCCAGGTGTTGAGAGCACGATTTTTATTACAAGTTCCGTCCATCGTGGACAAAAAGTGTAACGTTCTTCGGCTGCTGCCGTGGCTTCCCTTTCAGGTTGGATATTCGTTAAACCCCTTATTTTAAAGTCTCAACGCCGATCTTGCTGACGGATTTTCCGCTTGTCGGGCGCCTTGGAAGTTGAAAAGACCGGTCTGGCCAGCGCTTTTTTCTTGCGATTTGGCGGTGTTGATTGATACAACCCGGTGGGTCGCGCCAGCGGGTACGAGGGCGCTAAGAGAACCAGAGTTCACCAATTGGGTATGGCACGCGCGCGTCTCTTGGCGCCTGCGGTGTGGGCGACAACGGAAAAGCGACTATGAAAAAAGACGAAAATCCGTCGGTTTGTAAGCGATTGGCGCTTACGGGTGTTCTCTTAATGGTGGTGAGCGGGGCGTTGGCCGGGCCGGTCGCGGCGCCGATGAAGACGGTGTCGTTGTGTGTGCAAGGCGTGCAGAAGACGGTGCGCGCCGAGGTGGCGGCGAGTGAGGCGCAGCGCAATCTGGGGTTAATGAATCGCCGTGAGTTGGCGCCTTATGCGGGCATGTTGTTCCAGTTCGCGGAGCCGCCACCGGTGGGCGTGGGCTTTTATATGTATCGCACATTAATTCCGCTGGATGTTGCGTTTATGAATAAGAGTGGGCGCATTGTGGCGATCAGGACCATGGTGCCCTGTGCTAGCAGTGTGCCATCACGGTGTCCGGTGTATCGGCCAGGCGTGGGTTTTGCCAGCGCGCTGGAGGTCAATGCGGGTTTCTTTAAAAGACATGATGTGCAAAAAGGGGATAGTATTTTTCCTGTGGAGCAGGAAGGATGCAAAGACCATTGAGTGAAAAGGGGTAGGGAAGTGAAGAATAACTCCGAGGAAGACGAAGGCTTTCACTTGAACCGTGTTCTGTTGCGTTACACGGAAGTGTTCGTCAACGACGAGGTGGACCCGGAGCGCTATAACGTGCGGACGTGCAGCCTTCAGCGCTATGAGCTGTGTGAAAAAGTCACCGAGCTGGAGCCTGAAGAGGGCGATCCCGATCCCGGCTTGTGGCTCTATTGGGCGGATTTTTACTGTTGCGTGCGGCTGTTCTCGAGCGAAGCGGACACCCTGGCGAAGGGTTTCGTGCCCGACATCGACATTCGCGCGCATTTCCGGGGGGTGTACCACACGCGGGAGCCGTTGGAGGAGCTGGAGCTGGTTGATCTGAACAACCGTCAGGCTCAGCTTGATCTGGGCCCCTACTGGCAAGCCTACTTGCAGCAGGTGCGCGACATGATGGCCTTGAGCGTGCCGGTGGCGGTGCTGCGCCCGGCCAACAAAGACGCGCGAAACATGCCACCGCCGATGCCTTTTCAGCGCCACTGAAGGGGGGGCGGCAGGCCCGCCTCGCCTTCGGCTCGGTTCGCGGTCAAGGACCGCTCCCACGGC
>NZ_NMQZ01000069.1 GCF_002864685.1 Alloalcanivorax mobilis
CGCCGCTGTGGGAGCGGTCCTTGACCGCGAACCGAGCCGAAGGCGAGGCTGGTCTGGCAGAGTCCCTTCGCGGGTCGAGGACCGCTCCCACGAAAACAACAATTCTAATCTGGCTCGGGCCTTTCGACAGCGCCGCTGTGGGAGCGGTCCTTGACCGCGAACCGAGCCGAAGGCGAGGACGGCCTGGCATCGTGCTCAGGTGTGGCCCGCGCTGTTCTCTGTATCCTCCTGCCGCCTGTTTTCTGTATCAGTACTTTCCCCAGGGTAAAAATGCGCCATGAACCGGGTTGGCAGGTCGGTGATGATGCCGTCCACGCCGAGGGCGGCGAGGCGTTCGGCTTCTTGCAGGTCGTTGACCGTCCAGGTGGAGACTTTCAGGCCACGGCGGCGTGCGCGGCGCATCAGGGCATCGTTGACCAGGGTGTATTTGGGCATCAGCCAGCGGCACCCCAGCGCCTTGGCGCGCCGGGTCGGTTGCTGGTAGCGGTGCTCGCTGATGTAGCCGCGCTCCAGGTGCGGGGCCATGGCGCCGACCATGCGCAGAAAGCCGGTGTGGCTTGAGGTCACCACCACCCGCGATTGCAGGCCCTGCTCGGCGATCAGCGCCACCAGTTGCTGGGCGATACGGTGCAACAGCGGGGCACCGGCGCCTTTCACTTCAAACTGGAAACGCATCTCGGGCCCACAAGCCGTGACCACCTCCCGCAGCGAGGGGATGCTTAACGGGCTGTGCCAGCCGGGCGTGTTGTGGCGCGCGTCCAGCCCGCCCAACTGGTAAAGCGTGTAGTCCTGGGCGCGGCCGCGTTCGCCGGTGGTGCGGGTTACGTTCTTGTCGTGCACCACGATCAGGTGGCCATCCCGGGACAGGCGCACGTCCAGTTCCACTTCGCCAACGCCGGCGTCCCGGGCCACCTGAAAGCCGGCCAGGGTGTTCTCCGGCGCCTCGCCCCGGGCGCCCCGGTGGCCAACGATGGTGGGAAGGTGTTTGCTCATAGCCTCACTATCAAGGGTGATTCAGAGGTCCGGGGGGCGGGTCACGCCCCGCGCAGTTTGACGGTGCCCCGCGGGCGCTTCAAGCAGCCTCGCGGCAAAAAGTGACAATGATATGACGGCCCGGTGTCATCAAGCGGTCACCGCCGCCCGGTTAGGGTCGCCGCATCGTTGTTCCGTCGAGGGAGACCATGGGCGCTCTGATCAGGCAGTACCTGGTGTTGTGGCGGCACTCGTGGCGGCCGGGGCACGCCGGCCGGGCCGCCGGGGTGCCGCTCAGGCGCTGGCTGGTGTTGCTGGTGTTCTGGCCGCTGTTCACCGCGTTGCAGTTGCTCAATGGCGCAGCGCTGTGCCTCGACCACTGGCTGTTCCCCGGGTTTCGCAAGGTGGCGGTTCGCCAGCCGTTGTTCGTGGTGGGTATCCCGCGCAGCGGCACCACCTTTCTGCACCGCCTGCTGGCCGGCGACCGGCAGCGCTTCACCACGCCGGCGCTGTGGGAGCTGATCTTCGCGCCGTCCATCGTACAGCGGCGTTTCTGGCGGGCGGTGGGGCGCCTGGATCGCATTCTCTGCGGTGGCCGGGTAGGGCGCGCGCTGCGCGCCGTCGAGCGCCGCCTGCTGGGCGGGCTGGACGACGTGCACCAAACCGGGCTGTGGGACGCGGAAGAAGACTACCTGGCGCTGTTGCCTTTCCTGGGCTGCTTCTTGCTGGTGCTGGTGGCGCCCCACCCACTGCTGTGGCGGCTCACCGAGGCCGACCGTTGCCTGCCCGAGGCGGAAAAGAAACGCCTGATGCGCGCCTACCGCCGGGCGCTGCAGCGCCATCTGTACGTGCACGGTGAGCACCGGACTTATCTTTCCAAAAACCCGTCGTTCACGCCGTTTATCGAAACCCTGGCCAAGGAATTCGCCGACGCGCGCTTTATCGGCTGTCTGCGCAATCCAAGCGCGGCGGTGCCGTCGCAGATCAATGCCATGGTGATCGGCGCCGCCCTGATCGACGGCCACGACACCGCGGCTTATTGGCGCGAACGTTTTTTCGAGATGCTCGAGTATTACTACCGGCACCTGCTGGACACCTTCGACGCCATGCCCGGGCCACGGCGGGCGCTGTCGCCCATGGAGCGGCTCAGCGCCGAGCCGCTGGCCACCGTGACCGGTTTCTACCAGCGTTTCGGATGGACGCCGAGCCCCGCCTACCTGACGTACCTGGCTGCCGAACAGGAGCGCGCCCGCGCCTACCGCAGCGGCCACCAATACAGCCTGCAAGGCCTGGGCGTGGACCCCGGCGCACTGCACCGCCGCTTCGCCCCCGTCTACCAACGCTTCGGCTACCCCATGGACACAACCGACTGACCACTCATCGTCTGACCACTGAACACTGTCACCAACCCGTCATCCACGCCATCCATACTCGCACCCATGAAAACAAAGCGATTGCGTGTTTTGTTCGTTGTCGACGCCATGAAAGGACGCAATGGCGTCGGCGCCTACTTTCAGGATCTCAGCGCCCATCTGCGGCCGCTGGTGGAGCGCGTCGAGCTGGTGGCGCCGAGCCTGAGTGAGCCGCACCCCTGCCAGGGCGTGTCGATGCCGATCCCGGGCGACGCCACCCAGCGCCTGTTTTTACCGCGCATGCGCCGGCTGGCGGCGCTGGTCGAGGAAATGCGGCCCCACGTGATCGTCATTCCCGGCCCCGGGCTGTTCGCGCTGGGCGCGTTCTGGATCGCCCGGCGCCGGGGCATTCCGCTGTGCGTGACCTATCAAACCGATTATCACCAACTGGTGCGGCTGTACTGGGGGCCGCGCCTGGCGCGGCTCGCGGGCGGCCTGATCGACGCCCTGAACCGGCTGCTGTTTCGCGGCAGCCGCACCGTCACCACCATTTGCGAAAGCATGCTGGCCGAAGCCCGCGCCGCCGGCGCCCGGCAGCCTTGCCTGGTGGGCACGCCGCTGGGCGAGGCGTTCGTGAATCGCCCGCCACGGCCGATGGCGGCGGCGCTTGAGAGTGTGCTTTATGTGGGCCGCCTGGCGGCGGAGAAGAACATCGACGCGGTCCTGGCATTGGCCGAGCACTGCCCGCAACTGCGCGTGGTGATCGCCGGCGACGGGCCGCTGCGCGATCGGGTGCGCGAGCGCGCCACGGCGCTGCCCAACCTGGACTATCTCGGCTGGTGTTCCCGTGAGCAGGTGGTGGAAGCGGTGGACGCCGCCCAGGTGTTGGTGTTGCCGTCCACGGTGGAAGCGTTCGGCACCGTTGCCCTGGAAGCCATGGCCCGGCAGCGGCTGGTGATCGCCACGCCGGCCTGCGGCATTAACGAGTGGCCGCAACTGGCGCGAGCGCTGACGGTGATCGCCCCCGGCGAGAGCCTGGCCGACACGGTGCGCCGGCTGGCGGCGCACACCCCGGCGCAACGCCAGGCACAGGCGCTGGCCGCCCGCGCAGCGGCGATGGCGATGAACCGGGGCGCGGTCGAGCACTGGGCGCGGGTGCTGGCCGACTGCGCCGGCCCCGAGGCGCCGCAACCGGCGGCAAAAGTGCGGTCCCGGAAACCGTTGTTCAGAAAAGCACTGGGGCGGCTGGGCGCGGCATCGCGGCCCGGGCTCTGAGATCTGAAATGACGCCGACCAGCCTGATCTCGATCCACGATGTGATGCCCGAAACCCGTCCCGGGGTAGAGGCGCTGTTGGCCGCACTGGCCGCCACGCCGGCCGCCACCGTGACGTTGCTGGTGGTGCCCGGACGCGCCTGGAGCAGCGCCGATCTGGCCTGGCTGCACGGGCTGGTGGAGCGCGGCCACCCGCTGGCGGGGCACGGCTGGCTGCACCGCTGCCCACCGCCGGCAAGCTGGCGCCACCGCCTGCACAGCGCCGTGCTGTCGCGCCGGGTGGCCGAGCATCTGGCGCTGGACGCCGACGGCATCGCCGATCTGATTCGCCGCTGCCACCGCTGGTTCGCGGTGCATGATCTGCCGGTGTTGCCGCTGTACGTGCCGCCGGCCTGGGCGCTGGGAACGATCCCGCGCCAGCGTCTCGCCGAGCTGCCGTTCCGCTACTACGAAACCCTCGGCGGCCTCTACGACGCCGACCGCGACCTTTCCATCACTCTGCCGCTGCTGGGCTTCGAAGCCGACCAGCCGCTGCAGGCGGCGGCACTGCGCATCAGCAACAGCTTCAACCGGCTGCTGGCGATGCTCTCCGGGCGCGCCCTGCGCGTGGCGCTGCACCCCAACGACCCCACCCTGCGGCTTGGCAATGACATTGGCCCGTGCCTGCGCGGGCTGGCTGGGGCATCGGTGGGGTATCCGGGGTTTTAGGACGCTGGACGGCAGGCGCTGGACGCCTGACGCCTGACGCCGGACGCTTAGATCAAGCCCCGTGGCGGAACGGATTGCGGTGATGCATAAAGCGCTTGCGTAGCCGCAATGCTCGCAAAGCGTTTTTATCTTTTAGCGTCAGGCGTCAGGCGTCAGGCGTCCAGCGCCTCTTACAAATGCGCCAACCGATCCACGTTATTCTCAATAAAATCGATAAACGCGCGCGTCTTTGCCGGCACCAGATCGCGGCCCGCATAGACCATGAAAAAATCCAGGTCCGGCGCTTTGTACTTGGGCAGCAGGGGCACCAGATCGCCGCTCTCCAGGTGATCCTGGATGTCCCACTGGCTTTTCAGCGCGATGCCGTAGCCGTCCAGCACCCACTCTTTCAAGGTCTCGCTGTTGTCGGTGATCAGACTGCCGGAGACCTTGACGCTGTGGTGGCCGCCGCGTTCGTCCGTCAGCACCCAGTTGTCCTTGAACGAGCCGAAGCAATCCAGAATCAGGCACTCGTGCGCCTTGAGATCCATCGGGTGTTTGGGCATGCGCTTGCGCTTCAGATATTTCGGTGACGCACAGATGCAGCAGGGGTTGCTCATGATGCGCTTGGCCACCAGGGTCGGGTCCTGAGGTTCGCCAATGGCGATGGCCACGTCGATGTCCTCGCCAATCAGATCCACCGCTCGGTCGCCGAGAAACAGCTGAACCGACAGCTCCCGGTGGCTGGCGGCGAACTCCGACACCAGTGGCGCCACGCGGTTGCGTCCCAGCGCGATGGTGGAGGTGATCTTGAGGGTGCCTTGCGGCGTTTCGCGGCTGGAACTCACCGACTGCACCGCGGTGTTCAGCTCGGCGAGCAGCTTATCCAGCTTTTCATAGAGATCGGCGCCTTCCTCGGTAAGTCTCATGCCCCGCGAGTTGCGCAGCAGCAGGCGCACGCCAAGCTGCTCTTCGATACGGGTGACATACTTGCTGATGGAGGCAATGGAAAGATTCAGTTCCCTGGACGCTTCGGAAAGCGACCCCGCCTTGACCACGGCGACGAACACGGTGAATTCGGCTATCCGTTTCATTGTTCGAATCCTTTTTTTGCACCTTTTTTGTTATTCAGGCGTTTCCACAAACAAGCGCCTGCTTGCGCCTGATATTTCCGCGCCTACCCCAAGGTGTCTGTACCCACTCCATGGACAGAGTCGTTCGCTGATTTACCCGGGCGCTGGACCCGTGTTCCGATGCCGCCGGAGCGTGGGCCGGGCACTGTTGAAAGACCGGCACGCAAATCCGCAAACCCCCAGAGCATAGCACAAAACAACTTTTTGAATACCGTGACACGCGTGCTTCGAGAGAGCAGGGCAATGACGCTCTCGGAGCCCGCGAGCCGGGCTTTTCAGCGCCTCTCCCTGGCCATGGGCGAAGCCGCTTCTTTTTCCATACAAGTAGGCTGGGTACTGCCCGGAAGAGGGCGGCCAACCGCTCTGTTCCCAACCGTAACACTTGTAAACATTACCCCCCTTGGAGACGCCTTTCCAGCCCTGTTTTGCCCCCATTTGAAGCGGAATTAGTGCACAAAAAAAGGTAAACGTTAAGGGTTATGATGTTTATATTTTTGTATCCCAAGGCTAGATAGCGTCCCTTTTTTTACGCTTTTTTTCATCGTGAACTGGCCCAAAAATACCCGTTAAAAAATCAATAAAATCCTTATAAAACAGATAGATACTCCATGTTTTCATTTTTTGAAAGGTTGCTTTTCACGTTTTCACGTATTCGACGTTATCGCGCGCCTTATACGCTCAGCCATTGCACCTACCCAAGGGTGTCCACCCGTTCATGGACAGTTCGGGCCATAAAACGAATAACGACTGTTTATTTAAGAACAACATCACAACAATGAAATCGGAGGGAAAATCCGCATGCGACCGCTTTCCATCTTAAAGACTGGACTGTGCTCCAGCGCGTTGCTCCTGGCTCCTGCCATCTCTTTGGCGAGCATGGGTAACCTTGGTACCACCTACGGCCTGCTGCCCAGCGACATCGCCTCCGCCCAGGCGCTGTCGATGTTCAACACCCAGGTCTCCAGCGTCTATTACAACCCTGCCTACCTGACCCACGACCTGCGCGGTGAACTGACCGCCGGTCTGATGCATGTTGAAAGCGACCTGCAGGCCGACAGCCAGAACTTCGGCAGCTACGATGTGCAAGATACCGATTCCCAGCAGAGCCTGCTGGGCCTGAAAACCGACCTCAGCGACATCACCGAGTTCGGCCAGCCGATCGCCCTGGGGATCATGCTCGGCACCGAAAAGTACGGCAAAGAAATGCTCGCCTTCAGCTCGCGCACCGCGCCCTACGGCCAGTACTTTCGCGGTGGCCGCCAGCCGCTGTTTCTGAACGTGGGCGTCGGCACCAAGATCTTCCGGGGCCTGGACTTTGGCGCCTCGATCCTGGTGACCCTGCGCTCCTCCGCGGAGCTGGTGGCCAACACCGACCTGGCCGGCAACACCGACT
>NZ_NMQZ01000007.1 GCF_002864685.1 Alloalcanivorax mobilis
AAGAAAGTAGGACGCCCAACAGGGCGTCAGCGGCGATGGGAAGTGGATCGGCATTGAGTCAATTCCCGCCCCGCGATTCCGCGGTGACAAATCAGCCCGCTGCCATTTAGTTCAACTCTTTTGCAAAATTTTCAGGTTGATTTGTGTGCCATCGACACTTTGTCAAGTCGGCGGCTTCCCGCCCCTGGCTTCGTTGCGTGGCAATGCGCTGCGAAGCGTTTCGGAAAACCGTCGCGAACCGCGAATATTCTGGATAGCGCCTTTTTTATCGTTGTCACCGTCGCTGAAGGTGTGTGCGTAAGCGCCATGCCATAGCGGCGAAAACGAATCATTCGCGCGTCAAAAAAAGGTGAAAGGCACAGAGAAAATGCCGTGGTTACCATCAATTTCGCGTCTTTTACCAGCGCGATACCGGCATCCGGTGATTTGACTTTATTGGCTCATTCTTTACGCTTTCGTCGAACGAACGACTGGGGAGAAAAGGATGAGAACCCGAATTCTGGCGACACCTTGCGCGGGCTTTGTCGCCGTTGCCGCTTTATGTTCGCCGCTTAGTGCGCACGCCGGTGCCGAGTTGAGTGCCGGTGTCTGGTGGGTGTACCAGAACATCACCGATTCCGACTTCGACGCGCCCGGTTTGAACGAAGATCTGGATAATCACACCGGCGGTAGCTTCGCTGACCCGGCGTTTATTCTGTACGCCGATGATGACGGCAGCCACGGCCCCTGGCATTTCAGCGCGGAAACCCGCATCGGCACGGGTTCATTCACCAACCCCAGCACCAACAATAGCGGCGACTCGTTCGCGGTGCACAAGGCCTGGATCGGCTACGACGTCACCGACAACAGCAGCTTGAAAGTGGGTAAAAGCCAGGTGCCGTTTGGTTGGAAGACGGTCAACTTCTGGCCCGGCGATGGCGTTCAGGGTGGCTACGGCGACCAGATGGACGTCGGCTTGAAGTACAGCGCTGATGCCGGTGATATTCATTATGACGTGGCCTATTACCACCAGGACGACTGGGGCGAGGACAGCACCGACACCTTGGACGACAACGGCCACTGGGGCTCCAGCAGCACCTACCGCAAGATCAAGACCGGGGTGGTCAACCTGGATTGGACCTATATGGAAGGCCACACGGTGGGCGCTTCCTATCAGTACGGCCGCATGCAGGATCTGGCCGAGGCCAACCCCGCCGACCGCGACGACAGCGGCACCCATTACGCCTACGACCTGCACTATGTGTTCGAGAGCGGGCCGTTCGTGGCCAAGTACCGCTACATCAATGCGCGCCGTGACTTCAGCGGTATGGACGCGTTCCTCGCCAGTGCCTCCGCGCCGGTCGATGAGGTGGTGAAAACCCAGCGCCATGTGGGCGAGCTGGGCTACCGCCACAACAGCTGGTTCTATTACATCGACGCCGGCGTGGCGATGACCGACACCAGCGGTAACGATTCCGACGACGCCCAGTACTACGCTCCGGGCGTGCGCTACAACTACGGCCCGGGCTGGATCTACTTCGAATACCTCTGGTCCAACGGCGACATCGACACCAGCGGCGATGTCTACGACTCCGATTTCAAAGCCGCTTACGTTGCCTTTGATTTCTACTTCTGAATAAGCAGAGGGCGGGCCCGGCAGCGGGCCCGACCGCCCCGGCGCTCGCCGGGCCTGCTTCTCTTCGCGCCGGTCAAACCCCGGCGCCATCACAGGACCGGCGCTGACGCCGGCCGGGTTCGGCCTGGATACGCATCCTTGTTGCGCGTTCCATGGCAATGATCCGTATCCACCGAACCAATCAGGCGCGGCCCGCGAGGGCCGGCGCGGAACGGACTATGGGGCCCTGCAATAAGGGGCATCCAATGAGGGTTACCCAATGAGTGTGGAATACGAAACCGACTACGAGGTGGGGCAGGACAACGTCACCATTATGGGTATGGATCTGCACAACCCGGTGTTCTTTATCAGTGCGCTGTTGATCGTGGCGTTCGTGGTTGGCACCTTGATTTTTCCCGACATCGCGCAGCAATCGCTGAACGGCGCCAAGGATTGGGCGATTGAATATTTTGACTGGCTGTTCATGGTCAGCGCCAATATTTTCGTACTGTTTTGTCTGGCGCTGATCGTGTTGCCGGTGGGTAAGATCCGGCTGGGCGGCGCCGACGCCAAACCGGAATTTTCCACCCTGTCGTGGTTCGCGATGCTGTTCGCCGCCGGCATGGGCATCGGCCTGATGTTCTGGAGCGTGGCCGAACCGGTGGGCTACTTCACCGACTGGGCCGGCTCACCGCTGAACGTGGCCGCCAACACCCCCGAAGCCAAGGATCTGGCGCTGGGCGCGGTGATGTACCACTGGGGGCTTCACCCTTGGGCGATCTATGGCGTGGTGGCACTGTCGCTGGCGTTCTTCGCCTACAACAAGGACATGCCGCTGACCATGCGCTCCGCGTTTTACCCGATTCTCGGAGAGCGTTGCTGGGGCTGGGCCGGGCACCTGATCGACACCCTGGCGGTGCTGGCGACCATCTTTGGCCTGGCCACATCGTTGGGTCTGGGCGCCCGCCAGGCCGCCGGGGGGTTGCACTTCTTGTTTGGCACGCCTAATGAACTGAACGTGCAGATCGCCATCGTCGTGGGCGTCACGGCGGTAGCCACCATGTCGGTGGTGCGCGGGCTGGACGGCGGCGTGAAACTGCTCAGCAACCTGAACATGGGGCTGGCGGTATTGCTGCTGCTGTTCGTGATGGTCACCGGGCCGACCCTGCTGATTTTCACCAGCATGGGACAAACGGCGGCGGATTATGCCGCCAACATCCTGCCCTTGAGCAACTGGTTCGGCCGCGAAGACACTGACTTCCTGCACGGCTGGACGGTGTTCTACTGGGCCTGGTGGATTTCCTGGTCGCCGTTTGTCGGCATGTTCATCGCCCGGGTGTCCCGGGGGCGGACGGTGCGTGAATTTCTCACCGCGGTGCTCTTGGTGCCCACCGTGATCACCATTATCTGGATGGCCACCTTTGGCGGCACTGGCCTGGATCAGGTGGCCAATGGCGTGGGCGAACTGGCCGGCGGCATCACCGATGAATCCCTGGCCCTGTTCCAGATGCTCGCCGAGCTGCCTCTGACGGCAATCACGTCGTTGCTGGCGATTATTCTGGTGTTGGTGTTCTTCGTGACCTCTTCGGATTCCGGCTCGTTGGTGATTGATTCGATCACCGCCGGTGGCAAGCTCGACGCGCCGGTGCCCCAGCGGGTGTTTTGGGCGGTGATGGAAGGTCTGATCGCCGGCGCCCTGCTGTACGGCGGTGGCAAGCAAGCATTGAGCGCGCTGCAGGCCGGCGCCGTGACCACCGGTTTGCCGTTCACCATCGTGCTGCTGGTGATGTGCGTGAGCCTTTACAAGGGGCTCTCCGCCGAGCGCAAGCTGCTTAAGCAACAGGGCCTCAGCGGCGCCTGAAACCCCGCGCAATACGGCGGATCACAACCAAGCCCGGCGCCTGCTGCCCGGGCTTCGTTGTGTGCGGCGCGCGCCCATCAGCGCCGGGTCACCCGGTTGATGGTGTGTTGCAAACTGAGCAGCGCTGGCAGATGGGGGCCGATCAGGCCCTTGCCGGTGGTCAGCAGGGCGCCGCTGAGTTTGCGCTGCGGGTCCGCCCAGCAGTAGATGCTGATGAAACCCAGATGGCCAAACGCCCGGGGCGCCGCCGGGCCGAACAGGCTGATGCCGCGGTTGCCGAGCATGAACCCGGCGGAGAAATTCAGCGGCAACATCAGGGTGCGGTCAAAGCGTGGCCGCCGGGACGCCGGTTGCAGCGCCTGGGCCACGGTCTCCTCGCGAAACAGACGCTGGCCATTCCAGACGCCACCATTCAACAACATCTGAAAGAAACGGCTGGCTTCCTCGGCGGTGGCGTAAAGGTTGCCAGCGGGGATCACGGCGTTCTGGAAACGCTCGTCGTTGGTCACGCGCACCACCGCGTCCAGGGTGCCGCCCACCGCGTGGTTAAGAAACAAATCCACCAGTTTCATCGGCATCCCGGTGACCACGTCCCGGGCGCGCTCCGGGCCGGTGCCGCCGTAGGTGAAATAACGCATGCCCATGGGTTGGCGGATCACCCGGTCCAGGGTGGCGTTGAGAGATTCTCCGGTGACCGCTTCCACCACCGCGCCGAGCACGAAGCCGGCGGTAATGGCGTGGTAAGCCTGAGCGCCGAAGGCGGTGGGCCGCGCCGCGCACAGCAGATCAAGAATTTCCCGTGGACGAAACAAAATGTCCGGCTCCACCGGCTGGTCCGGGCGTGGAATGCCGGCGCGATGGGTGAGCAGATGACGCAGCGTGGTGTCGCCTTTGCCCTGTTGGCCGTAGGCCGGCAGATACCGGGTGACCGGGTCGTCCAGGTTGACCAGGCCCTGCTCGACCAGGTGATGCACCAGCATGGCGGTGATGGATTTTGACGCGGAGAACAGGCACACCGGCGTGTTTGGAGTCAGCAAGCGCCCGCTTTCGAGGTCCGCGTAGCCCAGGCCACGGTCCAGGAACACCTGGCCACGGCGGCGCAGGCACAGGCCGATGCCAGGGCTCATGCCGCCCCGGTACAGGGCCTTGGTGGCACGCCAGATCGCTTCGACCCCGGGCTCGCTGAGCGCCGCGTCCCGTGCCGGGCACTCGTCGCCCAGGGTGGTGATGTCGCTGAGGTGGCGGGGGATGGGGGTGCGCTCGGCGCTGAGCAAGCGCCGCACCCGGGGAGCCAGGGCCATACAAGCAGTCCGGTAGTCTCGGTAACCGCCATTGTCCATTGTCACCAGACGTGGACAATGGCCCTGGAGCGCACGCAAACTTCCAGACAGCCTTGGAATGACCCCCGCGACACGGCGGAAAGAGGTGGTTCGCGGGCTGGCAGGGTGATAACAAGAACATCGACAGGGCCACCAAAGGAGGTGACAGCGATGAATACCATCAAACAGTCCGAGTTCCAGAGCTTCGCGGAGTTTTACCCCTACTATCTTCAGGAGCATGGCGATCCCACCTGCCGGCGGCTGCATTTTGTCGGCACTCTGGGCCTGTTCGCGGTGCTTGCCGGCGTGCTGATTACCGGTAACCCCTGGGGCTTGCTGCTGTTGCCGGTGGTGGGTTACGGGTTCGCCTGGGTCGGCCATTACTTCTTTGAACACAACCGGCCGGCCACCTTCAAGCACCCCTGGTACAGCCTGGCCGGCGATTTTGTCATGTTCAAGGACATGCTTACCGGCCGCATTCGCTGGTGAACCGGGTCGGCCATTTCGATCCCGGCGCCACTGCCGAACAGGACCACGGCGCGCCGCCGGGCACGGATCTGGACAACGGCGCCGCTATTGAACGCATGGTGGCGTTGTTCTATGCGCGGCTGCTGGCCGATCCGTTGCTGGCGCCGGTGTTTGTTGATGTGGCGCGAATCGATCTGGACCAGCATTTGCCGGTGATCGCCGCGTATTGGAAAAAGATGCTGCTGGGCGAGCCGGGATATCGGCGTCACATGATGGCCCGGCACCGGGCGGTGCATCAGCGCCAGCCGCTGACCGGCCTGCATCACGAGCGCTGGCTGGGGCACTTCACGGCCACCCTGGACGCCCACTTCCAGGGGCCGCTGACCGACCGCGCGCGGCGCCTGGCGGCGCGCATCATTGATAATTTGTACGCCCAACTAAGCCGGCGGCATGGCTGAAGGGCCGTCATCGTGGCGCTACGATGACGCGGTGTTCGTTAGGCTGGCTAGGCCGTCCCGATGCTTTCTGTAACGCCAGCCCGGTTCGCGCATCCTATCGTTAACGAATAACACAAAGGAGAACCTGCCCTTGTACTGGTCGGTGGTGGCGTTGGGCGTGTATGCCCTGGTGGTGTTGTGGATATCCCCCCGGCGGGTGTCGGTGCGACAGTTCTTCGACGCCAGCTCCGCGGATGGCGCGGCGCCGCGCATCTGGTTGCTGGCGGTGAGCGCCGCGGTGAGCTGGATCATGGCGAAAAGCATCAACAACGCCATTGATCTGTCCGCTGCCTACGGCTTCTGGGGCGGCGCCGGCTACGCTGCCTACTGGCTCAGTTTCATCGTCGCCGGGGTGGTGATCTATGGCCTGCGCACGGCCGGCGGCTACACCTCGTTGACGCAATTTCTCACCCACCGGTATGGGGCCGCCGCCACCAAGGCGTTTCTGGTGGTGATCGTGATCCGTCTGTTCAATGAGGTGTGGTCCAATACCAAGGTCACGGCGTTGTTTTTCGGCACCGAAGGCAGTGGTTTGTATTGGGCGGCGGCCTTGGGTTTCACCGCTTTGACACTGTATTACTCGTGGCGCGGCGGTCTGCGCTCAAGCATTCTCACCGACGGCTTCCAGATGTTGCTACTGGGTGTGCTGGCGGTGCTGGTGGGCATGGTGCTGATCCCCGGCTTCCGTGAGTCCGGCTGGCCGACGGTGGCGTCCGGGCAGGTCACCCCGGCGATGCAGGCCGGCGGCCTGACCTTTCTGGCGCTGGCGTTGGTGCAGATCTTCAGCTATCCGTTCCACGATCCGGTGCTCACCGACCGGGCCTTTATCAATGATCCCGGCCGCATGCTGCGCGCGTTCGTGCTCGCCGGCCTGCTCGGTGGCGGGGTGATCCTGCTGCTCAGTCTGGTGGGCTTGTACGCGCTCAGCGGCGGGCTGGGCTCGGAGCCGTCGGCGATGGTGGCGGTGGCGCGTTCGCTGGGGCTGGGCATGATGCTGATCTTTAACGTGATCATGATGCTCAGCGCCGGCTCCACCCTGGACTCCACGTTCTCCAGCACCGCCAAATTCGCCGCCCGCGACTGGCCGGCCCGCTTCGACGCACCGGACACCGGCCAGGTGCGGCTCGGCCGGCGTGCCATGCTGATCATGGCGTTGCTGGGCAATCTGCCGTTGTTGAGCCTGTACATTGATGGCATTGGCCCGGCGGTGATCGCCGCCACCACCATCAGTGGTACCGCCGTCATGGGCCTGGCGCCGATCTTTATTCTGGCGCGCATGCGCAACGCCAATCCGTTCAGTTTCCACTTCGCGTTCTGGCCCGGCGTGGTGCTCGGGCTGATTAAACTGCTGGAGGATTTTCTTGGCTGGCAGTTGCAACCGGGCTGGATGACCCTGGGTCAGGGCGGCTACGCCACCACGTTGGGCCTGAACGTATACGGCGTGGCCCTGTGCACCCTGGGCTTTCTGGTGGGCAATCGGGTGGGCGTGATGCTGCCGGCCGCCGGGCGGACAACGGAGTCCTGATATGCAGATCTTTCAACTGGAAAAAGTTCACACCCTGGCGTTCATGGGCGGCGCCTACGGCAACCTGGCGGCTTTGGACGCCGCCATCGCCGATGCCTATCTGCAAGGGTGCGAAGCGCTGGTGTTTCTCGGCGACGCCACCGGCTGTTGCGGGCACAGCGAGGAAACCCTGACGCGCATTCGCGAACATTTCGATGTGATTATCGCCGGCAATCACGAACAGGAAGTGGCCGCCGGCTCCGACCATTGCGGCTGCGGTTACAGCGACCCGGAAGACGAACGGCTGGGGTGCCTGGCGCATCAGTATGCGATGCGGACGGTGACCGGCGAGCAGCGTCTGTGGCTGGCCCGGTTACCGGAGAGCGCCCTGTTGAGCGTAGCCGGCCAGCGCTGGCTGATCTGCCATGGCAGCCCCGAGCAAATCAACGAATTCCTCTACGAAAGCGAGCTCGACGATCACCGCCTTGATGATTGGCTGCAGCAGTATGGCTGCCAGGGGCTGGCCTGCACGCACACCGGCCTGCCCTGGGTGCGCAAGCTGACAAGCGGCGTCGCCTTGAACTGTGGCGTCACCGGCAAACCGGATCACGACGGCGACCCGGCGGTGCATTATGCGGTGGTGGAGATTCGCGACGGCCACGCCAACGTGGTGATCCGCCGGGTCGAGTACGATTACGAAAGTTGGGCGTGCCAGTTGGAACAAGAAGGCGTCGACCCGGTGTTCGTGGAGCCGCTGCGCAGCGGCTGGTGGACCACTGGCGTCAGCAGCTTGCCGCAGTGGGAACGCGAACAGCGGAGGCGTTGAACAATCAAGGCGCCAGCGGTAACGGTTTCTGATTGTGTCGGCGCGGGGCGTGCTCCTACAAAAAGACAAACCCCTCTACAGCGCCGCCCTGTAGGAGAGGCCGGGCGGCGTTCCGCCCAGCCAGCGACGTCTTTTGGTCGAATGGCACGCCCCTGTTGCCCGGCACCGGATGGTTTGGGTGGCAAGCGTTCCAAGACCCCCAAGATCGACCGCCTACGCTTGAACGCAAACCAATGCCGCCATCAACCCACCACGCCATCATCACGCAATACACGCACCTCGTCCGCGCTGAGCCCCAATTCGGCGAGCACCGCTTCGGTGTGGCTGCCGGCTTCGCCGCCGGGCCAGCGGGTGCCGCCGGGGGTGCCGGCCAAGCGCGGGGCAAGGGCGGGAATCTTCAGCGGCTTGCCGTTGATCTCGACTTGTTGAAACAGGCCGCGGGCCTGGAAATGCGGGTCCGCGATCATGTCCGCGGCGCTGTAGATCGGGCCACAGGGCACCCGGTTGGCTTCCAGTTTCGCCAACACCTCCGCGCTGGGCAGGGTTTGGCACCAGCGATCGATCACTGTGTCCACTTCCTGTTCGTGCTCGACCCGACCGGCGTTGCTGGCCAGGCGTGGGTCGGTGGCGAGATCGGCGCGGCCGGCGGTTTCCATCAGCCGCTTGAAGATGGAATCGCCGTTGCCGCCGATGATCACGAACTTGCCGTCCGCGCAGCGGTAGGTGTTGGTGGGCACAATGCCGGTTACGGTGGAGCCGGAGGGCTCACGCACCAGGCCGGCGCCGTCGAACTCGGGAATCACCGCTTCGAGCAGATTGAAGACCGATTCGTACAGCGCCACGTCCACCACCTGGCCGCTGCCGCTTTGCTGGCGCGCGAACAGCGCCAGCAGGATACCCAGGGCGGCATGAAGGCCGGCCACCGTGTCGCCCAACGAAAGGTTCGGCCGCACCGGCCGCTCGCCGGGCACGCCGTTGACGTAGCGCAGGCCGCCGATGCCTTCGCACACCGAGGCGTAACCCGGCTTTTGCGCGTAAGGGCCGTCCTGGCCGTAGCCGGAGATGCGCGTGAACACCAGCCCGGGATTGCTGTTTTTGAAACGCTCCGGCCCCAATCCCCAATTCTCCAGGGTGCCGGGGCGAAAGTTTTCGATCACCACGTCGGCGCCGTCGATCAGTTTTGCCGCCAGCGCGCGCCCGCGTTGGTTTTTCAGATCCAGAGTGATCGAGCGCTTGTTGCGGCCAATGCTGCGCCACCAGAACGAGGTGCCACTTTGATCCAGCTTGCGCCAGCCGCGGATCGGGTCGCCACCGGGCGGTTCGATCTTGATCACGTCGGCGCCAAAGTAGGCCAGCAGCGTACCGGCGAACGGGCCGGCGATCAGTTGCCCCAGCTCGATCACGCGCACGCCGGCCAGGGGCAGGGCGCGTTGGGCGTTGTCGTTGGCGCTCATGGCGGCTCCTTCACTCAATGAAAACCGGCGCTCGAAGACGACGGCGGCGATAATTGTGCCATAACCATCGCGCCCCGGCCCTGGCCAGCCTGCTAGAATAAACGGTCTTCACCGCGCCCGCGTTTCCCAGGAGCCCGCCCGATGACCCCGCAACGCTACCAGCGCCTGCGCGCCACTCTGGAGCGCCGCCAGCCGGATCTGGCGGTGATTCTGGAGGGCGTGCACAAGCCGCACAACATCGCCGCCATTCTGCGCACCTGCGACGCGGTGGGGGTGCTCGACGTGCACGCGGTGCTGCCCGACAACCGGGCCCGGCCCGCGGCGCGGCGCGCCATGGAGAACCCGGAGCCGGAAAGCCCGGTGGCCGAGAGCCCGATAACCGAGAGTCCGATAGCCGATAGCCCGATAGCTGAGAGCCCAATAGAAAGCTCGATGGGCTCGCAGCGCTGGAGCAACCTGCATTACCACGACACCGGCCCGTGTGCGGTCAAGGCAACGCAAGCCCAGGGCATGCAGGTGCTGGCCGCGCACTTTGGCGATCAGGCGGTACCGTATCGGGAGATCGATTTCACCCGCCCCACCGCGCTGCTGTTGGGCACCGAGAAGTTCGGCGTCACCGAGGCCGCCGCGCGCGGCGTGGACCAGCACGTGATGATCCCGATGATGGGCATGGTGTCCTCGTTCAACGTCAGCGTGGCGGCCGCCATTATTCTTTCGGAAGCCTGCGAACAGCGGCGCCGGGCCGGGCTGTACCAGCGGCCGGCGTGGCCGGTGAAAGACTCCCGCCAGGTGCTGTTCCGCTGGGCCCACCCGCGCCTGGCACGCCACTGTGAACGGTTCGGCGTCGCCTATCCGGCGCTCAATGAGCACGGCGAGATCGCCGACCCGGGGGCCTTCGATTTCGCGCTCAGCCAGGCGATTCTGCGCCATCAGGGGCGGCCGCATGAGTGACCTCCAGCCGCCGGCGGCGTTGCAGGCGCGCCTTAACCGGCTGCTACCGAAGATCAGACTGCTGGCGACGCCGTTGCCCGCGGTGCCGGAGTTGCGCCTGTGGCTGCTGGATAAGCTGGTCGATGAGCGGCTCGACCAGGACGTCGCCAATGCGCTGATGGAGGCGCCGCCGTATTGGGCTCTGTGCTGGGCGTCCGGGCAGGTGCTGGCGGCCCGTTTGCTGGCCGAACCGTGGCGTGTGCGTGGCCGCCACGTGCTGGACGTGGGCCCCGGCTCCGGGGTGGTGGCGATTGCCGCCGCGCTGGCCGGCGCGGCGTCGGTAACCGCCTGCGATCTGGACGCGGATGCGCTGGCCGCCTGCGCCGCCAACGCGGCACTGAATGGCGTGGCGGTGAGGCTCAGCGATGATCTGGAAGCCTGTTTGCCAGGCTGCGACCTGATCACCGCCGCCGACATTCTCTATGATCGCGACAACCTGCCGTTGCTGGATCGCTTCCGAACAGCGGCGAAGCCGGTGCTGCTGGCGGACTCGCGCATCGCCGATTTGCGCCCCCCGGGGTACCGGCGGCTCGGTGAATGGCCGGCCACCACCTGGCCGGATCTGGGCGAGTCCGGCGAATTCAACCGGGTGCGGGTGTTCGAAACCACATTGGTTTGAATTTCGGAACCCTGCTCCGTGAACCCGGTCGAAGCAGCACCCCACGTTTTCGTGATACAGGAGGAACCGCCCTTGTATGCGCTTATAAAACAACCGGTTGTTGTCGTCTGGGCCTGCGTGCTGATGCTGATGATGGGCTCGGCCCAAGCGGCGCTGCCGTCGCAGACCGCCACTGGCGAACCGATGCCCTCGCTGGCGCCGATGTTGCAGAAAACTTCCCCCGCGGTGGTCAATATCGCCACCGAGACCACCGTTCGCGCCGCCCGCAATCCGTTGCTTGAAGATCCCTTCTTCCGCCGTTTTTTCAATGTGCCCGACCAGCAACAGCAACCCACCCGCCGCGCCATGGCGGCGGGCTCCGGGGTGATCGTCGATGCCGAGCATGGCTACGTGCTCACCAACGCCCATGTGATCGACAACGCGGACAGCATCAAAGTCACCCTGACCGATGGGCGCGAACTGTCCGCCGAGCTGGTTGGCGTGGACAAGGAAGTGGACATCGCCGTGCTCAAACTGGACAAGGCCGAGGACCTGACCGAGATCAAGATCGCCAGTTCGTCCGGTTTGCGAGTCGGCGATTACGTGGTCGCCATCGGCAACCCGTTCGGCCTTGGCCAGACCGTCACGTCGGGCATCGTGTCGGCGCTGGGACGCACCGGCCTGGGCATCGAAGGCTACGAGAATTTTATTCAGACCGACGCCTCCATTAACCCCGGCAACTCCGGCGGCGCGCTGGTCAACCTGCGCGGTGAGCTGGTCGGCGTCAACACCGCGATCATTGCCCCCGCCGGCGGCAATGTGGGCATTGGCTTTGCCATCCCCACCGACATGGCCACCAATGTCATGCAGCAACTGATCGAGCACGGCGAGGTGCGCCGTGGCGTGCTTGGCGTGACCGTGCAGGATCTGACCCCGGAACTGGCGGATGCCTTCAATGTGAAAAAGCAGCGTGGTGTGGTGATCACCAATGTTCTGCCCAAGAGCGCCGCTGAAGAAGCCGGCCTGAAGGCCGGCGATGTGGTGGTGGCGGTGGATGGCATGCCGGTCAACCGCGCCTCGGATCTGCGCAATAAAGTCGGCCTTTCGCCGGTGGGCGAAAAAGTGGAATTGTCGGTGCTGCGCGACAGCAAACGCCGCGATGTGACCGCGGTGATCAGTGAGTCCGGTTCCGACGTGGCCGGTGGCGCCGCCGTGTCCACCCATCTGGATGGCGCGCAACTGCGGGATCTGCGCCCCGGTGAGCTGAACCACGCCGACAAAGGCGTGCTGGTGGAAAACGTGACGCAGAATTCCGCTGCCTGGCGCGCCGGCCTGCGGCGCGGTGACGTGATCATCAACGTTAACCGGGAGCCGGTGGGCAACATGGAGGCGCTGCGCGCTGCTGTAAAGAACAAGGACGATGCCCTGCTGCTGCGCGTGAATCGCAACGGCGGCGTGTTCTTCGTGGTGGTGCGTTAGCCGGCTTGAGCGGGTGTCCGGCGGGCCGGCGGCCCGCCAACGTCCACTTTCAGTTGAGCGGAAAGGCGGTCCAGCCGTCGCTCCAGTCTTCGGCGGCGCCTGGGCGGATCGCCCCCAGGTAGAGCGCCGCCTCGTCCCAGAACTCATCCTGCGGTGGCGTGACCGCGTCCTGTTTGAGAAACAGGGCGCGGTTGCCCGGTGCGAAATCCGGGGTGCTCTGGCTGGTAATGTCGCCGCCGAACAGGGGGTCGGCGCCGAACCGCGCGCCGGCATCGGTCTGGAAAAAGAGCGCTTCGTCCAGCCCGCCGTCATCGTCGGCGTCGCCCTGTTCCGGTTCGAAATAGCTGACGCCACGCGCGCCAATATCATTGATCGCCAGCCCCTGGAAGGTTAACCGGCCATTGCGCAGGTTGGCGACCGTGGCCCGGTCGCGCAGGTCGATGGCCTCGCCGGAAAAACCCTGTATCAGCAGATTGTGGAAATGGCCGCCGGTGCCTTCGCGCAGTGTCATGGCTCGGTGATGGCGGGCGTGGCTGCGTGGGCTGACCAGGGTGACGTTGTACATCACCGGTTCGGACATCGGTTCGGCGCCGTGCCGGTCGCCGTTGTTGTCCGCTTCGAAGGCGTTGTCGCCACTGTCGGCGTATTGCTGGGCGATCAGGAACTGCACCCGGCCTCGCCAGCCCCAGTCCCAATCCAGGGAATCGTCGCCGGCGCCGCTGATCAGAATATTGCGCAAGTCGGCGCTGCCGCCGAACAATTCGATGCCGTCATCCAGGGAGCGGTGCACCTGCACGTGGCGGACGATGGTGCCGCTGCCACAGGCGCCCAGGGTCAGGCCGTTGAGTTCGTTGTCGGCGTACACTTCAAAGCCGGCGAACTCAATGCGCGCGTATTCCAGCACACCGCAGCTTCCATTGGCGTCGTTGCCTCCGAAAGCCCCGTTCGGGTCGTTGTCCGCGACGCCCTCGATCTGGGCGTTTTCCACATTCACCGGCGCTGAACCCAGCAGCACCAGGCCGCCCCAGTCACCGGCGGCGCGCGTGCCCACCGGCTGGGCGCTGGTGAACACCACCGGCGCCTGGGCGGTGCCGGCGGCGTGCAGGCGGGCGCCCCGGGTAATCACAAGAGCGGAGCCGGGACGACCTTCAATGCGCGTGCCGGGCTCGATGGTCAGCGTGCCCGATGCCTGAACGTAGACGATGCCGTCCAAAACCCAGGTGCGATCCGCTCCCCAATGGTGCGCGCCGGTGAGTGGCCCGGTGACCAGTTGCCGGCCGGCCAGCAAACCATTCAACGGCGCGGAGAAGCGCACACCGATCACCGCCACCACCACCAGACCCGCCGCCAGTAGCCAGGGCCACCGCCGCCGGGCTGATGCGGGTGTGTCCGGTGTGGCGGTGGGACGGGCCGGATCGGCGGCTCCGGTGTCGCGACTTTTATGCAGCAAACGGCCGTGCTGATTGACCTGTTTTAATTGCTTGCCCAGCTCGCGAATATGAACGTGTTCGCTGGCCAGTGCCTGCTCGATGATCTCCGAGCGATACTCGGAGTCGTTGAGCAGCGTATTGAAATGAATAAACCGGAGTGTGCCGCCACCGGCCTGGTCGTAGTTCTGCTTGAGTTGCCAAAGCAGTTCCACCAATCGCGCACGTGGTGATGTCGCGCCGCTCATGCCTGCCCCTCCCCAACTGCGCTCCCCTTTGCAGGGCGATAGTGTGGGAGGGGCAGGTTACAGTGGCATGACGCCGCGATCCTGATGCGGGCCGGGTCCTGTTGGGCGTTGCGTTATGGCGCCAGGCCGAGGATCTTGTCCGCCGCTTTTTCCGCGATCATGACCGTGGGCGCGTTGGTGTTGCCGCCGATCAGCGTCGGCATGATCGAGGCGTCCACCACGCGCAGCCCTTCCAGGCCATGCACTTTCAGATCCGCGTCCACCACCGCCTGGTCATCGTTGCCCATCTTGCAGGTGCCCACCGGGTGGTAGATGTTGTCGCATTTTTCGCGCAAAAAGCCGCGAATCTGCTCGT
The DNA here is from genome assembly GCF_002864685.1 of Alloalcanivorax mobilis. GTDB lineage: Bacteria > Pseudomonadota > Gammaproteobacteria > Pseudomonadales > Alcanivoracaceae > Alloalcanivorax > Alloalcanivorax mobilis. The sequence continues at coordinate 14,621 of NZ_NMQZ01000007.1, forward strand.
CGCTTTGCACCTGTTCGCCGGGAAAGATCTCCGTGCCGCGCCAGGGCGCCAGGGCTTCCTGGGCCATGATGCCGCGCATTGCCTTGACGCCACGCACCATGCCTTCCATGTCGTCCGGATGCTCCAGGAAACGGGGGTCGATCAAAGCCGGCGAGCGCGGATTGGCGTCGCGCAGGGTGATGCTGCCCCGGCTTTTCGGCCGCAGAATGCAGACATGCCCGGAATAACCGTGACCAATGCTGAAGGTCCAGTTGAGCCCGTGGTTGTCGAGTTTGGCGGCGGTCAGATGCAGCTGCAGATCCGGGATCGGCTCCTCCGGCCGGGATTTAATAAAGCCACCGGCCTCCGCCACGTTGGAGGTGAGCTGGCCGTTGCGGCGGTAGAAGAAATCCCACACGCCTTTCAGCCCGTTGGTGGGCAATTCCCACGGCGACAGGGTCAGGGTGTCTTTCTTCAGGTTGCGGTGCACCACCAGCACGTCCGGATGATCCTGAAGGTTTTCCCCCACGCCGGGCAATTCGTGGACCTGATCGATGCCGTGCCCGGCCAGCTCGGCGCCGGCGCCGACCCCGGACAGCTTGAGCAACTGCGGCGAGTTGATGCTGCCGCCACACAGCAGTACTTCACCGGCTTCCAGGGTTTGTCGCTCGCCCTTGTGTTCCACTTCCACGCCGGTGGCCCGCTTGCCTTGGAAGCGTATCCGGTGCGCCAGGGTGTCGGTCATGATGGTCAGATTGGGGCGTTCCAGAGCCGGGTGCAGATAGGCGCGTGCCACGCCGCAGCGCTCGCCGTCTTTCTGGTTCACCTTGTACAGGCCGACCCCCTCCTGCACATCGTTATTGAAATCGTCGGTGCCCGGATAGCCGGCCTGCACCCCGGCGCGCACGAAGCCCTCGCTGACCGGATGACGGAACCGGAGCTCCGCCACGTTGAGGCGGCCGTGGGTGCCATGAAAGGCGTTTTCGCCGGGCTCGTAGTGCTCCGAGCGCTTGAAGATCGGCAACACGTCCTGGTAGCCCCAGCCGTCGTTGCCCAGCTCCGCCCAGTGGTCGTAATCCCAAGGGTGGCCGCGCGTGTAACACATGGCGTTCACCGCCGAGGAGCCGCCCAGGGTCTTGCCCCGTGGGATATAGATCTGGCGATTGTTGAGCGCCTTCTGCGGTACCGTGTAGTAACGCCAGTTGCGCGAGTTCGAACGCATCAGAAGAATGATGCCGGCGGGCACGCGGATGAACAGACTGTTGTCCGGTGGCCCGGCTTCGATCAGACAAACCCGGGTATTGGGGTTTTCCGTCAGCCGGTTGGCCAGCACGCAGCCGGCGGAGCCGGCGCCGACGATCACATAATCAAACTGCATGGCGCACGCCTTTGTCAGATTTATTCGAGAGATCCGGGCTCACGGGGCAAAGAGGGCAATAGCCGTGCAATGCTCACTCCGTGGCCTTGGCCGGGCCCAGTATATAATCCGTATCACCGCGCTGTTATTGACCCTGGGGGCCGCCGCGCCGGCTCTCGGCGACACCTCATCGTGGCCGGCGCGCGAGGAACAAAGCAAGGCGGGCGATGAATTTACCGCCCGCGTGTACGTGATTCGCGAATCCTGACCGGCGTGTTGGCCGAAGCTTGCTACCGGTTGCCGGCCTTCGGTGCCACGGCCGACCGATAAAAGGCCAATGGTTGCGAAGCGAAGCCCGCGCTGTATATGATTTGAGCAGCTCAAATCCGGAGGGCGCCGCGCCTTCCGCCTGTTTTGTGATTAGCCGATCGCGGTCGTTTAATCACAGATCAGGGCCCGCGCCGCGCGCACACCTCCGCCGCGCCTTATGTCGCCCATCGCGGAATCGTCACGCACAGGTCATGTCCCCGTCACGGCGGGGTTGGAGATTGGAAACCGCGAGGTTGCCGATGAGCGAACGCATTCTGCGATTGGATAAAGCCGGAACACCGGTGGAATGGCTGGATTGGCAAGCCGCCGCGGTGCTCTACGCGCGTGGTCTGGTCACCTGGACCCTGGGCGATGTGATCTATCGCCTGCAGGGTGGCATCAGCCGCTTTACCGGTGATCGCTCCCGCTTGCAGTTGCATTCGATCATCGCCTGTGAGGGCCTGGCCAGCCCGCGCCGCCGTACCCTTGCACCGCTGACCAACCGCGCGCTGTTCCGCCGCGATCAGCACCTGTGCCTGTATTGCGGCAAACCGTTTCCCGAATCCAGGCTTACCCGCGATCACATTCGCCCCACCTCACGCGGCGGCAAGGACCACTGGCTGAACGTGGTCGCCGCCTGCCGGCGCTGTAACCAGCACAAGGGCAATCGCCTGCTGGAAGAGATCAACATGGACCTGATGGCGCTGCCCTATGTGCCGAACATGGCCGAGTATCTGGCGCTGATTAACAGCCATCGCATTCGTGGTGATCAGATGGAGTTCTTGCGCAATCAGTTTGGTAAGGACAGTCGGTTGCTTTGACGCGGGATGGCGACAAGCCGCAAGCCGCAAGCCAAAAAACTCCGGCTGAAATCGGAAGGGTTGGGCGCTTTGCTGTTCGGCTGTCGCTTGTCAGAAACTGCGCTGCGCTCTTGCGTTCGGGTTAAAACCCGACATCAAAAAAAACGGCGCCCAGAGGACGCCGATGAATCGTTTGGCTCGGGAGAGCTATCACGGAGTAAAACTCCGGAGCCGACGGATGGGACCTCGTCGACACAAGAAGTATCTCTGTGACCGGGTTCAAAAACATTCGCTGTACAGACGTGCACAGCGGGGCCCGGTGGTCAATTGTTGGGCACGAACCCCCGCAGCGCGGTCCTTTGACGATGCTCGGGAGGTCGCTCTGGTGTTTTCGGAATGCCCGATCAACGCTTTTTTTCTTTGGTTAGGCAGGCGCTGACGCACTCCGAAAGAGGGGTGGGGTTCTCTGACTGATCAGTCGCAAAGCCACGCGGCACAAGACCTGGCCGATCGGATCATCGGTTGGTGGCCGGCTTGCCGAGGGCGCGCACGGGTCGGCCGGGCTCGCCGACGATCCGAGCGCGTGGACCGGGGGGCCAGCGTCCGACCCGGCGCCCGGCCCGGCAAAAAAGGGGACAGATAAAAGAGGAAAAGTGAGCATGTGTACACTTAGTGGCAAGAGCGGCCCGCTGTCCGCCGTGGGTTGCCGTCAGGCGATTTTTGCAAGCGGCATCCGATAACCCCGTGGGCCAATTGTGCTACCTTTTTGCCTTTGTGCTTCCCCTCCACAACGATAAGGCGACCAAAGGAATGCGAAGCTTCGTTCTCGGCCTGGCCCTGCTGACATTGCTGCTGAGCGGCTGCGATCCGGCTCCCGAACCGCCCGCCAGTGAGACCCAGGCGGCGCAGCCGCCGCCGACGGAGCCAGTGACCCGTGTTGATGATCGCTGGCTGGAGCATCTCGAGAGCTACCCGCGCGGCGAGGTGAGCGCCCGCGCGCCCCTGGTGGTGCGCTTTAATCATCCGGTGGTGGATCAGAGCGCGGTGGGCAAACCCGCCAAAGGGGTGGCGCGGCTGACCCCGGCGCCGCCGTTCGAGGCTGTGTTCACCGCGCCCGAGGTCTTGGAAATCCGGCCCCGTGAGCCGTTGCCGGCGGCGCGCGCGATTCAGCTGACCCTTTATCCACAGGCCTTTTCCGGTATTGATGACAGTCTGCCGCCGTTGCAAAGCCGCGTTGCGGTGATCAAGCAGCAACTGGCGGTGAGAGTGGACGCGCTGGCCCCTGCCGATGATGACACCATGGTTCTGCGCGGGCGCCTGGAGAGCCGCGACCGGGCCGACGCCGGGCCGCTGGAAAAAACCCTGAGTGCCGGCCAGGGCGAGCGCGCCTTGAATATTGAATGGCGCCACGACGCCGCCGGCCTGAGCCACGATTTCACCGTCACCGGTATCGAGCGCTCTGATCAGGCTCCGCCGGTGCGGCTGCGCTGGAACGGCGAGCCGTTGGGCGTGGCGGAGCAGGGCGAACATCAATACCCGGTGCCGGCGGCCGGGCAATTCGCGGTCACCACGGTGCGCACGGTGGGGTACCCGCAGCCGCATTTGCAGGTGCAGTTTTCCGAAGCGCTGATGGGTGATCAGAACACCGCCGGGCTGGTCACCGTGAACGGCGCCGATGCGCGCGTACGCATTGATGGCAGCCGGCTGCTGGTTTATCCGCCGGCTCCGACCGGCGATGACCATGCCGACGGCGATGACGCGCTCACGTTGAAGATCGCCGCCGGGTTGCGCAGCGCTTCGCGGGCTCGCCTGGAAACCCCCTATCAGCGCGCGTTTACCCTGAGCCTGGCCAAACCGGGCGTGCGCTTCGTTGGCGAGGGCTCGATCCTGCCCAACGGCAAGACGCTGAGTGTGCCGTTCGAGGCGGTGGCCACGCGGGCGGTGCAGGTGCAGGCGTTCGAGATTTTCGAGAACAACATCACCCGCTATCTGCAAAACCACTCGCTGGCCGGTGACTATCCGGATACCTCCAGTGGCCGTTATCTGTGGCAGAAAACCCTGACCCTGCCGCCCGATGGCGACGGCGATTGGCACCGCTACCGGCTCGACCTGAGCGAACTGATGGCGCGCCACCCGAACGGGCTGGTGTTGCTGACCCTGAAGGTGGACGCCAGCGCCATCAACTATCAGTGCCCCGGCGACGCGCCGGCCTATCGCGCCGAACTGCCGGACGATTACGAAGGCCCGGGCCAGGAAGAGCAGGGCGCCGATCGCCTGGCCAGCTACTACCGCGACGCCGGTTACCTGAGCTGGCGCGACCGTGACGACCCCTGCGCGGACGCCTATTACGCCTACAACGACCGGGTCGAATCCAGCCGCGCTTTTCTCGCCTCGAACCTGGGCTTGATCGCCAAGCGCGGCGAAAACGACCATCTCACCGTGATCGCCACCGAACTGGACAGCAACCGCGCCGCCGCCGACGTCAAAGTGGCGGTCTACAATTTTCAGCACCAGCGCATCGGCGATGGCGTCACCAACAGCAGCGGCGAAACCACCCTGGCGCTTTCCGGCACACCGTTCTACCTGGTCGCTCGCCAAGGCGATGACCGTGGCTATCTGAAACTGGCGCGCAATCTGGCGTTGCCCACCAACCAGTTCAACACCGGCGGTGAACGGGTTCGCGAAGGTCTTAAGGGGTTTTTCTACGGCGAGCGTGACGTCTGGCGCCCGGGCGACGATATCCATCTGACGTTCGTGTTGGGCGATCCGCGCAACCGCATTCCCGATGACCACCCGCTGACCCTGGATTGGTTCGACCCCCGTGGCAACAAGGTGGCCAGCTACAGCAATGACAAACCGGTGGGCCAGTTTTACGCCTTTACTCTGAAGACCTCGGAAGACGCCCCCACCGGCAATTGGCGGGCGGTGGCGCGCATCGGCGAGCGTTATTTCGACACCAGCCTGCGGGTGGAGGCGATCAAACCCAATCATCTGAAGATCGATTTGCAGACCGCCGACACCCTGAACAGCGGCGACAACCCGGTCACACTGCACGCGCAATGGCTCAATGGCGCCCGCGCCGGCGGCCTCAAGACGGACGTGAAAGCACGGCTGGTGACTCGCGCCACCCGTTTCCAGGGGTACGATGGTTTTGTCTTCGACGATCCCACCCGGGCCTTGCAGGCGGAGCCGTTCACCGCCTTCGAGGGCACGCTGGACAACGCCGGTGACGCCCGTTTCCCATTAACGGTGCCGGACATTACACCGCCGGGCATGGTCAGCGCCTTTGTCACCACCCGGGTGTTTGAAAACAGCGGCGATTACAGCACCCAGATTCGCAGCCTGGCGGTGGCGCCCTACCAGCACTGGGTGGGCCTGCGCGTGCCCAAGGGCAGCGGCTGGGGCGATTCCCTGGGCCGCGACAAAGACCACGAAATCGGCTTTCTGACCCTCAACGGCGACGGCAAGCCGGAAGCCGGGCGAGCGTTGACGTTGAGCGTGTACCGCATTGACTGGCGCTGGTGGTGGGACCAAGGCAGCGACAATCTGACCAGTTTCATCAGCGACCCGCACACCGAAAAGCTCAGCGAAACCCGCCTCACCAGCGATGCTCAGGGCCGTGCCGAGTGGACGTTGAAAGGGCAGGATTATGAATGGGGCCGGCACCTGCTGCGGGTCTGTGAAGCCGATGGCGACCATTGCAGCGCCCAGGCGGTCTATCTGGGCTGGAGCGGAGATCGAGGCGCCGGTGGCGACGCCGCTACCCGGCTGGCGCTGTCCACCGATAAAGACCAGTACCAGGTCGGCGAAACCGCCCGCGTGCAAGTGCCGGTGAGCGGCGCCGGGCGGCTGCTGGTGAGCCTGGAAAACGGCGCGCGCATGCTCAAGCACTATTGGGTCAAAGTGCCCGGTGAGCGCGAAACGCTGACCCTGGAGGTGCCGGTCAGTGCCGACATGGCGCCGAACGTGTACGTGCACGTGACGCTGCTGCAACCGCACAGTGGCCGCGATAACGACCGGCCGATCCGCCTTTACGGTATCGCCCCGCTGATGGTGGACGACCCGGCCACGCGCCTGACGCCAACCCTGAAGGCACCCGCCGAGGTCCGCCCGCAAAGCACCCTGGCGGTGAGCGTGGCCGAGAAACAGGGGCGGCCGATGACCTATACCCTGGCGGTGGTCGACGAGGGCCTGCTGGGGATCACCAACTTCGCCACCCCGCGTCCCCACGACGCCTTTTACCAGCGCGAGGCGCTGGGCGTGTTGACCTGGGATCTGTTCGATCAGGTGGTGGGCGCCTACGGCGGCCAGTTGGATCAGCTGCTGGCACTGGGCGGCTCCGACGCGCTCCAGGATGGCAAAGAGAAGCAGCGGCGGCGCTTCCCGCCGGTGGTGCGTTTTCTGGGGCCGTTCCAGCTCGCCAAGGGCGAAACCCGGCAGCACCAGATCGAGTTGCCCGCCTACATGGGCCAGGTGCGCGTGATGGTGGTGGCCGGCGACGGCCGCGCCTACGGCCACGCCGACCAAGACGTCACCGTGACCCAGCCGCTCACCCTGCTGGCGACCCTGCCCCGGGTGCTGGGCCCCGGTGAGCGGCTGGATCTGCCGGTGACGGTGTTCGCCACCACGCCGGAGATCAACACGGTCACTTTGACGGCGCAGGCGCAGGCGCCGGTGAGCGTCACCGACGGCGAGGCCACGCTCACCTTCAGCGAGCCCGGGGACGACATCGCCCGGCTCGGGCTGAGCACCGGCGACGGCGTGGGCAGCGCGGCGGTGACGGTGAGCGCCGCCGCCGGCGACCACCACGCCAGCGAAACCGTCAACATTCCGGTGCGCGCGCCCAACCCGCCGACCACTCGAGAGACGGCAAAACTGCTGGAGGCGGGCGCCAGCGCCACGCTCAAGGCGGTGCCGCACGGCATCGCCGGCACCAACCGCACCTGGCTGACGGTCAGCAGCCTGCCGGCGATGGGGCTGGAGCGGCGCCTGGATTATCTGATGGCGTACCCGCACGGCTGCATCGAGCAGACGGTCTCGTCGGTGTTCCCGCAGTTGTATCTCAATCGCCTGGTGGCGCTGGACCCGGGGCAACAAGAGCAGGTTCAGCGCAACGTGGACGCCGGCATTCAGCGCCTGCGGCGCTTTCAGCTCAGCGACGGCGCCTTCAGTTATTGGCCCGGCAGCGGCCAGGCCAGCGATTGGGGCGGTTCCTACGCCGGTCATTTTCTGCTTGAGGCACGCCGCCTGGGGTACGCGGTGCCCGACGATCTGATCGCGCCGTGGCTGGAGTATCAGCGCCGCGTTGGCCAGAGCCCCGGGCAGTATCCGTGGGAATGGTCGGCCCAGGCCTATCGTCTGTACACCCTGGCGCTCGCCGGTGAGCCGGAAGTGGGCGCCATGAACCGCCTGCGCGAGGCGCTTGATGCCGGGCTCAAGGACAGCCGTCACGGCGCCGCCGGCTATTACGCCAGCCGTTGGCTGCTGGCCGCCGCCTACCAGCAGATGGGCCTGGTGGACGTGGCCGGCACGCTGATCCAGGGGGCCGGCGATCCGGTCGCCTACGCCCGCCCTGGCCCCACCTACGGCTCCACCCTGCGCGATCAGGCCATTGAGCTGCGCGTGCGCGACGCGCGCGGCGACAGTGAAGGCGCCTGGCGCACCGCCCGGGCGGTGGCCGGGCAACTCGCCTCGCGGCAGTGGTATTCCACGCAAAGCACCGCCTGGGCGCTGATGGCGATGGCGCGCTTCGCCGGTGGACAAGACGGCGAGCAGGGCTACTCGTTCGCCTGGCGTCAGGGCCAGGGTGATTGGCAGAGCATCACCAGCCAGGCGCCGCTGTTCAGGCAGGCGCTGGAGCTGGCGGAGCAGGGTAGCGACATCGAAATTCGTAACGACAGTGAGCGGCGCCTGTTCGGCACCGTGACCACGGTGGGCACCCCCGCGCCGGGCCATGAACAGGCGACCAGCCAGGGCCTCGGCCTGAACGTGCGCTTCCAATCGCTGGACGGCAAAACCCTGGACCCGGCGCGCCTGCCCCTGGGCACGGATTTCTCCGCCACGGTCACGGTCACCAACCGCAGCGGCCATGCCCTGGAAAACCTCGCCCTGACCCAGGTGATGCCGTCCGGCTGGCAGATCGGCGAGAGCCGTCTGGCCGGCGACCAACAGGCGGCGCCCCTGGATTACCGGGATGTCCGTGACGACCGGGTGCTGAGCTACTTTTCGCTGGCCGCCGGCGAGAGCCGCCAATATACGGTCAGCCTGAATGCCTCGTTCGCCGGGCGCTTCTACCTGCCCGGCTGGCAGGTGGAAGCGATGTACGACGGCGCGGTGCGCGCTCTGAGCGCGGGCAAGTGGGTGGAGGTAAGCGGCGATTAAACGGTGGTTGAAGGTGCTGGCGGGGCTGGCCGCCGCCACGCTGCTGGCGGCCCTTGCCTGGCTGCAACTGACGCCGCTGCCGGCGGCCCTGACCGGCGGTGATTACGCCACGCTGATGCTGGATCGCCACGGCCGGCCGCTGGCGGCGCGCATCGCCGCCGACCAGCAGTGGCGTTTCGCGCCGTTGCAGCGGATGCCGGACAAATACCGGCAGGCGCTGCTGACCTTCGAGGATCGGCGCTTTTATTGGCATCCGGGGATCGATCCGCTCGCCATTGGCCGGGCGGCGCTGGCCAATGCCCGTGCCGGCCACGTGGTCAGCGGTGGCTCCACCGTGACCATGCAACTGGCGCGTCTGCTGCGCGATGATCCGCCGCGCACCCTGGCGGAGAAAGCCAGCGAGGCGTTGCTGGCGGTGCGGCTCGAATGGCACCTGGACAAACCACGTATTCTCGCCGAATACGCCAGCCGGGCGCCGTTCGGTGGCAATACCGTGGGGCTGCGGGCGGCGTCCTGGCGCTATTTTCAACGGGCCCCGGACGCGCTGAGCTGGGCCGAGGCGGCGTTGCTGGCGGTGCTGCCCAACAGCCCGGCGCTGATTCATCCGGGCCGGGATCGGGCGCGGCTGCTGGCCAAACGCAACGCCCTGCTGGCCACCCTGCGCCAGCGCGGCGTCCTCGATGCCGCCGACCTGCGCCTGGCGCGGCTGGAGCCGCTGCCGCGCCTGCACGGCGTGCCGCAACTGGCCCCGCGCCTGATGGATTCACTGGCCGCCGCCCCCGGCGCCAGCCCGCTGTTGCGCACCACCCTGGACGCCGCGTTGCAAGGCCGGGTGGCGGAGCTGGCCGGCCAGCACGGCCGCCGCCTCGCCCGTGAGGGAGTGCACAACCTGGCGGTGGTGGTGATCGATCACCGCGATCTGCAAGTGCGCGCCTATCTGGGCAACGTCAGCCACGGCGACCCGCTCACCTACGGCGCGGCGGTGGACATCGCCCGCCGGCCGCGCTCCACCGGCAGCGTGCTCAAACCGCTGCTGTACGGTCTGATGCTCGACGCTGGCCTGATTCTGCCGGATACCCTGGTGGCGGATCTGCCCACTAATTACGGCGGCTACAGCCCGGAGAACTTTGATCGTGAGTACCGCGGCGCGGTGCCCGCCCACGAGGCGTTGTCCCGTTCCCTGAACATTCCGGCGGTGCGCATGCTGCGCGGTTACGGGGTCGGCCGCTTCCAGGACCAGCTCACCGCCATGGGCATGAGCACCCTGTTCCGTTCCGCCGACGATTACGGTCTGACCTTGGTGCTGGGCGGTGCCGAGGGCAGCCTGTTTGAACTCACCTCGATCTATGCGCGGCTGTTCGCCACCGCCCGCGATGGCCAGGCGGCGCCGGTGGGTGTGCTCAGCGATTGGCCAGCGGTGGCCGAGCCGTTTCCGATCAGCGCCGGCGCCGCCTGGCTGACCCTGGATGCCTTGCGCGACGTGGCCCGGCCGGGCACCGCCCGGCAGTGGCGCCTGTACCGTTCCAGCCAGCCGATCGCCTGGAAAACAGGCACCAGCTATGGGCTGCGTGATGCCTGGGCGATCGGCAGCAACGGCCAATACACGGTGGGGGTGTGGGCCGGCAACGGCAACGGCGAGCCGGCGCCCAGCCTGGGCGCCGCCACCACCGCCGCGCCGCTGATGCTGGATATCTTCAGCCTGCTGGGCCCGGCGCGCTGGCCGCCGGCGCCCCTGGATCAGCTGAAAAGCGTGCGCGTGTGCGCGGACGATGGCTATCTGGCCGGTGGCCGCTGCCAGGACAAGGAAGCGCTGGCGCCGCTGCACAGTCATTTCCAGCGGGTGACACCCCACCATCGCCGCATACAACTGGACGCCAATGGGCAGCGCGTGCACGGCGGGTGCGAAGCGGTGGCGCGCATGCACGGCCGCGACTGGTTCGTGCTGCCGCCGGCCCAGGCCTGGTTCTACCGGCTGCGCCACCCGGAATACCGGCCGCTGCCGGCCTGGCGGGCGGATTGCGTGGCCGGCGCCCGCGCCCTTGATCCGCATCCACCGATGGCGTTGATCTACCCCCACGCCGGGGCAGCGCTGTATTTACCCCGGGAAATGGGCGGGCGCCCCGGCCAGGCGGTGTTCCGGGTGGTCCATGAGCGCCCCGGCGCGCGCCTGTTCTGGCACCTGGACGACCGCTATCTGGGCGTCACCGAGCATTTCCACGAATGGGCGTTGCGCGCCGATCCGGGCTGGCACACCCTGACCCTGGTGGACGACCAGGGCTTCCGCCTGGTGGGGCGCTTCAAGGTGCTGGGCGACTGAGGGCGGTCCCGGCTTCACTCGCCGTTCTCCCGTTGATCGCGACACTGCTGTCTCGACAAGGTCAATCGACGAGGACTCCCCGATGCGCATTCTGATCATTCCGCTGTTCGCGGCCCTGCTCAGCGCCTGCCAGAGCGCCCCGGAGCGCCCGCCGGTGCAACTGGTGGACCCTCTGGATTTGGACCGCTTCATGGGCGATTGGTACGTGATCGCCAACATCCCGACGCCATTCGAGAAGGGCAACCACAACGCGTTGGAACAATATCAGCGGGTCGGTCCCCGCGAGGTGGCGGTGACGTTCTCCTACAACGAAGACGGCTTCACCGGCGAGCGTGAAACGATGAACCCCACCGGCTACGTCAGCGAAGACCATAACGCGGTCTGGGGGATGCGTTTTGTGTGGCCATTGAAGTCGGATTATCGGGTGATGTACGTGGACGACGACTACCAGACCACGGTGATTGGCCGGCAAAAGCGCGACTATCTTTGGATCATGGCGCGCACCCCGAGCATCGATAGCGCCACGCTTGAGAGTCTGATCAGGCTCGCCGAAGAGAACGGCTATGAGCGTGGTCAGATCCAGATGGTCCCGCAGCGTTGGCCGGCGCAGCGCGAAGGGCATTGAATCAGGGGTTGAAAACCCGGCGACTCTCTTCATTTTAAAGGGAAGGGCGCTCACGCCCCGCGGTGCAATAACGAAAGGAGAGCGTTATGAAAGTGCTGATCGCCGGCGCTAACGGCAAGATCGGACGTTGTTTGATTCAGAGGATCGCCAAGGATAATACGGTCACCAGCCGGGCCATGGTGCGTGATCCGGCGCAGCAATCGGCACTTCAGGAATTGGGCGCCGACGAGACCGTGGTGGCGAATCTGGAAGGCGATTGCCGAGACGCTTTGAGCGGCTGCGACGCGGTGGTGTTCTGCGCCGGTTCCGGCGCGAACACCGGCCCGGAAAAGACCGTGGATGTGGATCAGAACGGCGCCATCAACCTGATCGACCAGGCGATTGAGACCGGCGTTGGCCGGTTCGTGATCGTCAGCTCCATGCGCGCGGACGACCCGGATAGTGGCCCGGAATCCATGCGCCATTACTTTGTCGCCAAGCAAAAAGCCGACAACCACCTGCGCGCCAGTTCCCTCAATTACACCATTGTGCGCCCGGGTAAGCTCACCGACCACAAGGCCAGCGGTCAGGTGCGGCTCGCTGACCGAATAGACGAATTCGGTGAGATCCCCCGGGATGACGTCGCCGCGGTGCTGCTGGCCGCGCTCAATACACCGGCCACGGCACGGCGCGAATTCGATTTGCTCGCCGGCGACCGGTCGATCGACGCGGCCCTGGCCGCGCTTGATGCTTAGCGCGGAAAGCGCTCAATCCGGGGAGTTGCGGTTGACCACCGTCAGGCGTCGCCGCACCCGCTCCTCCGGCGGCAATTCACTGAACTCATCCGCCTCGAACAGATCGGCGCCCACCGGCGTGCCGTCGTTGCGGTGATACAGCGCCATCAGGGTTTCCCGGCGGTCCTCGCGCAGTTCCTTGATGAGCACGCCGATCATCAGAAACAGCACCAGCGCGAACGGCAGGGCACTGAGCAATGACGCCGATTGCAGGCCGCGCAGGCCGCTCGCGGCGATCAGGGTGATGCAGATGGCGGAGATCAGCACGCCCCAGGTGAGCCGCTTATAGAGCGGCGGATTCAATGAGCCCTGGTCGGTCATCTGCGACACGATGTAGGCGGCGGAGTCCGCCGACGTGACCAGGAACACGAACAGAATCACCATGGTGATGCCCGACAGCCAGTCGCTGTAGGGCAACAGCGCGTACATCTCGAACAGGCCGCTGGGCACGTTTTCCGACACCACCGAGGTCAGGCCGGCGCCGCCGTTGAGTTCCATGTCCAGGGCGGTGCCGCCGAACACGGCGATCCAGGCGCACGCCAGCAGCGGCGGCACCAGCAATACGCCGAGGATGTATTCCTGAATGGTGCGGCCCCGGGAAATGCGCGCCACGAAGGTGCCCACGAACGGCGACCAGGCGATCACCCAGGCCCAGTAAAACACCGTGTAGCGATTCATCCAGTCGCCTTTCTCGAACGGCGGCGAGGTCAGCGACATGCTGATGAAATTGCCCAGATAATTGCCCAGGCCGTGCACGAAGGTGTCCAGGATCAGCACCGTCGGGCCGGTCACCAGCATGTAGCCCATGAAACCCAGGCACAGCCCCATATTCAGGTTGCTGAGCATTTTGATGCCGCGATCCAGACCGCTGTACGACGAGGCCATGTAGCACACGAACATGGCGGCAAGAATGGCGGCCTTGGTCCAGAAGGTGTCCGGCCAGCCGAACACTTTTTCCAGACCACCGTTCATTTGCAGCACCCCCAGCCCCAGCGAGGTGGCCACGCCCATGACGGTGGCGATGACCGCCAGCACGTCCAGCGATTCGGCCACCAGATGACGCCGGGGCACGTCGCGAATCGCCGGCTCCACCATGGTCGACACCAGGCCGGGGCGGTCCTTGCGAAATTGAAAGAAGGCGATGATCAGGCCCACCAGCGTAAACGCCGCCCACTGGCTGACGCCCCAATGGAAAAAGCTGTACTGGATCGCCAGCGACGCCGCCGCCGGGCTGCCCGCCTCGGCGGCGCCGTGGGGCGGCTCGCCCAGGTGCAGAATCGGCTCGGCCATGCCGTAGAACACCAGGCCAACCCCGAACCCGGCGGAGAGCAGCATGCTCAGCCAGGAAAACACCCCGTATTCGGGGCTGCTGTCCTGGGGCCCCAGGCGAGTCTTGCCGTAACGGCTGAAGGCGAGGGCGAGCAGAAACACCACGAATACGAACACGCTGAGCAGATAGAACCAGCCAAAGTAGTAGCTGAGCTGCTCGAGAATGTACTCCGCCGCGGCGGCGAATCGCTTGGGCACGGTGGCGCCCAACGCCACCAAAACCACGATCAGGCTGGCGGAAATCAGGTACACGCGGTGCTTGATCAGCATGGCTCTTCCTTAGAGAGAAGCAGAGAAGGGTTCCACGAGGGTGTCGTGTGCTGCTACCGGTGTCACGTTTTCCCTGTCTGTCCGTTCAAAAAATCGCCGTAATGATGTTTTTTTAACCTGGACGCATTAATTCATCACCTGTAGAGTTTTTATTCATCGCATGATGAATAATGCGATGAACGGCTCGGGCGGGCCGGTGCAACGGTGTATGGGAGTCGCCGTTGCCGCCCCGTCAATGGCCCGGTCAGACCCTGGCCGAGGCTCAGAATAACAACCGACATTCGGAGAACACTCCATGAAAAGATCCGCACTGCGCGCCCTCGCCGGCGCCACTCTGATGGTTCCGGCGTTGCTGGCCAGTAACGCCCACGCCGGCGCCTGGCAGGACAACCAGACCCGTGGCGGTTTCAACCGCGTCCATCTCTACACCCCGGATACCGTCTCGCCAGTCGGCAGTGGCCGGGCTCTGTTGATCGTGTTGCACGGTTGCACCCAATCCATCGATGTCTACAAGAACGCCAACCTGGACGATGCCGCCGAGGAATACGGCATGGTGGTGGCGGTGCCGGACGCCATGAACAAGGCCGGCTTCAGCTGTTGGTCCTATTGGCAGGGCAGCAAATCGCGCACCGCTGGCGATTACAAGAATCTGATCAATCTGGCCAACGATCTGAAAGCCGACAGCAGCCTCAATATCGACCCCAACCAGGTCTATATCGCCGGGCTGTCGTCCGGGGCGTCGTTCGCCAACACCACCGCCTGCCTGGCCCCGGACGTGTTCGCCGGTGTTGGTGTCAGCGCCGGGCCGAGCGTGGGCACCAGTTCCAGCGGCGCGCTCGGGCCCTGCGAGCAGGCCAACGTGCAGGCCAACTGCTCGTCGCTGGCGGGCGGCTACCAAAGTGCCTTCGAAACGCAAATCGCCTCGATCGCCCAGGGCGACGCCGACAGCACCGTGAACCTGTGCTACAACCAGCAAAACGCGGACGGCATGGCGGCGTTGTACGGGGTCAGCGAACTGGCCGGCAGCAACACCCTCAACGAAGGCGCCGGCCACACCGCCGAGGAGCACTTGTGGCAGGACGGCCGCGTTTCGATGCTGTGGTTCAACGGGCTGGATCACGCCTGGTCCGGCGGCGCCGGCGCCTCCGGCAGCTACATCGGCAGTGTCAGCATCAATTACGCCCGCTACCTGGGCGGTTTCTTCGCCGACAATAACCAGCGCGTGGATCGCAATCATCCGCCGGTGGTCGATCAGGTACAGGCCCTGGCCAACGGCCAGAGCATCGAAGTCAGTGGCTCCGCCAGCGACGACGACGGCAGCGTGCAAAGCGTCACCGTACTGATCGATGGCTTGAATGGCGGCGGCGACAGCCTCACCACCTCGGTGGACGCCAATGGTCAGTTCCAGGCCAGCAGCGCCAGCCTCGCCGACGATCTTTACACCGTGGCGGTGAGCGCCACCGACAACAGCGGCGCGGAAAGCGAACCGGCGATCCAGACCGTAAGGGTCGGCCCGGAACCGGCGCCGGCGGCACCGCAGTTGAGCGCCATCAGTGTCAGCCTGGATGGCCAATGCGCCACTGTCAGTGGCCAGGTGGTGGATCAGAACCAGAACCTGGACAGCGTCACCGTGACGTTCGCCACCGGTGACGTCAGCGCCACGGTGGATGGCGTGCAATACAGCGCCCGCGCCTGTGAACTGCCCGGCGGCGCCAACAGCGCCACGGTCGCCGCCACCGACAGCGGCGGACTGAGCGCCACCGATCAGATCGACTTCAACATCGATGCCGGCCAGACCGCTACCCTGGACCAGCACATCGCGGCGGGTCGTCTGGATTACACCAACTACGCCAACTGCTACCTGGAATACGGCACCGCCACCTTCAAGCTCAACCAAACTCCGCTTAACGGCCAATGCCAATGGCAGGACGACGACGCCAGCTGCACCGGCCCGGTGGTGGCCTGTTCAGGCGCCGGTGGTGGTGACAACGGTGGAGAAGACGACGGCGACGACGACGGCACGCCTCCGGCAAGCGGTTGCGAAGCGGTGTCCGCCTACAACTACTACCACAAGGTCGCGGGCCGCGCGTACAGCACCGGCAACGCCCTGGCCCCGGACTATTTCGCGCAGGGCAGCGACCAGCCCATGTCCGGCTCCACCTGGGGGCTGAACACCCTGCACAGCGATGACGGCAGTGTCTGGGAACTGGGCAGCTGTAATTAAGAAGAGGCGCGTCTGACGTCGGACGTCGGGCGCGAAGATCAAAGTCCAAGCCGTCGCTGGCTGGGCCTGCTCTTACGCGGGGTTGTGTAGGAGCAGGCCCAGCCAGCGACGGTTTTGTCTTTTTGGCGCGGAGTGGCCGGCATGGCCTGCTGAGACAACACCGCTGTGGCGCGCCTACAAGAGCCCGCGAGGCTGTTGTACCATGCCGCGCATGGATGCCGGAACAATCGGGTGATCAGGAGAGCGCATGGCGAAAAAACCGGTGGGCCGGCCGCGCGGCGGAGACGGTGCCACCCTGGACCGGGGTGAAATCATTCTCGACGTGTCCGAGGGGTTGTTCGCCCGCCATGGCTACGACGGCGTGACGTTACGCGCCATTGCCCGCGCCGCCTGCGTGGACGTGGCTCTGATCAACTATTATTTCGGCCCCAAACAGCAGCTTTTCGACACCGTATTTCAGCGCCGTGCGCGCATTCTCAACGACGATCGGCTGCGTGCCCTGGCGGCGGCGCTCGCCGAGTGCCAGCCGGCGCCGGTGGAGCGCATCATCGAGGCTTATCTGCGGCCGCTGGAAATGGCGCAGGAAAGCGAGGACGACGGCTGGCGCAACTACTGCGCGTTGCTCGCCTACGTGAACAATTCCTCGGTGTGGGGGCCGGTGTTGATGAACCGGCACTTCGACGCGCCGATGGAACAATTCGTGGATGCCCTGGCCGCCGCCTTGCCACGGGCGCGCCGCGCTGATCTTTATTGGTGTTATCAGTTTATGTCCGGCGCCATGTCGCTGACCTTCGCCAACACCGGGCGCATCGACACCATGTCCGGCGGGTTGTGCCGGGCGGACGATTTCCGCACCGCCTACGACCGCATGATTCCGTTCGTGGCGGCGGGGTTTGAGCGGGTGTGCGGCCCGCTCTGAGCGGTTCGGTTGGCGGTTATTCGGTTTCCGTAGGGGCGTCCGGGTCTTCCGGCGCGCTGGCCGGCGGTGCCGGTTCGCTGCCGTCCTGCGTGGTTGCTTTGTCTTCCTGAGCCTGCTCCGCTTTCGCCTGCACTTCCTCAGCGCTCTTTTCCTCGCCGATGCGGTGGGTGGCGAAGCCGGCGTGCACCACCTGATTGACCGCCATGCCGAGAATGCGGCCGTCGTAGGGGGCGATGATGGCGCTGCCGGTGTTACTGATCGGGTCGGTCACGGTGCCCAGGATCTGCCCCTTTTTGACCTTGTCGTTCAACTGCACTTCTGAAAGCAGGATGCCGCCCTGGGAAGCACGCACCCAGTCCGATTCATAGAACACTGGCTGAGGCGCCCCCCAGAAGCGGCTCGCCTTGCGCATCTTGAGATTTTCCAGAAGGGTGTCCAGGGCCTGGGTGCCGTAACGCACCGCGTCCTCTTCCAGCCGGTTGGGCCCGCCGGCTTCCATGGTCACCGCGATCACCCCTTTTTTGACCGCCGCATCACGCAGCATGCCGCTGGCCGGCGGGCTGTGCAGCACCGTCATGCCACCAAAATTCTTGGCGAAGGCCACCACGTCCGGATTTTCCAGATCGGCGCGCAATTGCGGCTGATTGATGCGCTTTTGCGAGCCGGTATGCAGATCCACCAGGTAATCGCAGTGGCTGACGATGTTGTGAAACAGGGAATACGCCACCCGGCCGGCGGCGCTGCCGTTCTTGTGGCCGGGGAAATAACGGTTCAGGTCACGCCGATCGCTGAGGTAGCGCGAGCCATTGCGAAAGCCATCCAGGTTGACGATCGGCACGCCGATCACGGTGCCGGCCAGGTTACCCGGCTCCAGCTCGTACATCAGACGGCGGACCATTTCGATGCCGTTGAGTTCGTCGCCGTGCACGGCGGCGGTCAGACACAGGGTGGGGCCGGGTTTGTTGCCATGGGCGACCAGTACCGGCACCGGCGTGGCGATTGAGGCGAACGACTGGTCCGGCGTCCAATGCAGGGTGTCGAAACTGCCCGGTTGTACGGTGCGCCCCAGCAAGGCCAGCGGCGCCACCGGCGCTGGCTCGGCGGTGGCGCTGTCTGGCTCGGCGCCGGGCGCGGCTGGTGAGGCATCCGAGCGCGCTGGCTCGCCGGCCGCCGGCGGTTCGGGCGGCGCCGCCACCGGGGTCGCCGGCTCAGCCGGAGAGGTGGGCAGGGTGGGTGCGCGGTCTTCGCTGGCGGCGGGCAGGCGCTCTTCGTCCTCGATTTCGTTGGCGGACAAAGGCGCGCACAGCGACACCATCAACATCATCAGGGCAACACGCGGGCTCGACACGGTGGGGTGGGGCTCCTGTTCAGGCAGTTCAGTTTTCAGTGCGTCGTGGTGGTGGCTTATGGCGATGGCTGGTCCAGTGTTTCCCAGCGCTGGAAGCGCTCGGCGAGTTGTGTTTCCAGATCCTGCAGCCGCTGTTGCGCCTGTTTGAGCTGCTCCGGTGGCGCCTTGTAGAGCTCCGGATCGGCGAGCGTCACGCGCACCTCATCCAGTTGCGTCTCCAAGACCTCGATCTCGCCGGGCAGGGACTTCAATTCCTGCTGCTCCTTGTAACTGAGTTTGCGCGTCTTCGGCGCAGGCGCCGCTGACGGCGGCGGATCGGCGGGTTGCAGCTTGTTGCTTTTGACGCCCGCCGGGCTCTCCGGTTCCGGGCGCTGGCGCAGCCAATCCTGGTAGCCGCCCACGTAGATGTTGGGGTCGCCCGCGCCTTCGAACACCAGCGTTGATGTCACCACATTGTCGATGAATTCCCGGTCATGGCTGACCAGCAACAAGGTGCCCTGGTAATTGACCAGTTGCTCTTCGAGCAATTCCAGGGTTTCCACATCCAGGTCGTTGGTGGGTTCGTCGAGCACTAGCAGGTTGAACGGCTTGGTGAACAGTTTGGCCAGCAGCAGGCGGTTGCGCTCGCCGCCGGACAGCGAACGCACCGGCTGGCGCGCCCGGCCCGGCTCGAACAGAAAGTCCTGTAAATAGCCCATCACATGTTTTTTCACGCCGTTGATCTCGACCACGTCGGAGCCTTCCGCCAGGTTGTCGATCACGCTCTTGTCGCCATCCAGGGTGTCGCGCAACTGGTCGAAGTAGGCCACCTTAAGCTGGGTGCCCTGTTTAACGGTGCCGGTGTCCGGGGTGAGACGGTCCAGCAGCAGGCGGATCAGTGTCGACTTGCCGCAGCCATTGGGGCCAAGAATGCCGATCCGGTCGCCGCGCTGGATGGTGATCGAGAAATCGCGCAGCAGGGTGCGCCCGCCAATCCCATAGCCGAGGTGTTCCGCGTCCACCACCACCTTGCCGGAGCGGTCGCCCTGCTGAATCGACAGCGCCGCGGTGCCGGTGCGGTTGCGCCGCTGGGCGTACTCGTCGCGCAGCGCTTTAAGAGCGCGCACGCGGCCCTCGTTGCGGGTGCGTCGGGCCTTGATGCCCTGGCGAATCCAACGCTCTTCCTGGCTGAGTTTCTTGTCGAACTCGGCGTTGGCGCGCTCTTCGTTGTCCAGCGCCGCCTGCTTGCCGGCCAGGTACTTGTCGTAATCGCCGGGCCAGCTGCTCAGCCGGCCGCGATCCAGCTCGATGATGCGGGTCGCCAGGGCACGAATAAACGCCCGGTCGTGGGAGATGAACACCAGGGTCGCCGGGTAACCCTTGAGGAACGTTTCCAGCCAGCGGATCGAGGCCAGATCCAGGTGGTTGGTGGGCTCGTCCAGCAGCAGCACATCGGGTTCCTGGACCAGCGCCCGCGCCAGCAGCACGCGCCGCTTCATGCCGCCGGAGAGGCCGGCGAAGCTTTGCTCGCCGTTCAGTTCCAGTTTCGAGAGCACCGTTTCCACGCGCTGCACCAGTTGCCAGGCGCCGCGCGTTTCGATTTCGTTGTTGACCGCCTCGAAGCGGCTGAACACGCTGCCGTCGGTGTCTTCCTCAAGGGCGCGCGCCAGTCGTTCGTGCTCGTTGAGCAGGGCGCCCAGCTCGCCCAGACCCTGGGCCACCATGTCGTGGACACTGTGGTCCTGGTCGTCCGGCACTTCCTGCTCCAGGCGCGCCACGGTGAGATCCTGCTGGCGTTCGATCTGGCCGTCGTCGGCCTGCACTTCGCCAGCCAGCACCTTGAACAGGGTCGATTTGCCGGAGCCGTTGCGGCCCACCAGACAGAGCCGTTCGCCCGGCTCGATGACCAGGTCGACCCGGTCGAGCAGGGGCTGTTCGCCGTAGTGGAGTTGCAACTGGCGCAGGGTAATCAATGCCATCGAATCGAACGTCCTGGGTGGCGGTGGGGATTGGGCCGGCAGTCTAGCATTTTCGCCGTGGCCCAGGCAGAGACCGGGGCGGTCGCGTTTAAACAATTGAGCACCACGCTCTATTGTGACTATGGTTCCAGACAGTGGTTTCGGCCGTCGGCCGGCGCCGCTGACCCGAAACCGACAAAAACAACGGTTATAAAAACAACAGGTCCCTGAAAAAGGGACCGCCAAGGAGGGAATATGAAACTGATCGCCGTCGCCAGCGTGTTCGCCGCGCTGCTTGTCACCCAACCCGCCCAGGCCTTCAAGCAAGCCACCCACAAGCGTTTCGTGCTGGACGCGGTGAGCTATATGCAGGCCCATCCGGAGACCACCGAGTTCGCCGCCTTGCAGGCGCTCGCCACTGCTGCCGGCTACACCGTGGCGCAGTTCGCCGAGGTGCTTGGCCAGGGCGCCTACGACGTGGACGACTTCCAGGACACCTATTTCTGCGGTGCCATCACCGGCAACTGCACCTACGCGCCGGTGTTCAATGCCGGTGCTTCGCTGGTCAATTACACCTCCTACTGGCACTTCCAGAATCACACCCGTGGGCCGGACGTGCACGGCAACGACCTGGGCGGCTACAACTACGAGCTGCTCACCGTGTGGGGCGACATCGACAATCTGGCCGCCACCTGGCTGGTGGGCGATTACATGGACGACGGCCCCGGCGGCATGACCGGCTGGTGGTCCAACGACAGCCCCGAGTACGACACCTACGGCGTCACCGAGGCCAACTACCGCCAGGGCACCACGTCCAGCAAGTCGATGTACGATGATTTCGAGGAGATGCCGTTCCAGCCGCTGGATAACCTGGCCCAGTACTGGTACGACCAGTTCATCGCCACGCCCACCGCGCAGAGCCTGGGCTTCGCCCTACACGCCACCGACCTGCTGCAGCCGCACCATGTGTGGACCACTTCGGCGCTCAATCACAGCGGCTGGGAAGGCTGGGTGGAGGATTACTACGACAGCGAAAATCTCGCCGACGAGGCACTGATTACCCAGGCGCTGGCGGACTTCACGCCGCTCAGCCCGAGCGCCACCGACATTCGGCCGTTGTTGACCCAAGGTGGCGCGCTGGCCTACGCCAACGGCGGCATCGTGCTCTCCAGCACCGATCAGACGGACCGCGTGCAGGTGGGGCAGGTGGTGGTGCCCCATGCCATCGCCATGGTGGTGCATCTGCTCAACCATGCCGTCGTGCAGATGACCCTCTGAGAGCGCCGTGAGCCCCCGTGTTGCAGGGTGCTGGCTGGGGCCGCCGCTGGCCTTGCTGCTGGTGGCGGCGGTGGCCTGGCGGGCGTGGCTGCCGGACACCGTGGCGGCGCGCATCGACGGTGTGCCGCTGTCCCGCGAGGTGCTGAGGGTTTTCCTGGTCAACGCCGAGGCCGCCGCCGATCACGGCGAGCCGGTCACCGAGCGGCAGGTGCTGGCCGGGCTGATCGACGTTCACCTGCTGGGCCGCTGGTATCGTTCCGAGCGCTGGGCGCACCGGCCGCCGGAGCGGGTCGGTTACGACCGCGCCAGCCGCGAGCGTCGCCAGCTGTACCTGCTGGTGCGTGGCGCCTACGCCGCCGAGCTGGCGCGGGCGTTGCACGAGGACGGCCGTCAGTCGCCGCTGGCCTATCTGCTCGAGCCGCCGGCTCTCGATGTCGACGCCCTGGCGCCGCTGCTCAAGGTGGAACCCGGCCTGTACGCCACCCTGCCCGAGACCCGCGCCGACGCCGCCCGTGGCTATGTGCTGGCGCACTACCGGTTCGCCGGTGGCGAGCGGCGCAGCGTGACGTTATGGCAGCTCTACCAGCGCCAGAATCTGCAAATGAAGGTGCAGTTCCAGGCGCTTAACGTGGCCGCCATGGGCGAGGCACTGCGCCAGTTCATGGCGGAAGCGTACGTGCTCGACTGGTTCGAACGCCGTGCCGGCCTGCCCGAGCTGGATCGCCGCTGGGTACGGCAACTGGTGGCGGACGCGGAAGATCAGCGAGCGCTGGTCTATGCGTTGGGCCTCAGCGATGATCCGCACGATGACAACCCGCTGTTGCGGCAGCAGGCGGCGGCGATCCGCCCGGCGGCGATCCGCGATTTTTATCGCCGCCATCGGCGGGACTTTGAACGGGTCGAGGCGGTGCGCGCCGGCGTGCTGCGTCTGCCGTCCCAGCAACTGGCGGATCGGGCCTACCAGAGCCTGCGCCGGGGCACGCCGGCGACGGCGCTGGCGCGCATGGAGGGCGTGGCGTATCAACCGCCGCACTGGATCGATCGCGGCAGCGGCCACCCACGGTGGCTGACCGGTTTCGCCTTTGTTCAGCAACCCGGCCAGCCCTCCGCGCCGGTGCGTGCGCCGCTGGCGGACCCGCCGGCGCACTGGGTGATACTGCTGGTCGAGGAACGTCGCCTGGGCTATCAGGACCCGGCCAGCGAAAGCGTGCGTTATCAGGCTTCCATGGCGCTGGCCCACCAGGCATTGCAACGGCGCTTTGAGCAGGGCCTGACGCACTGGCGTTCGCGCAGCGTGTTACAGATCAATACGGAGATTCAATGATGAAACGGCTATGGATGGCATTGATGGTGTTGGTGGCGATGACCCTGGCGTGGTGGGGCTGGGCCGGTGAACGCGGGGCGCCGGCCCGGCCGGGCCCGCCGAGCAATGTGCCCACCGCCACCAAGGCGGCGTTGCCGGCACCGCCGCCCGCCGCTGGTGGCACGCTGCCGGCCACGCCTCGGCGCAACACCGCGCAAGACGTGGCGCGCCCGTCGTCGTCGCCGGTGGCGACGGGCGGCATGGCGCTGCCCCGCTTGCGTGCCGAGGCGGTGGCGTCGCTGCGTTACGCCCGCGTGCACGGTGATCCGCGCCGGCCGCCGCTGGCGCCAGCGGCGGCGACGCGGATCCTGCCCAGCGACGAAGAGCTGGCTGATCCGGCGCTCTATCAGCGCTATGAACAGCGCCAGAACCAGCGGGTGTACGCCTCGTTTCTGGCCGCCTCGGAACAGAAGATCAGGCAGTTGGCGCCGCTGGTGGCGCGCGCCGAACGGGAAGGCATGGCGCCGGCGCAACTGGCTGAGGGGCAGCGCAAACTGCAAGGTCTCAAAGACCGCCGCAAGGAAATGCTGGAACGCTACCCGCAATTGCAACCGGTTCAGGACACCGGGCCGGTGTCCGACCTGAATCAGGACAGCGCCGAACGCTAACCTGACGCGTCGAGGCGTTAGCGTGCCGGCGTGTTGCGTGAAAGCGTGCTCGCTAGAGCTTCCGCACCTTGAAACGCTTGCCCTTGATGCGGCCTTCGCTGAGGCGGCGCAGGGCCTTGTCGGCCACGTTGCGCCGCACCGCCACGAAAGCGACCTGATCGAGGATATCGATCTTGCCGATGCTGGCGCCATCCAGGCCGGCGTCGCCGGTCAGCGCGCCGAGAATGTCGCCGGGCCGCAGCTTGTCCTTGCGGCCGCCCTGGATGCACAGAGTGTGGTGGCTGGCGGTGAGCGGGCTGATCAGTGGCGCGCCGAGAGCGGCGGCGGCCGGGGTGGTGGCGTCGAGGCCCAGATCGGCGGCCAGCCGTTCCAGCTTAAAGCGCTCTTTTTCCACCAGCAGCGTCACCGCCAGACCGCTTTGGCCGGCGCGGCCGGTGCGCCCGATGCGATGCACATAAACATCCGGGTCGCGCGGCAGGTGGTAGTTGATCACCAGTGGCAGGTTTTCCACATCCAGCCCGCGCGCGGCCACGTCGGTGGCCACCAGCAGGGCGGCGCTGCCGTGCTTGAAGCGGATCAGCACCTGGTCGCGATCGCGCTGATCGAGATCGCCGTGCAAAGCCAGGGCCGGAGTGCCGCGCTGTTCCAGCCAGGCGCACAGTTCGCGCACTTGCTCTTTGGTGTTGCAAAACACCACCGCGGCGCTGGGCCGGGTGTGCGCCAGCACGCGGCTGAGATCCTCGGCCAGGGCGTTCGGTTCGCTGAGGTAAAACCTCTGCTCGATGTCGCTGGCCTGGTGCCGGCTCTCCACCGTGACCCGCTGTGGCTGCCGTTGAAAACGGCCGCTCAGGCTCTGGATGTCGTCCGGGTAAGTGGCGGAGAACAGCAGCGTCTGGCGCTCGGCGGGCAGGGTGCCGATGATCGCCACCATCGCCTCCATGAAACCCATGTCGAGCATCCGGTCCGCCTCGTCCAGGACCAGGGTGGTGGCCTGGCTCAGATCCAGGGTGCCCTTGCGCAGATGATCCTGAATCCGCCCCGGCGTCCCCACCACCACATGGGCGCCGTGTTCCAGCGAGCCAATTTGTGGGCCGATCGGCTGTCCACCGCACAGGGTCAGCACCTTGATGTTGTCCCGGTAGCGCGCCAGCCGGCGGATTTCCTCGGCGACCTGGGTGCTCAACTCCCGGGTGGGGCAGAGCACCAGCGCCTGGCAGCCGAAAAAGCGCGGGTTGATGCGCTCCAGCAAGGCGATGGCGAAGGCGGCGGTTTTGCCACTGCCGGTTTTCGCCTGGGCGATCAGGTCGCGGCCGGCCAGGGCCACCGGCAGGGCCTGCGCCTGAATCGGCGTCATCGAGAGATAGCCCAGGCTGCGCAGATTGCTGATCTGATCGGCGGGAAGAGGCAGGCTGTCAAAGGCGTCGGTCACGGCGGGCTCGCGGAGTGGCGAAGGGGGTGCGCAGTATAGCGGCCCGGGGCCGCCGGGGGCAGGGTCGGGCGCTGGACGTTGGACGCCGGACGCCGGACGCCGGACGCCGGACGCCGGACGCCGGACGCCGGACGCCAAGATCAAAACCCGTCGCTGGCAGGGCCTGCTCCTACAATAAACACGCCTCTCTACAGGGCCGCCGTAGGAGTAGGCCCTGCCAGCGACGTTTTTTAGCCGAATGGCACGGCGTTGTTGCCCCGCACCTGAGGGTTTCTTCGCCGGACGCCGGACGCCGGACGCCGGACGCTGGACGCTGGACGCCGGACGCGAAGATCAAAATCAAAACCCGTCGCTGGCAGGGCGGGGCGCCGCCCGGCCTCTCCTACAAACACACCCAACCCGGCTACAGGGCCGTGTAGGAGAGGCTGGGCGGCATTCCGCCCTGCCAGCGACGTCTTTTAGCCGAATGGCACGGCGCTTTTGCTCCGCACCTGAGGGTTTCGGCGCCGGGGCCGCCGCTGAGCACATAAAGCGGAGGGTCGATCATGATGCTAGCCGGGGACCGGCGCGTCGTCGCCATCGCCTTCTGTGCCGCCGCCGGCCGGGCCGACACCCGGGCTGCCGTCGCGGCCGGCCTTGCGGTGAAAATCGCGACGGTCGCCGCGCACCACCACTTCATCTTCATTCATGCTGCGCAGATGAACGTCGAGCTGATTGAAAGCGATTTCCACGTTGTGCTCACGGCAGGCTTCGGCGATGGCCCGGTTGAGCTCGTCGGTGGCGTAGAGAATGTCGCCGATTTCTTTCACGTGCACACGCAGCTCATGTTCCAGTGAGCTCTCGCCAAACGCCATGAACAGGATCAGCGGTTCCGGATCGCGCAGCACGCGTGGATTCTCCCGCGCGGCGCGTTCCAGAATATCGCGGCACATGGCCAGGTCGGAGCCATAGGCGAAGCCCAGCTTCAGGGTGACCCGCGTGATGTTGTCGGTGAGCGACCAGTTGATCAGCCGCTCGGTGACGAACGTCTTGTTGGGGATAATGATTTCTTTGTGGTCGAAATCGAACACCGTGGTGGCACGAATGCGGATGCGGCTGACGGTGCCGGACAGGTTATTGATGGTGATGACGTCACCAATACGAATGGGCCGCTCAAACAGAATAATGATGCCGGAAATAAAATTGGCGAAAATTTCCTGCAGGCCAAAGCCGAGACCGACACCCAGTGCCGCCACCAGCCATTGCATCTTGCTCCAGGACAGCCCCAGAGTGCCCAGGGCGATGATGATGCCGACCACCACGATCACATAAGAAAGCAGGGTGGTGGTGGCGTAGCTGGTGCCCGGGCGCAGGGTCAGCCGCGAGAGCAGCAGCACTTCCAACAAACCGGGCAGGTTGCTGGCCAGCAAAATGGTGGTCACGCCGATCGCCAGCGAAGTCATTACGTCGCCCAGGCTGATCGGCACGTCGGTGGCGTTGACGCCCTGACCTTCGGTGGTTTGCCAGAGCAAAATATTATCGGTGTAGGAAAAGGCGTTGAGAATATCCGCCCAGACCAGATACAAAAGCACGCCGAACCCCACCACCAGCGCCAGCCGGATCAGACGCAGGGACTGTTGATTGACCTGCTGAAGATCCAACTGCGGCTCTTCCACTTCCACCCCTTCCGGGTTGTCCTTGGGCTCCGCTTCGCGCTGTGCCACCGCTCGTTTGTAGGCGAGCCGCTGGGCCGCCACCGCCAGGCCGCGTACCGCGGTGGCATCGCAGAGAATCCACAGCAGCAGTAGATAGAACGAGTCGATCATGCGCCCGCTCAGGCGCACCGAGGTGTAGTAGTAGCCGAGCCCGATCAACGCCACCAGCACCAGCGGGATACCGGCGCACAGGGTAGTGGCCAGCCCTTTGAAAGCGCGCGAGTAACTGCGCGTGGGATAAACCAGCGCGGCGCGGCACAGCGCCGCGCTGATCAGCAGCAGGCCGGCGACCATGGTGACCAGGCCAATGCGATCATTGCTCAACTGCGAAGGCCATTGCTCGCCGAAGGCGATCACCAGGGTCATGGGCACCATGGTCAGCCCGACAACCAGCAGACGCCGGCGCAGCTGCAGATTTTTTTCCTTGCTCCAGCGAAACTGCCGTTGGGCGATGCCGTTGTCGGCCAGCAGCCGGTAACAGAGTTCGAACACCAGCCACAACAGGCCGATTTTCAGCAGCGTCGCGGCCAGCACCGAGCTGAGCGTGCCCGGCTGCAGCCACAGCCCCCAGGCCACCAGCGAAAACACCATGGGAACCGGCGCGCAGAGCACCGCGGTGTAGAGAATCGACAGCGGCGTATGGCGCTGGCTGTCACGCTTCAGAAAGCCAATATCATTGTTGAGCCGGCGGATTCGAGGACGCAGGATTCGGCGCAAGAGCAGCAGAGCCCCGGCCAGCACCATCGGCAGCAACAGCCAGCCGCCCTTGTCGCTGAGTAATGCCTTCGAGCGGGTTTTCAGGTCGGCCCAGGGAATATTATCGAGCTCTTCACGTACCTGGGCGGGGAACTGATTGAACCACTGCAACGACAACGGTTGCGTGCTGGGCATCCAGAATGTTTGTTCGGAAATCACATTGCGCAGATCGTTAATGGTCTTGTCGAGTTGTTCCTGGTTGAGCTGTACGCGCACCATTACGTTCAGCTTGCGGCCCAGCTCCTGGTCGAGCTGATCGAGCAGCTCAGCGTGGGCCTGGTGAAGACGATTCAGTACCGTCTGTATCTGATCGCGTTCACTGTCGCTTAACGCGCTGTCGTCCACCTGCGGTGGCTGGCGTCCCAGGTCTCGGCGTTTCTGGTCGATGTCGAACTGGGCCAGACGGGTATCGGTAATGCCCTTTTGCAGATTGGCGCCGGGCGCTGGTTCGGGCAGGCTCTTTTGCTGCTCATAGAGAATCCGCGACAACAGCAGGCTGCCGTCGAGCATGCGGATCTGATCGTTGACGGTACTGGAGAGCGAGCGCACCCGGTCGAGCCGGGTTTTCGACGAAATGCTCTCGCGAATCAGATCGTTGACCTCGCTGCCGACCTGTTGCAACCGCTCGCTGAGCGCCTGATTCTGCTCACGGGCGGCCTTGAGCAGCGGGTGGCCGCTGAGTGATTCCGGCAGTTGCACGTCTTCCGCGCTGAGCTGGGCGCGCAATTCTTCGATGCGGCGCTGATTGATCATCGGCTGCAGGGCGTCCAGACGCTGCTGATAGAGCTCCGCTTCCGCTTCCAGCAGTTCCTTGCGCGCTTCGGCGAGTTCCTCCAGGGTGCTGGCCACCGACAGCTCCTGATTGCGCAGCTCGATGCGTGTCTCCAGGGCGGTCAGTTCCGTTTGCAGGCGGGTGCGCTGCAGGTCGTTGAGCTCATCCTGGCCACTGTTTCGTGCGTCGCCCAGGCGGTGGCGGATTTCATCCATGCGGGCGAGGCTGTCACTGATGGTGTTCTGGGCCCGTTCAGGCAGGGTTTGCGAACTGGTCAGCTGGCTGCTGACCTTGGCCAGGGTTTCCTGATTGTTTTCCAGGGCATTGAGTTGCTTGACCAGTTCATCGACCAGCGCTTCCAGTGACAACGACGCGTAGCGGCTCTGCCAGTCCAGTTCCCGTTCCCGGCGCGTGCTCTCAAGCGCATTCTCCTGGCTGGCCTGTTGTTGCGGCGCCTGCTGGCTTTGTTGTTTGAGCTCTTTGGCGCGCTCGCGGTTCTGGTCGATCTCGCGGCGCAGATCCAGAGTTTCCTGGAGCAGCTGCTGACGCTCGCCGGAGGGTTTTTCCGCTTCGCCGTTCGGGTCGTTCGCTGCATCCTTATTCTGAGCGCCGCCGGTCAGTTGTTTCTCCAGATCCGCCACGCCGGGCAGGGTAAAGTTCGCGCTTTGGGCGTGGACGCCGGCACTGACGCAGGCCAACAGAAGCACGAACAAAATCGGACGAATCAGCACGGTGATCTCGCTATCCCTGTGAAATGAGGTCAGCTTAGGGCCTGTTTGGTGGAATTGCGATGCCCGCAATGGCGCCATGATCGATGCTGGCCGGTGTCAGTGCGCCGGGCAGCCGTGCCCACCGGTCAGTTCATCGACGCTGGCGGTGATGTTGTCGCTCTCCGGGGCCAGGGTGTGCGCCTGACACACCGCCGCTCGCGCGCCGTCCTGGTCGCCGTGGTCGGCACGGGCGTAGGCGAGATTGTTCCAGGCGGGGGCCAGATCCGGTGCCTGGTCGACGGCCTGTTCGAAGGCCTCTAGCCCGGCGTCGCGCTGGCCGGCCTGCCACAGCGCATTGGCGTAGCCGAAGCGCAGCCGGCCGTTGTCGGGAAAGCGGGCCACCGCCGCGCGCCAATGGGGCAGGGCATCCCGGTTCAGGGGCGCCAGCGCCTTGAGCAATGGTTCAGGCTCCACGCTGTCGGGTAATTGCCCCGGCGGCAACAGCACGAACCCCCAGTAGCCGGCGCGTGCCCAGGTGCGCAGAAAGCGATTCCAGTGGCTGGGCGTGGCTTCGTCGGTGCCGCTGTGCAGGATCACCCGATGGCCGGCCTGGTCGTAGCCAATCACCACCGCGTAATGCCACATCGGCCACTGAGGCAAAGCGAGGTTTTGCAGAATCAACACCGGGTGCCCGGCCTGAACCTCGCGGATCAAGCGATCGGGAGTCTGAATCGGGTAAGCGAGCAGGCCGCGGGCGCGGCCCGCGGCCATCAGCTCAATGCCCAGCGAACCATGCCGCTCCGGCAGCCACACTTCATCGACCAGTTGATCGGCGTCGCCGGGCAGATGATTCCATTGCAGCATCATCGCCAGCGCGGCGGGACCGCACTGGTATTCGCGTTGCGCCACAAAGGGCACGTCGAGGAGAGTATGTGGCCGGGCGCTGGCGCGCTCCGGCGGTGGAATGGTCTGGCAGGCGCCAAGTAGCACACAGGTGAACACAGTGAAAGCGGCGGCCAGACGGCCGCCGCGAAAGGTGCAAGACATGGGCGCGAGCAAGCGCTTTGGCGTGGGCATCAACCGATCGGGTCGATCACCGGAAACACGTCGGTGGCGCCGAGCAGGTCGAGCAGAACCAGGATCAGGATCACCGCCAGGATCACACCAATCACGCCTTCACCGGCGGGCAGTGAATCGGCTTTGGTGGCCATTTGCTGAAGTTCGCTGTCGCTGAGACGGGCGAGACGTTGCTCGACCTGATCCGGGGTCACGCCATTGCGCGCCAGCACCTTGCTGGCCGCTTCCCGGTCCATCAGGCGCATGACTTTTTGTTCGAGCGCGGCGCGCTGTTCGTGCGCCACCATGCCATCGGTGGTCACCATG
Source organism: Alloalcanivorax mobilis (assembly GCF_002864685.1). Lineage (GTDB taxonomy): Bacteria > Pseudomonadota > Gammaproteobacteria > Pseudomonadales > Alcanivoracaceae > Alloalcanivorax > Alloalcanivorax mobilis. Next base: position 45,182 of record NZ_NMQZ01000007.1, read on the forward strand.
GCCGCCTGTGCCGCCGGCATCAGCAAGCCCTGACTGATCAGCATGACCAGAACGGTAAAGAGACTGGTGATTTGCTTTTTCATCGTTGGTCGCTCCGCATTGTTCGGTCATCGAAGGCTATCACGGTGCTGTTGGCACCAGCGTGAGCGTACTGAAAGCTTTGTGATTTTTTACAGTGATGGCGCCCGCCACGCAGGCCGGTACCCCGGCCTGGCGCAGCGCGGCCAGTGCCTCGCTGAGGTGCTCCTCGGCCAGACAAAAAAGCAGCCCGCCGCTGGTTTGCGGGTCGGTGGCCGCCGCCAGCCGTGGGTCGTGGTCGGCGACGCGCGGCCGCTGGCAGCGTGCCAGCACCTGATCGTTGGCCGGCTTAAGGGTGCTGCCCACGCCCCGTTCGATCAGCTCAAGGGTGCCGGGCAGCAAGGGCAGCGTGTCCAGATCGAGGCGGGCGTCACAGCCGCTTTGTTCGCAAATTTCCAGCAAATGGCCGAGCAGGCCAAAGCCGGTAATGTCGGTGCAGGCGCCCGGGTGGAACCGGCGCAGGGCGTCGCGGGCGTTGCCGTTGCTGGCCAGCATGTTCTCGAGGGCGGCGTCCAGCCAGGGCCCGCGGGTCAGCCCCTGCATGGCGGCTGCCAGCTGCACGCCGGTGCCCAGTGCCTTGGTGACGATCAGCCGGTCGCCGGGCCGGGCGCCGCTCTTGTGCCACAACTGCTCCGGCAGCGCGCTGCCATTAACCGTAAAGCCGGCGGCCAGTTGCGGGCCTTCGATGGTGTGGCCGCCGACCAGCGAGCAATTGGCCTGATTCAGCTCCCGCACCGCACCGGCCATCAATCGCTTCAAATCACGGCCCTGCAGGCGCGGGTGGTTGTGCGCCAGACACACGTTGGCCAATGCCGAATGCGGGTCGGCGTTCATTGCGTACAGGTCGCTCAGGCTGTGCAGCGCCGCGATTCGGCCGAACAGGTAAGGGTCATCGATAAAGGCCGGGAAATAATCCAGGCTCTGCACCAGCCGGCGCTCGCCGGGCCAGCGGATCACGGCGGCGTCGTCGGCCTCGCCGAGACCGGCATCGCTGTTGTCGCGCGCCACCGGGCGCAACTCGGCGAGCGCCTCCTGCAGGGCGGTGGCTCCGACCTTGGCGCCGCAGCCGGCGCAGTGCATGGGTTGTGTTGTGAGGTTGTCGTTGGCCATCGGCATGGCCGGCAGCCGCTGGTCGAACTTCGCCATAAAGGCGCGATCAATGCGGTCTTTCCAGCGCCATACCCAGGTGCCGGACACGGTGGGCCCGGGCCCGCGGCTGCCCACCGCGTCCCGGTTGCCGCCGCTCAGCAGCGAAAGATAGCGGCGTTGCGGTTTAAAGCGCCGCAGTGGCTGCCCGCCGACCACGGCGCGCAGGTTGGCGGCCAAGGTGTCGGCCTGACGCACCGCGTACACCCCCGCTTTGGGTAACGGCGTGGGGAAGGCGGCGCAGTCACCGCTGGCGAACACGCGCAGGTCATCGATGCTTTGCAGGGTCTCGTTGACCCGCACAAAGCCCTGTTCATCACAGCTCAACCCGCTGTCCGCCAGCCAGGCCGGCGCCCGCGCGCCGGTGCACCAGAGCAGGAAGTCGAAAGTCAGGCCACGATCCGGCAGTTTCAGGGTGTGCGCTTCGACCCGCCGTACCGGGCTGTGTGGATGCAACTGGATCGCCGCGTCTTCCAGGCGCCGGCCGATGCGCCGGCGCACCGCCGGCGGGTAACCGGGCAACAGCTCGCCAGCGGTGATCAGATCAATGCGCGCGTTCAGGCCGCGCCGCCGCAGTGCCTGACGCACCGCCAACGCCATTTCAGTGCCGCCGGCGCCGCCGCCGACCACCGCCAGGGCGGGCTCGCCCGGCTGGCGGCTGAGCTTCTCCAGCAGGGCGTGCCAGCGCTGATGGAAGGCACTGACTGGCTTGACCGCCACCGCCTCGGTGGCGGCGCCGGGAACGCGCTCCAGATCCGGGGTGGCGCCCACGTCCAGGCTCAGCCAGTCGTAGTCCAGGGTGCCGCCGTCGTGCAGGTGCACGAAGCGCCGTCGGGGGTCCACGCCGGTGACCCTGGCGCGCACGAAGCGCGCGCCGCTGGCCTGGCAAAGGCGGGGCAGATCGATGTGCGTCTGCGTCAGGCTGTAATGGCCGGCAATCAGCCCCGGCAGCATGCCGGAATAGGCACTCAGGCTCTCCGGCGACACCAGCGTCACGCGCAGGCCCGGTATCGGCTTCATCGCCAGCCGGCGCAGCAGCAACGCATGGCTGTGGCCGCCGCCGGCCAGCAGCAAATCGTGTTCGGCGCCGCCCGATGTCATGGGCACGGGCGCTGGCCGGTGAACACGCAATGCCTTGTCATCGGTGTCAATGTCATCAGCGTTTCTCTGCATTGTATGTTGTACGCGGCCGGATCATGGTGCCGCCAGGGAGCCGTTGCTCAGCCGCAGGCGCCCGCGCAGCCAGCGCGACAGGGCGTCCACCGCCAGGTTGAGGGCCACGGTGGCCAGGATCAGCACCAGGGTGCGATCAAAACGAAACTCGGACACGCTGGAATCAATGTAAAAGCCGAGCGTGTGGATGCCCAGGATACCGAGCACCGCGGTCTCGCGCATGATGATCTCCCAACGGTAGAGCAGGAAGGCGAGAAAATTCGGATACAGGCGTGGCAGCACTTCATAGGCGTAGCGATTGAGGCCCCGCGCGGCGTCGGCGCGCAGCGTCAGGCCCTCGCTGAAGCGGCCGGTGAGGTGGGCGATGATGGCGCCGGTGTGCAGCGCCAGAGCAAGGATGCCGGGCAGCATCGACGGGCCCAGCATGATCAACAGCACGAAGGCGAGCAGAAATTCCGGGGTGGTGCGCAGCACCACCAACAGAACATGACCCAGCCCGCGGCTGAGGCGGTTACCAAACAACGGCGACAGCAGGGGAAACATCAGCAGAGCGAGTATCGCGGTGAGCAACAGCGCGGCCATGCCCAGCACCAGGGTTTGCCAAAGCCCGGGGCCGATCTGTTCAATCCACAGGCCGCTGAGCCACGGCCCCAACCCGGCCAGACCCTGCCCCTGGCGCAGCGGCGCGGGCACCAGATCGACGGTGACAAAACGCACCAGGGTCGCCCAGCGGCCCTCCAGCAGCGGCGGCGCCCAGGCCAGCGCCGCCACCAGATACGCCGGCACCAGCCAGGGCCGCAACCACAGCCGCAGCGTCAGGATCAGGATGAACAGCAGATACAGCAACGCGGCGCCCTGGTCGTAGAGACCTTCGCGGAACGCGGTCTCCAAATGGAAGCCGACGGTGGGTAAGCCGATAAAGCCGAGAATCGCCGAGGCCCGCAGGGCGCACTCCAGACGATAGGCGGTGTAGGTTTTGCAGCCGTGCCAGATCAGCGGCAGCCGGGCATAAAAAAAGCGGCTGGTGGCGCCGGCGGCGGCGGGCAGGCTGCGCTCTGGTGCCGGGTCCGCCTCTTCCAGGAATTCGCCGAACACCTTGGCGAAGATGCCGGCGTAGGGAATCGCGATCGCCAGCACGCCGGTCAGCGTGGAGAGACCGTTGAGCTGCAGCAGCAGCAAGCCCCAGAACAGTTCATGGATGGCGCGCACCGCCGCCGCGCCGGCGCGAACCGTGCGGTGGCGCCACAACATGGCCAGCAGAAAGCCGGCCACGGCGCCCAGAGCAACGCCCTGAAAGGCGAACGCCAGGGTGTTGGCCAGGGCCTGCCACAGCCCGTCGGTGTGGAAAAAATCCGGCGCCAGGAAGCCGCCCAGCATTTTCGCCAGCTCCGCGCCGGGGGACGGGCGCGCCAGCTCCAGATCGGCGCACAGGAAGGCGGCCAGGCCGGCCAGGGCGAGGCCAGCGCTGGCACGGCGCCAGCGGCTGGCGGTGGTGTCCAGTGCCGGTGTGTCGCTCACCGGTACAGCTCGTCGAGCTCGGCAAGGCTCAGTTGGTCGGCGGCGGCATCCAGCACCACGGCGCCATCGCGCAGGCCAATAATGCGCTGGAAGCAGGCCAGCGCCAGGGCCCGGTCGTGCATTGCCACCACCGCGCCGCGGTGGCGTTGCAACGCCAGCCGCACCAGGTCGAGGCCCTGGTGTTCGTCCAGATTGGAGACCGGCTCATCGGCCAGCAGCACCGGGCGCTCGCTGTACAACGCCCGCCCCAGAGCGGTGCGCTGAGCCTGGCCGCCGGAGAGCCGGTCGACGCTGGTGAACAGCTTCTCGCCAATGCCCAGCAGGCCGGTCAGTTCCGCGACCCGTGCCCGGTCGGCGGCGGCCGGCCGTATCAGGGTGCGCAGATTGTGCCAGGTGCCGTAACGGTGCAGCGCGCCCATGTGGATGTTGTGAAACACGCTCAGCATCGGCACCAGGGCGCCCTGTTGGGGGCACCAGGCGCATTGATCCTGCCGTTGTTCGCGCAGGGCCGCCAGCAGGGTGGACTTACCGCTGCCCGAGGGGCCCAGCAACGCGACCTGCTCGCCCTCGGCAATGCTCAGGGTGAGGTTTTCGAACAGTGCCGAGGGGCCGTAGCCGAGACGTGCCTGATGGAAATGAAACAGCGGCGCCGGATTCAATCCAGTAATCCGATGTCTTCCGCGGTTTGCTCGATCGGCCGATAGTCCTGATTGCTGGCTGGGATGAATTTTTCGCGGGGGAACACCGCCAGCAATTGCGGATCGTCGATGCCCAGCAGGGTGTCGGTGACCTTGGCGGTAAAGCCCTCGCCGAAGCGCTCATCAAGATCGCCGCGCACGGTCCAGTGATAATCCGGGTAGCTGGGGGTTTCCCAGACGATGGTGACCTTGTCGGTGTCGATCTCGCCGGCCTGCATGGCGCGGTCCCAGACTTTGTAGTTGAGCACGCCGGTGGCGTAGGCGCCGCTTTGCACCAGCGCCAGGGTGCGGTTGTGATCACCGCTGAAACCGACTTTGCCGATCAGCTTTTGCGGCGCGTCGCCAAACCGTTCGCGAAAATAGTACTCCGGCATCAACCGCCCCGAGGTGCTGCCTTTGTCGCCGAAGGTGAATGAGGGCTGGTCGATAAAGGCATCCGGCAGGGTGTCGCCGCGTTGCAGCCCGGTACCGGTATTGGCGATGAAATAGGATTTGAACGCGGCGTCTTCCTGGCCCTGGGCGATGGCCTGGGAGCCCGGCACCAGGCGCCGTGCCTGCACCCCGGACAAGCCACCGAACCAGGCCATTTGCACTTCGCCATTGCGAAACGCGGTGACCGCCGCCGGATAGGATTTCACTGGCACATACTTGACCGGCACACCGAGCTTGTCTTGCAGATACTCGGCGATACGGCCGAAACGCTCAACCAGGTGGCTTTCGTCCTGATCGGGGATGGCGGTGAAGGTAAAGGTCTCGGCCGGTTTATCCGGGCCACAGGCTGTCAATAGCAGGGCCGTCAGGGCGACCAGCAGGGCGCGCACTCGCATTGTCGTCTCCGTTCAATAGGGAGTCATACCGGGCTGGATAGGAACAGAACCCAGCCCGCCGCTGCCCGGCTATCGCGGCGGGGGCTGGCAGCCGTGGCTACCGGTGAAGCAAAAATTCGAGCACTTCGGCGCGGCGTCCGGTGAACAGGGTGTCGCCGTCGCGGTGTTTTTCCAGCATGTAATCGTACATCGGGTCGTAGTAGCCATGGAGCAGCTCGCGAATCCAGTCACGATGCTGTTCGGTGGCGCCGCTGCGCTGCTGTTGTTTCAGCGCTGCCTGCAGGGTCGCCCGCAAGGCCTGATGGCGGGCGCCGCCAAGGCGTTTGCTGATGCGCTCAAGGGCGTCGAGCAGGGCCTGACCGAGGCGCGCGTGGGCCTGCTGCTCACCAAAGTACTCGGCGTATTCCGCCGCCGGGCCGATCACGTAGTCTTCCAGGGTCACTTGCACGCGCGCCTCCAGAGGCTCTTCGATGGTCACCCTGGGTGCTTGTTTGAGCCGGTCTTGCAGGGTCTGTGGAAGATAGCAGCGGCCGATCAGTTTGCTTTCGTCCTCCATGATCACGGCACCGGCGGGGCGTTGAGCCTGGTGCAGCAAATCAATGGCGAGGGCGTTTTCAAAATCGATCTGGGTGGGCTGGCCGGCGGGCCGCCGGCCGAACGATGAGCCGCGATGGTGGGCCAGACCTTCCAGGTCCACGGCGTTGTTCAGCCGTTCGATGACGCGGGTCTTGCCGCAGCCGGTGCGGCCGCTGAGCACGGTGATCGGCAGGGCACGCAGGTGGCGTTCCATGCTGTCCAGCAGAAAACGGCGCAGCGCCTTGTAGCCGCCTTCCACCAGCGGCGCGTCAACGCCGGCCTCGCGCAACCAGGCCTGGGTGGTGCGGCTGCGCAGGCCACCGCGAAAGCAGTACAAATAGCCCCGCGGGTGCGCTTGCCACCAGGCCCGCCAGGCCCGCAGCCGCGCCTCGCGCCGCTCGCCGCGCACCAGCTCGTTGCCCAGATCGATGGCCGCCTGCTGGCCGGCTTGTTTATAGCGAATGCCGATGCGATGGCGCTCGTCGTCGTCGATCAAGGGCAGATTGACGGCGCCGGGAAACGCGCCCTTGCCGAATTCCACCGGCGCGCGCACATCCAGCAGCGGCGTGCCATTGAGAAACAGGGCTTGGTAATCGCGGGTGTCGGCTCGGTTCATGGCTGGGGATTCTAGCAGGCTGCTGAACAACCCGTCGCGTACTCTGGCTTTCCGGCACGGGTGGCACGCCGCCGCCAGGGCGCGCGGGTGCCGGGCCGAGCCGCTCCCGCAGCTTTGCGGAAGAGCTCTACTTGGGTGGTTCCTTGGCGCGCAGTTCGCCACTCAGGTGTGGTTTGATGCCATCGCTGGCGAGCAGGCGGAAATCGATGCCGCCGTCGACGCTCTTTTCCTCAAAGCGAACCGTGGCGGGGATGTACATCGGCAGCTTGAATTGCACGTCCACGCTGAACGCCTGCTCCGGCAGTTTATGTTGCAGTTGCGCCAGGCAGCGCGCCTTGGACCACATGCCGTGGGCAATCTGTCGCTTGAAGCCGAACAATCGGGCGCTCAGCGGGTAAAGGTGAATCGGGTTGCGATCTCCGGAGACCGCGCCGTAGCGGCGGCCGGTGTCGCCGGGAACTTTCCATTCCACCGTGTCGGTGGCCGGCGCCGGGTTTTCGCGGGATTGTTTTTTCTTTTCGCCACTGCCGCCGCCACGAAAGAAGTTCACCGATTCGCTTTCCCAGACACGCTCGCCGGCGGTGCTGACCACGGTGAACACGGAAAACTCATAGCCTTTCGCCACCTGCGTCAGGTTGCCCAGATAGCATTTGATATTGAGCTGTTCGCGTTCGGCGATGGGGCGGTACTGGGTGATGATATTGCGCACATGCACCAGGCCCATGGCCGGGAACGGGAAGCCGTCGGCGGTCATCAGTGCCATGTGCAGCGGGAAGGCGTGCATGTGCGGGTAGGTCAGTGGCAGCCGGCCGTCGGCGCTGAAGCCGCACACTTTCCGGTAGGCGGCCAGGTGTTTGGCGTCCAGCCCCACATCATTGAGGCGCAGCCCGATGTCCGGCAGCTTGGGGTCACGGCCCGGCCGCACGCGGGCGCGCAGCAGGGCCTTGGCGAAGTTCACCGGCATCGCCGGCGCGTGGCGCAGTTCGCGGAAATTCACTTCACTCATAACGGCGTCCTCGTCGCGCGGTTGGGGTGCCAGGGCCCGCGCCACGCACGGGCCCACCGCCGCGCCCTGGGCGCGGCGTCAGCGGGCTGTTAAAGGGGACAGTATAGGGCGCGCTGGAAGTGGGGAATTGGCCGTATCGCCGCAGCGCTCAGGTGTTGGTGTCGGGATGGGAGCGCCACAGAGCGACGCCGAAATAGATCAGGCGCACCTGTTTTTCCGCGATCAACAACATTTCCTGCTGGCCGGTCTCGTCGTCTTCGTCCAGTTCCAGCATTTCCTGGGTCAGCGCCACCACGCCATTGACCACCGGCGACGCCATCATTTGAAGGTCCTCGGCGCTGACGTCGACCAGGAACGGGAACCGCGACATGTCCATGGCCAGCTCGCTGACGAACAGGCGGATCTCCCGGCGGATCGCCTGGCGCATGGTCGCCGAGCCGCCATAGAGTTCCTTGGAGACGAACAGGAAGTGGTTGCGGTTATTGCGCACATAAGTGAAGAAGGTATCCATGGAGCCACGGATCATGCGCTCGCTGGGCAGCTCTTGCTGGCGCACTTCGCGCATCATCTGGCGCAGGGTGCGGAACGATTCGTCCAGCAGTGTCAGCCCGAGCGCGCTCATGTCTGGAAAATGGCGATAAAAGGCAGTGGGTACCACGCCGGCCCGTTTGGTCACCTCGCGAAGGCTCAATGAAGAGAACGGCGCTTTTTTGGCGACCAGATCCAACGCCGCGTCCATCAGGGCCTGACGGGTTCTGCCGCGCTTCGGGCGCCGCCCCCGGGTTGTCGTCTCTCTGCTCAACGTTTGTTTACTCCCGAACCATCATTTTTATTCTTTCCCGCCTCGCCATGTTAATCATCTTTCCTTTTTGGTTGTACACAACTTATTGATTTTGTTGTGTAAAAAAGTATTTGTGAACAGGTGTTGACTAGCGCTGCTTGTGGCGTTACAAAGTGCACAACTGTAAACAAGAGGAGTCGGGCATGATCTCAATCCCGTCCACCGAAAAACGCTGGGCCCGGCGCCTGGGCAATGCCCTGGCGACGCCGTTTACCCCGGAAGACTACCTGGCCCTGTTCAATCCGTTGCACTCCGCCCGGGAGACCCGCGCGCGGGTGCGCCAGGTGGTCCGTGAAACTGATCGCGCCGTCACTTTGCAATTGCAGCCCAACCGGCTGTGGCGCGGCCATCGCGCCGGGCAGCATGTTTTGCTGGGCGTGGAGATCAATGGCGTGCGTCGGCAGCGCTGTTTTTCTCTCTCCTCGGCCCCTTCGGACCCCTACCCGTGCGTATCGATCAAGGCCAATGGCCAGGGCGGCGTCAGTGACCACCTGGTGCGGCACGCCCGCGCCGGTGATCTGCTGGTGCTGGGCGAGGCGAGCGGCGACTTCGTGTTGCCCGGCCCCGCTCCCGAGCGGTTGTTGCTGGTCAGCGCGGGCTCAGGGCTTACACCCGTTCACAGTATCGCAAAGGAACTGCTGGCGTCCAATCAAGAGCTGAATCTGGTTTGGTTCCACTTCGAACGCCGCTATCAGGACCTGATGCTGGCCTCGTCACTGCGCGACCTGAGCGCCGATCCGCGCCTTGATCTGCGTGTTGTGCTCAGTGGTGAACCGCCGCGGGCAGGGGATCTGCAAGGGCGGCTGGATGAACACTGGCTCACCGAACAACAGGTGGATGCCGAAGAGCGCACGCTGCTCACCTGTGGCCCGGCGGGCTTTCTCGACACCGTGATCGGCTGGCACCAGCGGCACGGCCGGGCGCCGCTGCTGCATGAGCGCTTCCAGGCGGCGCCGGTGAGCGCCGGCCACGGCGGCCGGGTGGTGTTTGCCCGCAGTGGCGGCGAGATGCGCACCGACGGCTCGGTGTCGCTGCTGGAGGCCGCGGAACAAGCCGGGCTGAAACCGCAACACGGCTGCCGCATGGGCATCTGCCACACCTGTAAATGCCAGGTTAAGCGCGGCCGGGTGCGTGATCTGAACAGCGGCGAGAGCCGTGAGCTGAACAACGAAGCAATTCGAATCTGCATTCACGCCGCCGAGGGCGACGTGGAAATGGACTTGTAGGAGCCCTGACAGGCTCCGAGGAGAAAGACCATGAATGCGAACGCTGAAATGATCGATCCGGTGATTTTTGAACGTAAAGGCACCCGTCTTACCCGTTCCCAGGTGGAGGCGTTCGGTGCCGAAATTCAGGCTCTGCGCGACCAGGTGATGGCCGATCGGGGCGCCAGGGACGCGCGTTACATCCGCCGTGTGGTGCGCGCCCAGAAAGGCTTCGAAGTGGCTGGCCGGGGGCTTCTGTTCCTGGGCGTCCTGCCGCCGGCCTGGCTGGCCGGGACCGCACTGCTGTCGCTCTCCAAGATTCTCGAGAACATGGAGATCGGCCATAACGTCATGCATGCGCAGTGGGATTGGCTGGGTGATCCGGCCCTGGATTCTTCCACCTACGATTGGGACAACACCTGCCCGGCGGAGCAGTGGAAGCACTCGCACAATTATATGCATCACACCTATACCAACGTGGTCGGCAAGGATCGCGACGTCGGCTACGGCATCATGCGCATGTCCGACGAGCAGCGCTGGAACCCGATCTATCTGTTTCAGCCGGTCTATAACTGGGTGCTGGCGGGCCTGTTCCAATGGGGCGTGGCGCTCCATGACCTGGAAGTGGAAAAGGTACTCAAGGGCGAAAAGAGCTGGAGTGAGTATCGCCGCCAGCGCCGTCTGATCATGAAAAAGGTGCGTAAGCAGGTGGCCAAGGATTATCTGCTCTTCCCGCTGCTGGCCGGGCCCTTCGCGCCCTGGGTGCTGGCCGGCAATCTGAGCGCCAATCTGATCCGTAACCTGTGGTCCTATCTGATCATCTTTTGCGGCCACTTCACCGAGGACGCGCAGATGTTCACCGAGCAGGAGATTGAGAATGAAAGCCGTGGTCAGTGGTATTTGCGTCAATTACTGGGCTCTTCGAACCTGGAAGGCGGGCCGATCTTCCACATTCTCAGTGGCAACCTGAGTCATCAGATCGAGCACCATCTGTTCCCGGATATGCCCTCCAACCGCTATAAAGAGGTGGCGCCGAAGGTGCGCGAAATCGCCGAACGCTATGGCCTGAACTACAACAGCGGTCGCCTGGGCCGACAGTTTGGCACCGTGCTTAAGCGCATTCACCGGCTCGCGCTGCCTGGCCGCAAAGCGGACCTGGCCAGTGCCTGAGAGGTCGCCTTGCCCGCGTGGCCGGCAACGGCCACGCAAGTCGTTTTGCGAAGCGGTTCCGGCTCTCCCGGGGCTGTGCTAACCTGCTTGCTTGGTATGTACCACCACTCGGGGACGTCGCAAAAGGATGGCAGAACTGACCGATTCCGGTGTGCTCCTGCGCATGGCGTACAGGGCCATGAAAAATGCCGGTATAAACGCGGACGCCGTGCTGGCCGAAATCGGCCTGGACCGCTCGATCCTTGAGATCCCGGACTTGCGCACACCCCACGATGGCCAGGAATGGTTCTGGCAGGCGCTGGAGAAAGTCTCCGGCGATCCGCATGTGGGTTTGCATCTGGGTAAACACATGCCCACCTATAAAGGGCAAGTGCTGGAGTATCTGTTTCTCTCCAGCCCCAACTTCGGCGAAGGCCTGCGCCGTGCGCTCAACTATCAGCGCCTGCTCTCCGACGCCGCCCGTGCCGAACTGTTCGACGAAGGCGAGCGTATCTTTCTGCGCCAGCCATTTTGGGGGCGCCGCCTGGCCCACCTCAACGAATGCGTGATGATGGGGCTGATCAAGTTTTTCGCCTTCGTCACCGACGGTGCCTTCGAACCCCTGGAGATTCATTTCGGCCACGAGCGCCACGCCGACCGGGATGAATACGAGCGCGTGTTCGGCTGCCCGGTGAAATTCGAGATGCCGTCGGTCGGGGTCTATTTCGACGCGCGGCTGATGGCGCTGTCTTCCGCTCACCACGAACCGGAACTGCTGCGTTTGCACGAGCAGTTGGCCAGTGAGCAGGTGGCACGCCTGGAGAAACAGGATCTGGTGGCGCAGGTGAACCGGCTGATCGCCGAGTTGCTGGAATCCGGGCACGCCAATCTGGAGGAAGTCGCCGAGCGGCTGGGCATCAAGGCGCGGCAATTGCGCACCCGGCTCGCCGACGCCGGCACCAACTTCAACCAACTGGTCGCCGATTACCGCTGCAAGCTGGCGAAACGGTTGCTGGCCGGTACCGATGAATCCATCGACGAGATCGTTTATCTCACCGGTTTTTCCGAGCCGTCCACTTTTTATCGCGCGTTCAAGCGCTGGGTGGGCATGACGCCCATCGAGTATCGCAAGATGAAAGCGGAAGAAGACGCGGCGGCGGCTCGCGAAGCGCACTGACTCAGCTCCGGCCGGGCGAACGCTCTGGCCGTTTTCATTTCCGATTAATGTTGCTCCGTTACACTGCCCGTTGGTGGCCGGCCTGCTGTTAAACGCACGGCCTTCTACCATTGTGCACGGCACTTTGGCGTGCATCGGGGCGTGCGGCGCCCATTATTGAATCGGGGTCGAAGCAGTGGGGCGTGCTCAGGCGGATAAGGTCAGCGGGGCGCACAGCCGCCGTCGCATCGGTTGGTTTGTTGTGCTGATCGCGGTATTGATCGGTCTGTTGCTGGTGATCCAGCGTTATCATTGGGACGCGCGCCTTTATTACTCCGTTAAAAGCCACTGGAGTGAGAACGATTGGCGCGGTCGCAGCCTGTGGCTGCCCGATTACCAGGCGGTGATTGAAGCCAGGCCGATAGAAGGCGTGCGCCAGAACCTCTCCTCGATCCTCTACGATCCCGAACACGATCGGCTACTGGGCGTGACTAACGGCCCGGCTGAGATCGTGGCATTGAGCAAAGAAGGGGAGTTGCTGGCGCGTTATCCATTGATGGGTTTTGGCGACGTCGAGGCGATCGGCTACCTGGGCGATGGCATGATGGTGATGGTGGACGAACGCGCCCAGCAATTCAGTTTCGCGCCGCTGCCCGAACAGCCCGGGCCGATCCGCATCGAACAGGCCCAGGTGTTGTCGCTGGGCATCAATCTGAACGGCAACAAAGGCTTTGAGGGCACCAGCTACGACCCGGTCAATGATCGGCTGTTCGTGGTCAAGGAGCGTGATCCGCGCCAGCTTTACGAGATCCGTGGCGTTCGTGCCAGTCTCGGCCACGGCCTGCACTTGCACATCCACGACCGCACCGAATGGATCGAACGCTCGGTGTTCGGTACCGACCTCTCCGGCGTGCATTACGATCCGGCTACCGGGCACCTGGTGGTGCTCAGCGACGAATCCAATCTGCTGGTGGAAATGACCGATCAGGGTGAGTTCGTCAGCTTCCGCACCTTACTGGGCGGCTGGTTTGGCCGTGGCGACTTGCATGACAGTGCGCCGCAACCGGAAGGCGTGGCCCTGGACGATCAGGGCAATCTGTACGTGGTCAGCGAGCCCAACCTGTTTTATCGCTTCCGCAAGCCCGCTGCCGGCGCCGTCAACGCGGACCCTTGATGGAGGGATCGTCTTCGCTGCGCGCCTCGCCCTCGATGATCTCGCCCTGGTGGTCATCGTTGGCCGGCCGATGGCCGCCAAACGGACCGCCGCCGGGGGCGCCGCCCCGGCTCTGGTAGAAGAAGGCGCCGCCGCCGGAGCCGGTGGTGAACGCCTGCACCGTGCCGCGCTTGATCAGGCGCGCCGCCAGAGCGCGCCGGGACGCCGGCAGCAGCAGTACCAGGCCGGTCGCGTCGCTGATGAAACCGGGGGTGATCAGCAGAGCGCCGCCGAGCAACAACATTATCCCCTCGACCAGCTCCCGACCCGGCATTTCGCCCTGATTAACCCGTTGATTGAGCCGCTGCCAGGTTTCCAGTCCCTGATGGCGGAACAGCGCCGAACCGACCAGCGCGGTCAGCACCACCAGACCGATGGTGATCGGCCAGCCGATCACGTCGGCGGCGGCGGCGAGCACCATCACCTCCACGATCGCGAACACCAGGATAAACAGGAAAATCCGGCCGAAACCCATGCCACCCTCGAAACATCATTGCGGCGCGGAACACGCCTTTAACCGTCAAGATGGCGCTAACGGTGGGAGGATTCAAGGGGCAGGCGCGGGCAGAACGTCCACGCCAGTTGAAAGTTACAAGTTAAAAGTTGAAAGCGCGGTAGCGCCTGGGGAGGGCGCCGGGCCGTGGTGTCCGCGCGGAAGGCTAAACACCAGGCCCGGCCGAAGGCCGTGGATGTTGGGGGGGGCCGGCCGGGCCCTTTTAACTTTTAACTTTCAACTTTTAACCGCGCTTTTCTCAAGCCCCCAGCATCATCTGGCCACACACCCGTACCACATTGCCGGTCAGGCCCTGGGCCGCGGGGCTGGCGAAAAAGGCGATGGTTTCCGCCACGTCCACCGGCTGGCCGCCCTGGTTCATGGCGTTCATGCGCCGGCCGGCCTCGCGAATGGTGAACGGAATGGCGGCGGTCATCTGCGTTTCGATAAAGCCCGGCGCCACCGCGTTGACGGTGATGCCCTGGTCGGCGTATTCCCCGGAATAGGTGTCGATCATGCCGATCACCGCCGCTTTGGAGGTGCCGTAGTTGGTCTGCCCCAGGTTACCGGCGATGCCGGCGATGGAGCTGATCGAGATAATACGGCCGCCGTCGCCCATGCCGCCGTCGGCGATCAATTGCTCGTTAATGCGCAACTGGCTGGCGATGTTGATGTTCAACACCATATCCCAGAAGTTTTCCGGCATGTTGCCGAGCATTTTGTCGCGGGTCACGCCGGCGTTGTGCACCAGAATGTCCAGACCGCCCATCTCCCGGGCGGCTTCGGCGATGGCCCGTGGCGCCTGCTCGGAGGTGATGTCCAGTTCCAGCGTCTTGCCGCCGATCTCGGCGGCCACGGTGTTGAGATCTTCCGCCATCGGCGGGATGTCCAGCACCGTGACCTCGGCGCCGTCCCGGGCCAGCACTCGGGCAATGGCGGCGCCGATGCCCCGTGAGCCGCCGGTGACCAGCGCTTTCTTGCCGGCCAGGGGTTGCTCCCAGTTGAACGTTTCGGCCTGGAAGCCGGCCTGGGCCACGCGCACCACTTGCGCCGACACGTAAGCCGATTTCGGCGACAGGAAGAAATGCAGCGGGGCGGCCAACTGGCTTTCCGCGCCGGCTTCCACATACACCAGCTGCACCGTGGAGCCGCGCTTGATCTCCTTGCCCACCGAGCGGGTAAAGCCTTCCAGGGCGCGCTGAGCGACGCGGGCCGTGCCGGTCAGGGTTTCAGGGGTGCGTCCGATCACGATCACGCGGGCGCAGCTGTCGAGTTTTTTCACCACCGGGTGAAAGAATTCCCACAACGCCTTTAACTGGTCCGGGTGTTCGATGCCGGTGGCATCGAACACCAGGGCCTTGAATTTGCTGTCGTCTTCCCGGGTGGCGGTGTAGTTGTCGGCGCTGACGCCGGCGGCGGCGGCCTGCTTCTGCAGATCGGTGGCGTTGGCGGTGTTGGCGAGTACCGCGGCGCTCGCCTCCGGCGCGCCCTTGAGCGTGGCGAACACGGTGTCCACCGCGCTGGACCCGGGCGCGGCGCCGACCAGAACCCGGCCTTTGATGAAGGAAGTTCGGCCCGGTTGCCAGCGCTCGAGAATCACCGGAATCGGCAGATTGATGGCGCTGAACAGCGCCTTGCCCATCGGAGAGTTGGCAATCGCCTGATAAGTATCGCTCATGGTCCTGTCCTTTGCCGTGCAATGATCCGCTGCGGCGCGCCGGATCGAAGAAGGGGCGTCGCCGCTTTCAGGGTGCGTATTGAAGCACCGGCCTGTAAAGGGTGTATTGACCGGCCCGGGAAGCGCAGGGGGCGCCGAAGCCAATGAGGCACACCGGCGGACCGCTAGACTGCGCTCATCTGTTAACCTGGGCGCGACGCCGAGAGCACACTCCGGCGCAACCGCCACTGTGGAGGAATTAACTATGCTGGCAGGCGAGAACGTACGCAAGGTAGCCATTGTCGGCGGCAACCGCATTCCCTTTGCCCGCTCCAACAGCGCTTATTTCGAGGTCAGCAACCAGGACATGTTCACCGCCGCGCTGAATGGCCTGGTGGACCGCTTCAAACTCCACGGCGAGCGCATGGGCGAAGTCGCCGCTGGCGCGGTGATGAAGCACTCCCGCGACTTCAATCTGGTGCGCGAATGCGTGCTTGGCTCCAAGCTCGCCCCGGAAACGCCGGCCTACGATCTTCAGCAGGCCTGCGGCACCGGCCTGGAAGCGGCCATCCTGGTGGCCAACAAAATCGCGCTGGGGCAGATTGACTGCGCCGTGGCCGGTGGCGTGGACACCACCTCGGATGCGCCGCTGGGCGTTAACGAGCAGGCGCGCAAGGTGTTCATGGAGATCAACCGCGCCAAAAGCACCGGCGATAAACTCAAACAGGCGATCAAGCTGATCAATCCCAAGCTGATGATCCCGGACATTCCCAAGAACGGCGAGCCGCGCACCGGCTTGTCCATGGGCGAGCACCAGGCGATCACCGCCGCCGAATGGGGCATCCCCCGTGAAGCCCAGGACGAGCTGGCCTGGCGTTCCCACCAGAACCTGGCCAAATCCTATGAGGAAGGCTGGCAGCAGGACCTGATGACGCCGTTCCATGGCCTGGAGCGCGACAACAACATGCGTGGCGACTCCACCATCGAGAAGCTGGCTACCTTGAAGCCGGTGTTCGGCGGCCCCGAGGGCACCATGACCGCCGCCAACTCCACGCCGCTTACCGATGGCGCCTCCGCGGTGCTGCTGGCCACCGAGGCCTGGGCAACCGAGCGCGGCCTGCCGGTGCAGGCGTACATGACCCATTGTGAAACCGCCGCGGTGGATTTCATCGGTAAAAAAGAAGGGCTGCTGATGGCGCCGGCCTACGCGGTGCCGCGCATGCTTGATCGTGCTGGCCTGACCTTGCAGGATTTCGATTTCTACGAGATCCACGAGGCGTTCGCGTCCCAGGTGCTGACCACCTTGAAAGCCTGGCAGGACGAAACCTTCTGCAAAGAGCGCCTGGGCCGCGATAAGCCGCTCGGTGCCATCGACATGAACAAGCTGAACGTGAAGGGCTCGTCCCTGGCCGCCGGCCACCCGTTCGCCGCCACCGGCGGCCGCATCCTCGCCAACGCCGCCAAACTGCTCAACCAGAAAGGCTCCGGCCGCTGTTTGATCTCGATCTGCGCCGCCGGCGGGCAGGGGGTTGTGGCGATCGTGGAAAAATAAGTTGAAAGTGAAAGGTTAAAAGGAGAAAGCGCGGGCACGGCCTGGCTGAAAAGGCGAGGCCCTGCGCCGCGTTTCAACTTTTAACTTTCAACTCTGCTGTCTGATCAACCCCTCCTGACACACCGACGCCACCAGTTCTCCCTGGCGGTTGAACACCCGGCCGCGGGCGAAGCCGCGGGCGCCGGTGGCGATCGGGCTTTCCATGTCGTAGAACAGCCAGTCGTCGATGCGGATCGGGCGGTGGAACCAGACGGTGTGATCGAGGCTGGCCACTTGCACTTCGCGGTTGACGAAGGTGAAGCCGTGGGGCAGCAGGGCGGCGCCCATCAGATTGTGGTCACTGGCGTACGCCAGCAGCGCCTGATGCAGCAGTGGGTCGTCGCTCTGCAATCCGGTGGCGCGCAGCCAGGTCTGGCGCAGCGGCGGGCTTTTCTCCGGGGTGAGCGGGTGGCGCCGGGTTACCGGGCGCAGCTCCACGGGCTTGCGGCGCAGCATGGCGGCACGGAAGTTCTCCGACATTTCCTCATTTTCCAGGAACTGGGCGTTCATTTCGTGCTCGGTGACCAGGGTGTCCGGGTCCGGGGCGCTGAATTCCGCGGTCTGGTGTTGAGGGCCTTCTTCGGCGGTATGGAATGAGGCGGCCATATCAAAAATCGGCCGGCCGCGTTGCTCGGCGACCACCCGGCGGGTGGAAAAGGTGCCGCCATCGCGAACCCGCTCGACCCGGTAGGTGATCGGCAGGCGGGCATCGCCGGGGCGCAGAAAATAGGCCTGCAGGGAATGGGCGGGGCGGTCGGTGACGGTGCGCGCCGCCGCGATCAGCGCCTGGCTGACCACCTGGCCCCCGAAAATGCGCGGTCCCACGATATTGCGACTTTCCCCCTCGAACAGGTCTTCGTCGAGCCGGGTCAATTCGAGCAGGGCGAGCAGATCGGGCAGATCGGTATCCATCGAACGTCCTCTTGTTACTGTTATGCGTGTCGGCTCCGCGGGCATCTGTGGCGGGCGGGCTGGAGCATAATAATGGAAGTCCATTCCAAAAACACATCGGCACTGTCGGGTGCCGCCCTGTTCATTTTGAATTCATCGCCCATTCAGGGACAATTAAGCGCGCTGTCATAGAGTTCGTCCTGTGCCCACACGGGCTTACCAAAGGAAAGGAGAACTCCATGAAAGCCACTCAATATACCCTGATCGCCGCCCTCGCCGCCCTCGCCGGTTTCGCCGGCCTTGCCAGCACCGCCCATGCCCGTGATCTGGGCCCGGATAAAGCGGTGCAATTGCTGGAGGCGGGCAAGGTGCAATCCTTCGAAAAGCTCAATCAGGCGGCGCTGGCCAATCACCCCAACGCGACTCTGGGTGACACCGAGCTTGAGGAGCAGTACGGAAAATACGTCTACCAGGTCGAGCTGCGTGACGAACAGGGCGTGGAGTGGGACATTGACCTCAATGCCGCCACCGGCGAGATCCTTCACGAGGAGCGTGACGACTAATGATGGAACTGGGACGCGGGGCGGCCATTGCCTCCTTGCTGTTGCTGAACTCAGGCGCCACCCACGCCCTGGACATCAGCCAGGACGAGGCGCTTCAGTTGCGCCGCCAGGGTGAAATCCTGTCCTTCGAGGCGATCCTGAAGGTGGCGATGCAGCGCTATCCGGACGGTCGGCTTTTGGAGACCGAACTGGAGCAGGAAGGCGAGCGTCTGATTTATGAGATCGAATTGCTGACCGGCGATGGCGTGGTCCGGGAAATGGAGATCGACGCCCGCGACGCCAGCGTATTACGCGACGAGCTGGACGACTGATGCGCCTGCTGCTGGTGGAAGACAGCGTCTCGCTGGCGGATCAGTTGATGCCGATGTTGCGCGATCATGGCTATGCCGTGGACTGGCTCGCCGATGGCCGCGACGCTCTGGTGCGCATTCACGACGAACCCTATGACCTGGTGATTCTCGATCTCGGCTTGCCGGGTCTGGACGGCCTGGCGCTGCTGCGGCGCTGGCGCCAGGACGGCGAGACACAACCGGTGCTGATCCTGACCGCCCGCGACAGCTGGGCGGAGCGGGTGGAAGGCCTGAGGGCCGGCGCCGACGACTACCTGACCAAACCGTTTCACCCGGACGAGCTGCTGCTGCGGGTGCAGGCGGTGCTGCGCCGCAGCCATGGCAGCACCAATCAGACCCGGCTTAACGCCGGCGGGCTGGCTTTGGACGAGGAACGCCAGAGCGTCTGGCTGCAGGATCGGGAGGTCACCCTGACCGGCGCGGAATTCCGCATGTTGCGTTATTTCATGCTCAATCAGGGCAAGCTGTTGTCCAAATTCCAGATCTCGGAGCATCTCTACGACGGCGAAAACGAACGCGATTCCAACGTGGTCGAAGTGCACATCAACCGCTTGCGGCGCAAGCTGGGCAGCGCGGTGATCCAGACCCGGCGCGGGCAGGGCTATCTGTACACCGGGGTCGAGCCGTGATCTCCATGGGCCGGCGATTGGGCCTGAGTCTGTTCATCAGCCTGTTGCTGGCCGGGGTTCTGGTGGGCCAGGCGGCGCTGTGGTGGTTGGATCAGGAGCAGCGCGACACCGTGGCCGCCCAGCTCAATGACGAGGCCACCAGCGTCCTGGCGGCGCTGGTGGAAGGCCGTGATGGCCTTGCCTTGCAGCAGCAAATGCTCGACCCGGCCTACCGCAACCCGTTTTCGGGCCGCTATTTCATGGTGCTGATCGGCGAACAGCGTTGGCGCAGCCGCTCGCTGTGGGACGCCAACCTGGATGTGCCGGAAGCCGGCGGCACCGACAGCGAACTGCGCGCCGGCCCCGGTGGCCAGCAACTGCTGCGCTTCCGTGGCGATTACAGCATGGCGGGCCAGCCGATCACCATCGTGGTGGCGCAGGATTACACCCCGCAACTGGACAACTTCGAGGACATCAAAACCGCCGCCCTGGCCGCCTGGGTGGTGGTGTTGGCGGGTCTGGCGCTGGCCCAGCAGTGGCTGATCCGGCGCGGGCTGAAGCCGCTCAATCAGGCGCGCCGGCAATTGGAGCAATTGCGCGGCGGCGAGCGGGTGGAGCTGGACGAAAACGTGGCGGTTGAACTGCGGCCGCTGGTGACCGAGGTGAACCGGCTGCAACGTCACACCGAGCAGCAGTTGCGCCGTTCCCGCCACGCCCTGGGCGACCTGGGCCACGCCCTGAAAACGCCATTGGCGGTATTACGCAACCGCTGTGACGAGCGTTTGCAGGCCGCCGACCCGGCCCTCCATGCGCTGCTTGATGAACAACTCGACCAGCTTGAAACCAGCGTGCGCCGTGCCTTGAGCCGGGCGCGGGTGGCCGCCGGCGCCACCACCAGCAACCGCTTCAACCCGGCGGAAGACGTGCCGCTGCTGGTCGCCACCTTGAAACGCGCCCACCACCGGGACCTGAACGTGGAGGTCAGCGGGCAGGGGCTGCCGCCACAACCGGTGGAACGAGACGACATGCTCGAAGTGCTCGGCAACCTGCTCGACAACGCCTTCAAATGGGCGCGGCACCGGGTCTGGCTGGGCCTGGAACAACGCAACGGCGAGCTGCTGCTCAGTGTTGCCGACGATGGCCCGGGCGTCGCCGCCGAACGCCGCCACCTGGTGTTAAGGCGCGGCGAGCGCCTGGACCAGCGCATGCCCGGCCATGGCCTGGGCCTGGCGATCGTCAGCGACACCGTCGACGCCTACGGCGGCCGCTTGATGCTCAGCGAGAGCGACGCCGGCGGCCTGCTGGTGCGCATCGTGCTGCCGGTGGCCGATCGCGGCTTGTAGCAGGAACTTTCCCGCCCTTGGTGAGCCTCTTAACAGACGACCTGTGAAATCCGCAAATGAGGTGGGAACGATGCGCGCACTGATATTGCTCGCCACTCTGGCGGTGGCCTTGGCCATGCCTTTGTCCGGTAGTGCCGATGAGCCGGCGTTTGACGCCCGGCTTGAGGGCTATCAATACCCCTACACCGTGCACACGCTGAAATTGAACAGCCAGCGGCAAGACCTGGAAATGGCGTTCATGGACGTCAAACCGGCTCAGCCCAACGGTCGCGCGGTGTTATTGCTGCACGGCAAGAATTTCTCCGGCGCTTATTGGGGCGACACCATTGCCGCGCTCAGCGACGAAGGCTATCGGGTGGTGGTGCCCGACCAGATCGGGTTTGGCAAATCCAGCAAGCCGGCGCATTTCCAGTATTCGTTTCAGACTCTCGCCGATCACACCCGGGTATTGCTCGACACCTTGGGCGTTCGCAAGGTCAACGTGGTGGGGCATTCCATGGGTGGCATGCTGGCCACCCGCTTCGCGCTGATGTTTCCCGAACGCAGTGAATCCCTCTCTCTGGTCAATCCGATCGGGCTGGAAGACTGGAAGCGGGTGGTGCCCTGGCAGCCCGTGGAAGCCTGGTACCAGGCGGAACTGAAGAAGACGCCGCAACAGGTGAAGCGCTACATGACCGCCAGCTATTTCGACGGGCAATGGAAATCGGCGTACCAACCGCTGTTGACCCTCCAACAAGGGTGGATACGGGGCCCGGATTACTCACGGGTGGCGTGGAACTCGGCGCTTGCCTACGACATGATCTTCAACCAGCCGGTGGTGCACGAGTTCCAGGACATCAAAGTGCCGACCTTGTTGATCATCGGCACCCGCGATCGCACCGCCCTGGGCAAGAACCGGGCGCCGCAAGCCGCTCGTGAGCAGCTTGGCCGCTACGACCAGCTCGGCCAGCGCGCCGCCGAGTTGATCCCCAACGCCCGCCTGGTGGAACTGCCGGGGGTCGGGCATGTGCCTCAGTACGAGGCCTTCAAGCCCTACATGCGGGCCCTCGGCGGTTATCTGGACAGCGTCGGGCCGCAGGCGTGAGGCGAGGCTGTCAGCGTGGCGCCACCAACCCGGCCAGGATCAGCCGCACCGCCTGATCGCTGACCGCCTCCATGTCTTGCCGGTCCACGTAGATGCCGTCCAGCAACAGACGGCACAGGCCATGCAGCGTCGCCCAGCTGGCCTGGGCGACGCGCAGCGGCTCGGCATCGGCGGGCAGCAGTGCCCGTTGCCCGGGTTCATTGAGGCGCTCCACATAGCGGCGAAAGCAGCCATGGGCGACCTGTCGCAGGGATTCGGTGGTGTGGCCCGCTTTCCACAGGGTCCGCCCGAACATCAGTTCATACTGTTCCGGGTCGTCGGTGGCGAAGCGCAGGTAGCCGCGCACGAAATCGCGCAGCGAGCGCTCGCGGTCCTCGCCACTGAAATCAACCCGATCCATCAAGGCTTCCAGGCGATGAAAACCCGCTTCGGCGAGCGCGCACAGCAGCGCGTTCTTGTCCTGGAAATGGTGATACGGCGCAGTACGGGACACCCCGGCCCGTTCCGCCAGCCGTCGCAGTGAAAGCCCCTCCACGCCCTGTTCGCGCAGCAAGGTGGCGGCCTCGCGCAGCAAAGTGGCGTGCAGATCGCCGTGGTGATAGCGGGACGGCTTGTTGGCCATGAATGCTCCATCGGGCGGCGAGTGGTTCGGATCGGATTGTAGAAGCGGCGGGCCGCGGCGCGCCAATCTTGACGGCGTCAAAATAGCATCGTATCTTGACGCCGTCCAGATCAAGCCAGGTGTCGCGATGCGTTCGCTGGCGCCCAGCCTCTACACGGAGAATGCGCCATGCCGGCCAAGGCTTACCCCCATTTGCTCTCGCCCCTGGATGTGGGGCGCACGCAACTGAAAAACCGCGTCATCATGGGTTCCATGCACACCGGTTTGGAAGACCGGTTCTGGCACTATTCCAAGCTGGCGGCGTATTTCGCCGAGCGTGCGCGCGGCGGCGTGGCGTTGTCGGTGACCGGCGGCATCAACCCCAACCGCCACGGCTGGTTCTACCCCCTGGCGGGCACTTTCAACCGTAAGCTGGACATTCGCAATCACCGCAAGATCACCGACGCGGTGCACGCCGAGGGCGGCAAGATCGCGCTTCAGATTCTGCACGCCGGCCGTTACAGCTATCACCCGTTCTCCCGCTCCGCCTCGGCGATCAAAAGCCCGATCAACCCGTTCAAGCCAAAAGCGATGAGTACCCGGGAAGTGAAGAAGACGGTGCGCGATTTCGCCCGCACCGCCGAGCTGGCCCAGGCCGCCGGTTACGATGGCATCGAGATCATGGGGTCCGAGGGCTATCTGATTAACCAGTTCACCGCGCCGCGCAGCAACAAGCGTAAGGATGAGTACGGCGGCAGCGCCGAGAACCGTCGTCGTTTCCCGGTGGAAATCGTCGCCGAGGCGCGCCGCCGGTGCGGGCCGGATTTCATCATCATGTACCGGCTGTCGGTGATTGATCTGGTGCCCGATGGCTGCACCCACGAAGAAGTCCTGGCCCTGGCCCGGGACGTCGAGCGGGCCGGCGCCGACATCATCAACAGCGGCGTGGGTTGGCATGAGGCGCGCGTGCCCACCATCGTCACCTCGGTGCCGCGCGCGGCGTTCGTGGAGGCCACCCGGCAGGTGAAAGCGGTGGTGTCGATTCCGGTGGTGGCGTCCAATCGTATTAATGACCCGGATCTGGCCGAAGGCATTCTCGCCGACGGTTACGCCGACGCCATTTCCATGGCCAGACCGTTGCTGGCGGACCCGGAGTTTGTCAACAAAGCGGCGGCCGGGCGCAGCGATGAGATCAACACCTGCATCGCCTGCAACCAGGCCTGCCTGGACCACACCTTCGAGCTCAAGCGTGCCTCCTGCCTGGTCAACCCGCGCGCCTGCCACGAAACCGAGCTGGTGTATCTGAAGACCGCGCAGCCAAAGAAGGTGGCGGTGGTGGGCGCGGGCCCGGCGGGGCTGGCCTGCGCCACCGTGGCCGCCGAGCGCGGTCACCACGTGACCCTGTTTGACCAGGCCGAGCGCATCGGCGGTCAGTTCAATATGGCCAAGGTGATTCCCGGCAAGGAAGAGTTTCACCAGACTCTGCGTTATTTCGGCAAACGCATTGAGCGCACCGGCGTGAAGCTGGTGTTGAATCGACGCATCAGCGAGGGCGAGCTGGAGCAGGAGGGCTTCGAGGAAATCGTCATCGCCACCGGCGTGACCCCGCGCATGCCGGCGATTCCCGGCATTGATCATGCCAAGGTGGTGTCCTACGTGGACGTGCTGACCGGCAAGATTGAGGTAGGCGGCCGGGTGGCGGTGATCGGCGCCGGCGGCATTGGCTTCGACGTCTGCGAGTTTCTTGCCGAGCATCCCCGCGACGGCGCTCAGCCGTTACCCGAGTGGCTGCGCGAATGGGGCGTGGACTTCCAGACGCAAACGCGGGGTGGCCTGGTGGAGAAGGCGCCAGAGACACCGGCGCGCCAGATCTACCTGCTGCAGCGCAAAACCTCGGCGCCGGGCAAGGACCTGGGCAAGACCTCCGGCTGGGTCCACCGGGCCACGCTGAAAAGCCGCCAGGTGGAAATGCTGCCTGGTTGTCAGTACGACCGCATCGACGACCACGGCCTGCACGTTTCCCAGGATGGCAAACAGGGTTTGCTGGAAGTGGACCACGTGGTGATCTGCGCTGGCCAGGAATCCCAGCGTGACCTGTATCGCGACGGCGAGGCCCGCTGGCACCTGATCGGCGGCGCCGACCTGGCCGCCGAACTCGACGCCAAACGCGCCATTAAACAAGGCTCGGAACTGGCGGCGAGCTTATAGGGCGGCTTCGCCGCCCGTTACAGGATTCAGGATTCAGGATACATTGAAGAAAGAGCTGAGCGCGCCCCTGTATCCTTCATCCTGAATCCTGTATCGAGGCCGATGGCCTCTATTTCAGTTCCTTGGAGCTCAGCCCCAACACCCGTCGCGCGATGATCAATTGCTGGATCTGCTGGGTGCCTTCGAAGATGTCGAGAATCTTGGAGTCGCGCGCCCATTTTTCCAGCAGCTCGTCTTCGGTGTAACCCACCGAACCGGCCAGTTCCACGCAGCGCAAGGTAATGGCGTTGCCGACGCGCCCGGCTTTGGCCTTGGAAATGGAAGCCTCCAGCGAGTTGGATTGTTTGTTGTCCGCCATCCAGGCCGCTTTCATGGCCAGCCAGAACGCTGCTTCCCATTCCGCTTCCATGCGATACAGCTCGGCCTCGACCGCGCTGGTGTTGTCCACCGGTTTGCCGTAGTCGTAATCAATGGCCTCGGCAAGCAGTTCACGGGTGCGTTCCAACGACGCCTTGGCCACACCCAGGGCGAAGCAGGCCACCAACGGCCGGGTGTTGTCGAAGGTCTCCATCACGCCACCGAAACCGCCGGTTTCCACTTCCGGGTTGCCGAGCAGATTTTCCGCCGGCACGCGGCAGTCGGTGAACGTAATGGCAGCGGTGTCGGAGGCGCGAATGCCCAGTTTCTTTTCCAGGCGCACCAGTTCCATGCCCGGCGTGCCCCATTCCACCACGAACGATTTGATCGCCGCGCGCCCCAGCTTCGGGTCCAGGCTGGCCCACACCACCACGCAGTCGGCGCGCTCGCCGGAGGTGACATAGATCTTTTCGCCGTTGAGCAGGTAGTGATCGCCATCCTGGCGGGCGGTGGTGCGGATCGCCGCGGAATCGGAGCCGGCGCCGGGCTCGGTGATCGCCATCGCCGCCCATTGGCCGCGAAAGCGTTCCAGTTGTTCCTCGTTGGCCACGGCGGCGATGGCCGCGTTGCCCAAACCCTGACGCGGCATGCCAAGCAGAAAGCCGGTGTCGCCGTAGCAAAACTCCAAGGCGCCCAGGCAGGTGCTCATGTTGGAGCCGTTCTTCACCGAGCCGTCGTTCTTTATCTTGCCTTTACCGGTCTGGCTGGCACCGGCGGAGTTCGCCGGGTCGCCTTCGTTGAAGCCATCCAGGACCGAGGCGATCATGTCCAGCTCCTTGGGGCGCTGGTGCTCGGCGCGGTCATACTTTCGTGAAATCGGGCGGAACGTGCTGATCGCCACCTGATGGGCGTTATTGATCAGCGCTTTGAATTTCTTCGGAATCTCAATGTTCATGGGGTCTTCCTTCCTGGCCGTTCGGGCCGTTCGGGCCGGGCGGGCGCCGGGTCACAGGTGCAAGCCGCCGAAGGCGATGCCGATGGCGCGCAAGTCCCGGTACCAGCGCTCCACCGGGTATTCGTGGGTAAAACCGTGGCCGCCGAGAAGCTGCACGCCATCGGTGCCGATCCTCATGGCCTTGTCCTTGACCAGGGTGCGTGCCAGGTGTGTTTCGCGCTGGAAAGGTTTGCCCTGCTCGGCGCGGCAAGCGGCCCGGTAGGTCAGCATGCGCATGGCTTCCAGTTCGATGGCGATGTCGGCGACCATGAAGGCCACCGCCTGTCGGTGGCTGATCGGCTCGCCGAATGCCTGGCGTTCGTTGACGTAAGGCACCACGTAGTCGAGAACCGCCTGGGCGGTGCCCACCGCCAGAGCACACCAGCCCAGGGTGCCCAGGTCGATAAACTCGCGGTAGTTGAAGTCATCGCCGCCCAGGCGCTGGTCCGCCGCCACGCGCACGCCGTCCAGCCGCAGGGGCCGTTGCGCGCAGGCGCGCACGCCCATGGCCGGGTCCTCGCCGGCACTCAGGCCTTCACTGCCACCTTCCACGATAAACACCGCCGGGCCGGTGTCGGTGGCGGCGGCGACCAGAAACAGCTCGGCCTCGGCGGCCAGTGGCACCAGTGATTTTTCCCCATGGAGAACCCAGTCATCGCCGTTGCGGGTGGCGGTGGTGCGCAGTTGCATGGGATCGAACAGCGGCCGGTGCTCAAGCACCGCGATGCTGGCCAGGGGCGGGGTGTCGCCGGCGAAGCTGGCCAGGTATTTTTCCTGCTGCATGGCGGTGCCCCAGCGGGTCAGTGCGTTGGCCACGCCCATGGGCGCCAGAATCGCCACCGCCTGGCCCATGTCGCCCCAGGCCAGATCTTCCGCCACCAGCATGCTGGTCACCGTGGACCGTTCGGCGGCGGCGCCGCCCAGATCCTCGGGCACGGCGAAGAAGTTCAAACCCAAAGCCTGGGCCTGGCTCAGCACCGCCGGGTCCGTGTGCTGAGCGGCGTTTGCCTGTTCCGCTTGGCCGCGCAACACCTCGGTGGCGAAGGCGCGCACACTGTCACGGATCATTTGCTGCTCTTCGGTAATGCCCAGATCGAACAGGTCGGTGGTGTGCCCGGGGGCGCTGAGGCGGGTAGGGTGGGTTTTGGTGCCGGCGCTTTTAAATGCGCGGGCGCTGGTGGTCAGTACCTGGAAGCCGCCCTTGGTGAGTCGATAGGCGAGCCGCTCCACGCCCTGGCGCATGCCTGTTCGGTCCAGCCACTGTGAGCCTGCCAGCCGGTTGAGCGCGCTCAGTGCGAACCCGATCGCGTCTTTCGCCATGGTTTGTATCCTGGAGAACGTCGAATAATGAGTGGGGAAGCCTCTGCCTTTTGCCCAGCCGGCTCCGCGGGCCTTGATGGCCAAAGCCTGGCAACGGGGCCGAGCAGAGGCTCTTTAATTATCGGGCAGGGGTGGTCAGTCTCATTGACCCCCTTGCCTGGGGGCGCCGGCAGCATGGTCACCGGGCCGGCGCGGGAGCGATGTTCACGGCGCGGCGGAGGGAGTAGGCTCACAAAGGCCCATTGTCGGGGGATTGGCGCGGCGGCCGGCAAGGTGGTGATTGAACATGTCCCATCGCCATTGACGCCCTCTTGGGTGTTCTACTTGATTTGTGAGGTCGTCTCTATCGGCGACGCGGATCTGTGTGGGTCCCTTCCGGGATCGCTCAAGCCATCCCTGGGCGCTCCCGTTTTTGGCATCCCTGCCAAAAAGGGTCCCGGAAGGGACCCACACAGCTCCGCTTCGAGGTTGCCCAACCGTCACGGCGTGCAACGGCGTTGTTGCGGTTCCCCGCCAAACCTGTGAACTGCCCAGTCATAAAAAGCCGCTTCCCGCTAATCCGCGATGAACCAAAAAATCGCCGGGAGCGATTTTTGACGTCGCGACAGCGACGGTCCGGAGGATGGCCGCCAGGGACGGCGGGCCACAAAAAAAGGGCCGGCGAATGCCGGCCCTTTTCATTTTCAGGAGGCCTGGTGACGATTACTCGTACTGGGCTTCCTTGGTTTCGCCTTTCATGATCGCTTCCACGCGACGGTTCTGGGCGCGGCCTTCACGGGACTTGTTGTCCGCGATCGGCTGGGCTTCGCCATAACCTTCGGTGGTGATCCGGCTGGAGTCCACGTCGAACTCGTCAACCAGTACCGTCTTCACAGCCGCGGCGCGGCGCTCGGAGAGCTTCTGGTTGTACGCTTCGGAACCGGTGCTGTCGGTGTGACCTTCCAGAACCAGGTTAGCGGACGGGTACTGGTACATGCGGTTGGCCAGGTTCTCAAGTTCCGGGTAGGAAGTCTTGCGAACTTCGGATTTATCCAGGCCAAACTCGACGTACAGCGTTTCTTTGATGTCCTTGGTCAGGTATTTCTGACAGCCTTTGTCGTCCACCAGGGCTCGTGCCGGAGTGTCCGGGCACTGATCCTTGCTGTTGACCACGCCGTCGCCGTCGTCGTCCAGTTCACAGCCAGTGGCGTCCACCGCGGCGCCAGCCGGGGTGCCCGGGCAACGGTCGCTGGTGTCCGGAACGCCGTCGCCATCGCTGTCGGTGGCAACATCGGTGACTTCGGTGGGCTCGTTGTCATAGGCGGTGCCCATGAGCAGGTTCAGGCCGGCGTACACCTCGCCGTCCCAACGTTCGGAGCGGAAGCTGTAAGTCGGGCGGGCACCTACGTCCAGCACCAGGTTACGGGCGAGGCCGGCTTGAACACCAAATTCAAAGCCACCGACGCCTTCTTTGAAGTCGTCGCCGCTGTCGCCGTTGAACTCGGTGCGCATCTCACCACCACCCATACCGAAGTACGGCTCAATGGAGGAGTCGGTGTTGAAGTGCTTGCGCAAGCTCAGGAAGCTGTTGGTGATGAAGACTTTATCGTCCGGGTTTTGCAGGTGAGCCTGATTACGCTCCCACCATGCCTGAACGGACCAGTCGCGGTTGAAGCGATAACCGAGCTGGCCGCCCGGCAGGGTCACTTCGTCGAGACCGGAAGCGTCGTCCGTGAAGTAGCCGTCACCATCATAGTGATCACCGATGTCCAGCCACTGCTGGCTGATGTGGCCACCGATGTAGAAGTAACGGTCTGGAATATCGGCTGCAAAAGCGGTAGTCGCGGCTACCGATAGAGAAGCGCAAGCGATACTGGATGCGAGAAAACGTTTTGCGTCCATAACTCCTTCCTTAGTATTTTGTAGGCAGAACAAACACCGTCACAGTCTTGTCAGGAAGGGTCAGCGTGTAAATGATTTACTGAGATAAAATAAAAAAATTTACAAAGAGGCGCTTTTGTAAACGGGGGAAAAAAGTGTAAAGGGCGGTAAGATTATTTACCTAGAGCACCTCCGAATAACTCCATGGGTGCCTTGCAACATTTGAACCTGGTCCGTAACGCAAGCCCGGCATGCTTGGCAGGGAGCCGCCGCAGCCGTTTCGCAAGCATGAAACAAGCCTGAAAAATGCGATGAGCGCGCGCTTCTGGGGCGGTTCTGGGGCGGTTCCTGGGTCGGTTGGCGCTCACCGATATCAGACTGTGCCGGACGGTGGTGTGCCTTCTAGGGGTGCCGCAAAGGCGAGTCGGGCTGAAAGCGACAGCGTGCAGGGGGCATGTGCGATCGCACTGTTTTACAATTGTGCTCAGGCGGTGCTCAATTCGTCTCCCGGTTCGTCGCCAAACCGGTGCTCGTTGCGGTTTTGATAGAGCGAGTAGTCCGCTTCATTGAGCAGCTGATTCAATTGCCGGCCCGTATTTTCGGTGCTTGCCACGCCCACCCGGATTTCGAACTGCACCAGGGTGTCGTTGGCATGCAACTGGATGGTGGCGGCCAGTGAGCGCAGCCCCTGCGCCATGTGCTGAGCGTCGGCGTAGTCGGTGTGCGGCAGCACCAGCAGGAATTGGGCGCCGTCGATACGGCCGAACAGATCGCTTTCGCGGATCTTTTCGCGAATCCGTTCGGAGAACACGCGCAGCAATCGATCGCCCATGTGGCGACCGTGGTCGTCGGCGATGTCGGTGAAATCGATGATGTCCACCAGCAGCACCGAGACGGTGTAGTCGTGGCGCTGGCTGAGAGACAGCTCCCGCTCCAACATACTGATCAGGTGAGGGCGATTGAACAGCCCGGTGAGATGGTCTTCCCGGGCCAACTGCCGCAGCGACCGGTTTTCCTGACGCAACGCGGAAAAACGGCTGAAAAGCGGGTAACACAATGGGGGCAGCAACAGAAGCGGGATCAGCAACGCC
The DNA here is from genome assembly GCF_002864685.1 of Alloalcanivorax mobilis. Lineage (GTDB taxonomy): Bacteria > Pseudomonadota > Gammaproteobacteria > Pseudomonadales > Alcanivoracaceae > Alloalcanivorax > Alloalcanivorax mobilis. The sequence goes on from NZ_NMQZ01000007.1 coordinate 75,395, forward strand.
AGAGTCAGGGCAGCCAGCCAGTCGCGCTGTCCGGTGAGCAAAATGCCCACCACGGTGATGAACACGGAAACCAGCAGGCCACCGCAGGTCACGGCGGCGCTGATGCGCAGCGCGAACAGACGGTCCGAATGGCGAATCGGGGCTGATTGACTGACCGCACCCTTCGGCAGATCGTTCATGGCTACCCCAATCCCCTTTTTCTGGTTATTCATCGACATACGAGCGCCCGCCGCCGTCAAGACGCAGGCCAGCACGCTTTGGCGATAAGTATCCCGGCTGGTCAGGGCATCTGCAAGCGCCGTTCTCGTTCAGTAATCAGGTCGCTCAGGAATCCGGCAGCAACGCTTGTTTGAGGTCTTCGGAGTAAGGGTCATCGCCAAACCAGATGGTGAAGTAGGCGCGGGCGAATGCCTTGCCCTGTTCTTCGGCCAGTGTTTCGCCGTTGAGTTTGAGTACCAGGCTTTGGTCCTGGTGATAGTCCAGGGTGTAAAGGTCGCCATCGCGAGTGGTTCGATAATGCTGATTGAAGGCGTCGATGCGTGCTTTAAGCGCGTGCCAGTCGGTGTCATTCAGATTGCGCTTGATCATCGCCCGGGCCGATTTGGCGAAAGCGTCTCCAGGCACCGCCCGGTTGTAGCCGAACGCCAGGCGCAGCGGTGGCGCAAGCGGATCGGTGGCGGCGCAATCCTGGCGAAACAACGACGCTTTGCCGACGGTAAAGAACTTCAGCGCTTTGACTTTCGAGGAAGAGCAACGCTGCAGATGGTCAAAGTCCGGGTTGGCCGCCAGTGCCAGGTGGCTGCTCGTCACCAGAACCAGACTCGCGACCAACACGGTCGCGCTAACCATTCGCCGCATCAACGCGGCTTTCAGTGATTCCTGAGCCATCTGGGAACCGCTCCGACGATGGGGATTTGCTGGTCCAGGCCTTGGCTGCTGTCCCAGAAGTCCTGGTGGAACACCACCTGACCCTGCTTATTAAAACGCAGTTGGGAAATACCGATGGTGCGTGATTGGCGCTGGCTGCCGAGAATGCTGAAGCGTGCTTCCATGATCCATTGCACGAACACATCTTCCCCCTCATGCCAGCTTCGTTGCACATCAAGGGACATGGAGTCGAGCCGCTTCGCGGTGTCGAGCAGATGTTTCCTCAAGGCTTGGCGGTCATAAAGAGTGACCAGGGTGTCATTGAAGTACAGGCGCGGCGCGTACACCTGATCAAGGTGGGCCTGGATGTAATCGGCGTTCAGCGGCGAGTACAGCGCCATGAAACGTTGCAGCGCCTCGGCGGGCACGCCGGTGTCGCCGGCGTGCGTCGCCAGCCCTTGCTCGTAAAGTCGGGAGTAGCCTTGTCGGGACGCGGCGTCGCTGGCGCAGCCGCCAGCCAGGACGCTGAAAGTCACCGCCACCATCATCAATGAACGTTTCATGGCGCTAATCTCCGCCCATGCCGGTGAACCGCCTGTGAAGCTGGTTCACAGGCCATTGACGGCGAGCAGCCCAAGCTCCGCGCTATGACTCGATCATTCGCCCCGTTGGCGCTTAATTTCGTTGGCTTTCAGCTGCTTTGGTTCGTGGCCGTGTATGGCGGCGCGCAAGGCTGGGGCGATGCCGCGCTGGCGGTGCTGGTGGCGATGCAGGCCGGTGTGTGGGCATTGGGTCGGCCCTGGCGCCGTGATCTGCCGTTGCTGTGCGCCGGCGCGTTCGCTTGTATCGTGTTGGAACCGGTGTGGATGGTGCCCGGCTTGATCTACTATCAGGGCTGGTCGTATTCCTGGCTGGCGCCTGGCTGGATCTGGGCACTGTGGCTGGGGTTCGCGGTGAGCTTCAACTATTGCCTTGCCTGGTTGTGTGGCAGGCCGCTGCTGGCGGCGCTGTTCGGTGGCATCGGCGGTGTCATTTCGGTGACCGTGGGCATTCGCCTGGGCGCGGCGACCACGCCCCAGGGCTGGTTGCCGCTGGCGCTGTCGTACGCGGCGATCTGGGCTCTGGTGGTGCCGGCGTTGGCGTTGCTGGCACAGCGTGTCAATCGCAGCGCCGCGCGGGTTTAAACAACGCCGGACTGCAACAGACAGGGAGAGGAGGCGTTATGCCTGACATTCTTTGCTTTACGCTGGTGCTGTTGTTGCTGGTTTTCACGGTGGCATGGGCGGTTCAGAAAACCAGTGGCAACGCCGGTTATGTGGACGTCGCCTGGAGCTTCTGCACCGGCCTGACCGGCCTTGCCTATCTGGCGGTGGGATACGGCGAGGCACTGCCCCGGTTGGTCGCGGCGCTGTTGTTGGCGCTGTGGTCGGCACGGCTGGGCGGGCATATTCTGCGCCGGGTGACCGGCGAGAGCCGGGAGGATGGCCGCTACGCCGCAATGAGGGAAAAGCTGGGCGGCGCCACGCAGCCGGTGTTCCTGCTGGTGTTCTGGTTGCAGGCGGGCCTGGCGTGGGCGTTTTCGTTGCCGTTCTGGGAGATCGCGCATCAGATGCAATTTGATGGCTGGGCGGTGGCCGCGGGCGGGTTGCTGGGGCTGCTGGCGATCATCGGCGAGGCGAGCGCGGATCGCCAATTGGCGCGTTTCAAGGCGCGCCCGGACAGCGCCGGCAAAACCTGCCGCGAAGGGCTGTGGCGTTATTCGCGCCACCCCAATTATTTCTTTGAGTGGCTGCACTGGTTCAGCTATCCGCTGATCGCCCTTGGCGCCTCTCTGGACCTCTGGTTGTGGCTGTTGCCCCTGGCCATGTTCCTGTTCCTGTGGTTCGTTACCGGCATCCCGCACACCGAGAAGCAGGCGCTGAAATCCCGTGGCGACGATTACCGCGACTACCAGCGCACCACCAGCGCGTTCATTCCCTGGAGACCCGGTTCATGATCATTCGTTTGGCGGAATCCGGCCTGTTACCGGACATTCTGATTCGCGGCGGTATCCGTCACTTGCTCGGCAAGCGGCTGGCCGGGGAACAGAGCCGGCATCAGCAGCAGGATGCTCTGCTCGAAGAGCTTTCTCGCGGGCCGGTGGCGATCGCCCAGCAGCAGGCCAACGAGCAGCACTACGAGGTGGATGCGCGCTTTTATGAGCGGGTGCTGGGGCCGCGCTTGAAGTACTCCAGCGCGTTGTGGCCGGAGGGGGTCAACGATCTCGCCGGCGCCGAACAGGCGATGCTGGCGTTGAGCGCCGAGCGTGCCGGCCTCGCCGATGGGCAGGACATTCTGGAACTGGGCTGTGGCTGGGGTTCGCTGACCCTGTGGATGGGCGAGCGCTATCCGGGCAGCCGCGTCACCGCGGTCAGCAATTCTTCCACTCAGCGCGCCTGGATCATGGAACAAGCCCGCGTGCGGGGCTTGAACAATGTGCAAGTGATCACCGCCGACGCCGCCACCTTTGATCCGCGGGCGCGTTACGACCGGGTGGTGTCGGTGGAAATGTTCGAACACATGCGCAATCACCGTGAGCTGACGTCGCGAATCGCAGGTTGGTTAAAACCGGACGGCAAGCTGTTCGTGCACGTCTTCTGCCATCGCCAACTGACCTATCTGTTCGAAACCGAAGGCGCCAGCAACTGGATGGGCCGCTATTTTTTTACCGGTGGTGTGATGCCCTCGTTCGACTGGCTGCCCCGCTGCGCCACCGACCTCGCCCTGGAACAGAGCTGGGCGGTCAATGGCAGCCATTACGGACGCACCCTGGAAGCCTGGCTGGCGAACGCGGACGCCCGCCGTGGCGAACTTGTCGCGCTGCTCGACGAGGGTTACGGCAAAGGGCAGGGCGCGCTCTGGTTGCAACGCTGGCGCATGTTCTTCATGGCCTGCGCGGAACTGTTCAACTATGGTGGTGGCGATGAATGGTTCGTTGCCCACTATGTGTTTCAGCGGAAGCGGTAATAATGCGCAAGAGTGTCCAGCATCGCCTGACCCGGGTGTACCTGATTCAGATTCTGTTTATCAGTCTGGCCACCGTATTCGGGGTGTGGGCGACGGCGCAGATCATCGAGCGGGTTCTGGTCAAGGAAGCGCTGATCAAGGAAGCGGAGCACTATTGGTCCTTGTATGACCGGCAAACGGATTTCCCGCGCCCCAACACCCGCCATCTGCTCGGCCTGCTGGTCGACGACAACACCCGCGATCCGGTGCCCGAGGTGCTCAGACAGCGCCGCGACGGCTACGGCAGGGTGCATCTGGATGGTGCCAACCCGATTGTTTATATCGAGCATCACGACGGTGCGCGCCTGTATCTGATCTTCGACGAGCAGCGCGTCTCGGTACTGGCGTTTCTGTTTGGCATCCTGCCGTTGACGGCGGTGTTGCTGGTGATTTATCTGAGTTCCTTTATTGGCTGGCGCAAAGCACGCGCGCTGGTGTCTCCATTGGTGCAACTGGCGGAGGCGTTGCGTCACACCGACGTCAGCGACCCGGCGTCGGCGCGGCCGGATCTCGACGCCCTCAAACAGGACCCGGAATCGGAGGCGGGCATTCTCGCTTCGGCGTTGGATGCGTATTCCGAACGGCTGCTCCGCTTTGTCAATCGTGAGCGGCAATTCACCCGCGACGCCAGCCACGAGTTGCGCACACCGTTGGCGGTGTTCCGCGCCAACCTGGAACTGCTGGCCAGCCAGATCGGAGATCGGCCGGTAATCAGCCGCATGAGCGACACCGTGGACGACATGGAAGCGCTGGTCGAGACGCTGCTGTTGCTGGCGCGCACCGAGCAACGGGAGATTCTCACCGAAGAACTGGTGGTCAATGACGTGGCGGTGAATCTGATGGAACGGCTGATGCCGCTGGCCGACCGTAAGCAGATCCGCCTTCAGGTGCGCCAGTCAGCGTTGCTGAACATTGATGCGTCGGAAACGGTGCTGAATATCGTGCTCACCAACCTGGTGCGCAATGCGATCAATTACAGTGGTTCCGGGCAGGTCACCATCATCGTCGATGCCGATTCGATCCATGTGGAAGACACCGGCGCTGGCATGGACCAGGAAGAACTGGCCCGTATGCTCAAACCGTTTGAACGGGGCAACAGCAACGAGAGTGGCCATGGGCTGGGCCTGGCCATCGTGCAACGCCTCTGCGAGCGTTTCCACTGGGCCCTGGAGGTCGCCAGCCAACCCGGCAAGGGCACCGCCGTGCGGGTTCGATTCCACTAACCCCACCCGCCCCGACGCCGGTCAATCACTGAACACTGAACACTGAACACTGAATCAGTGCACCGCGCCGTCCAGCAAAACATGGGGCTGGGCCAGCCCGATCTGCAAGGTCAGCGGCTCGGCGTTGCACTCCACCCACAGGTCCTTGGCATTAAGCGCATCAAGAATTCGCTCGCGTACCCGGGCCGCGCAATGTGGCGTGCTTTCGGTCAGCAAAATGGCGAATTGGCCGTCGCCGAGGTGGGCGGCCATGTCCTGCTCGCGAATCAGCGCGGCCACCGAGTCAGCGAGCTGTTCGCGGCGCTCGGGGGAGAGGCGGTCACCATGCAGGCGCAGGATCATCGCATCCAGGCCATAGTCCCGGCAGCGTACCCGCTCGCGATCGAGAATGCGGATCCAGCCGCCGGCGTCGAGCAGGCCGGTTTCCGGGTCGCGGCCTTCCTCTTCAAAGAAGTCGGTGATGCGTTGCTGGTCCAGGCCGGCCAGGTTCCACACCAGCGCCGTTTCCAGCAGATGGGCCTGACGGCGCAACGCCGCCTGGATGGTGGGATCATGCAATTGCCGCTGAGGTTCAGGATCAAGGGCGCACAGAGTGCCGAACAGATTGCCGTGCTGATCCAGCAATGGCAGCCCCACGTAGGCGCCGATCTTTAGCTGGCTGGTCACTGGCGCGCTGCGATAGGCTGCCTCCTTACTGACGTCGGGGCAGATGATCGGACCTTCTTCGTTGACCCGGCGGTAGCAGATACTGTCGCGCCAGGCCAGCATGTTGCCGCCTTCCAGGTCGTAACCGTCACCGCACACACGCAACGCCAGCCACTCTTCATTGCGGCGGCGGATCAGGAACCACATGGCCATGCCAAAACGATCACGCAGATCATGGAGCTGCGTGTCGACGAACTCATTGAATGAGTGAGACTTCCCCCGAGACATAAGCGATTACCATAGCGCTACTGTAAATTTTTGCGCCATTGTGGTCCTGTGCGGACGGCACCGCAAGCGCACGGCACCGCTACTGCGACGCAGCGCGCGGCGGGCGAATGCTGAAACCCACACCGGGCAGGGTTTCCAAAAGTGCGTTCGCAAAGGGCTTGTCAACGGCTTTGCGCAGGTTATACAAGTGGCTGCGCAGTGCATCGGAATCCGGCACCAGGTCTCCCCACAACTCCTGTTCGAGCTGATCACGGCTGACGACCTTGGGCGATTCGCGCATCAAAATTCGTAAAATCCTGAACGCGGTGGGGGAAAGCTTGAGAATCTGGCCCTGGCGACGGACCTCCTGACGGGCCGGATCGAGCTCCAGATCGTCCACCTTGAGCATATTCGGAGCGACTTCGCGGCGCTCGCGGCGCACCAGCGCTCGCACCCGTGCCACCAGCTCCGGCAGCGCGAAGGGCTTGACGATGTAATCGTCGCCGCCGCGGGCGAAGCCCTCGAGCTTGTCATCCAGCTGATCGCGGGCGGTCATGAAAATCACCGGGGTGTCCACGGCCAGATCCTTGCGCAGGTACTCACAGAAGGTATAGCCGTCTTCCCCGGGCAGCATGACATCGAGCACCAGGATGTCGTAGTGATGCTCCTGCACCAGGGAGCGCGCCAGGGTGGTGTCACTGGCGTAATCCACCAGGGCGCCTTCCTGTTCCAGAAACTCGACCACGGTTTGCGCCAGTTGTCGGTGATCTTCGACCAGCAGTACGGAGAGGTTTTTCACGGTCTGTCCTCCTATGATTGAGCGCATGGTGCGGCCGCACGCGTCAAGAAGCTGTCAATGATCATCACGCCGACGCTGGAAGTAGTCCCGCGCGGCCTGATTAACCCGGGGCGCCAGCAACAGGCTGGCGGTCATCGTGGGGATCGCCATCAGGGCGTACATGCTGTCCAGCAGGCTCACCACCACGCTCAGCGACGCCACCGATCCGATCACCACCAGCAGCAGATAGAACCACACATAATGGTGTTGATGGCGGGCGCCGATCAGAAAGCCCAGGCACTTGCTGCCGTAGTACCAGAAAGTGAACACCGTGCTCAGGCTTAGAACGCTCACCAGCAGCGCCAGCAAAATGGCGCCGCTGTCGCCGAACAGGGCCGCGAACGCCGCGGCGGTCAGGCCGACGCCGTCTTCGCCGCCCTGTTGCCAGACGCCGCTGATAATGATCACCAGGGCGGTGCAGGTGCAGACGATCAGGGTGTCGATGATTGGCCCGAGCATCGCCACCAACCCTTCGCGCACCGGCTCGCTGGTGCGCGCGGCGCCGTGGGCCATGGCTTCGGTGCCGATCCCCGCTTCGTTGGAGAACGCCGCCCGCCGCACGCCGGTGATGATCATCGCGCCCACCGCCCCGCCGGCCGCGGCCTGGCCGGTGAACGCATCGCGCACGATCAGCGCCAGCGCCGGCAGAATGCGCTCCGCATGGCTGAACAGGGCGACCAGGGTGAGCAGCAAATAGCCGCCCACCATGGTCGGCACCAGGGCAGCGGTAACCCGCCCCAGGCGCGGCAGTTTGCCGGCCACCACGCACAGCACCACCGCCGCCAACAGCAGGCCGATCAGCAGATCGAACAGGAAATGGTCCTCGGCGCCGGTCCAGCCCGCCGGCACCGCCAGTACATCGCGGATCACCTGCACCAGTTGATTGATCTGAAAAATCGGCATGGTGCCGAGCAGGCCGGCGACGGCGAAGAAGTAGGCCAGTGGGCGCCAGTTTGGCCCCAGCCCTTCGCGGATGATGTACATAGGGCCACCTTGCAACACGCCCTCGCTGTCGCGGCCTCGGTACATCACCGCCAGGGTGCAGGTGTAGAACTTGGTGGCGATGCCGACCAGCGCGCTCATCCACATCCAGAAGATGGCGCCTGGCCCGCCGGCGCTGATGGCCACCGCCACGCCGGCCACGTTGCCCATGCCAAGCGTGCCCGACAGCGCCGTGCTCAATGATTGCAGATGGGAGAGCTGGCCCTCGTCGCGCTGATCCGGCGGCGTCAGGATCAGCCGTACCCCTTGCCACAGGTGGCGATAGGGCAGCAGCCGTGAATAGAGCAGAAAGAACAGCCCGCCGCCCATCATCAGGACCACCAAGGGCGGCCCCCAGAGCGTGCCGACCAGGGTCTTCAGGGCCTCGTCGAGGCGTTGGTAATAGTCGTCCATCACGCCAGTGTGCGGATTGCGCCCGGGCGAGTCCAGGCGCCACCGGTGGCGCGGTTCAGTCGCGCAATGCGCCGACGCGGGTAAAGCGTTGGCGGTAATGGCTGGGCGACAGCCCGGTATGGCGCTTGAACAGCCGCGAGAAACTGCTTACGTCCTGATAGCCGACCTGCTCGGCGAGATGGCTGAGATTGACCGCGCCACGCTCGAGCATCTTACGCGAGGCTTCGATACGAACACGCTGTAAATACTGCAACGGCGGTTCGCCCAGTGCGCTGGTGAAGCGGCGCTGCAGTTGGCGAGGGCTCAGATGTACCTGGCCAGCCAGCTCGGCGAGCGTGGTGGCGTCGGCGTAGTTTTCATGCAGCCAGGCCTGAACCACCTGCACTTGATCGTCGTGGTGGTAGGTCTTGGCCGGCAATCCGGCGTAGACGCTTTGCGGGTCGTTGCGCACGTCGATGACAAACGCCTTGGCCAGCTCGCGGGCCATGTCGGCACCGCAGTAGCGCTCCACCAGCAAAATGGTGAGATCACGCCAGGCGGTGCCGCCACCGGCGCAGAAGATGTTTTCATCGCGGGTGATCAGCTCGCGCTCGTCCAGATTGACCTGCGGGTAGCGTTGCCGGAACAACGGGCTGAAGCCCCAGTGGGTGGTGGCCTTGCGGCCATCCAGCAGGCCCGCCTCGGCGAGCAGAAACGAGCCGGTGCAGTTGCTGGCCATGTCGGCGCCACCGGCGTGCAGGAAACGCAGCCATTCCAGGGTGTCCTGCTCTTGGGCGAGCACCTGGGTGATTTCATTGCCGATCGTGGGCACTACCACCAGATCGCACTGATCGACCCGCTCGATGGCGTTGTCCACCGCGATGCGCATGCCGGCGGTGCAGCGCACCGGTTCACCGCCTCGGGACACCACCTGCACCTTGAACTGCCGGTTGAGCGGTTGCCCATGGATACGATTCCACGTCACCCCGGTGAGGTTGAGCAGATCCACCACCCCGGTGAGGGCCGAGGCGAACACGCCGTTAAAGGCTAAAACACTGACCTGATACATTGTTTGTCGCAAATCACCATGAATAAGTCATGGGCGACAATACCAGCCCGGCGAGACCTCTGCCATCATTACCGCCATCGCCAACCGGATTCAGCGTTTTGCCGCCTTTATTAACGGTCTGCTGTCACCCGGGTTGGCCTCTGTACAGACCGCGCTGTATTAAACGGGCCCCGGCCCGTCTGAGTCGCATATCGTCATCAGGCTCGGGAGCCTGCTTCGGCAGGCAAGCTATGACGGTACTTCAAAGCCCTGCTCTTATGCGGGGCTTTTTTTTTGTTCTTCGCGGAACAGGGAACAGTTGATAGGGTGCCGGCATTGGGCTCGCTGAGCGGTGGCTGAGTTCTGAGGGTGAATCGAGGTCAAGGCGGGCCCGCCCGGGACACGCCACGAGCACGTCCATGTGGGCTCGGGTTTGGCCGTCCATGGCCAAACACGGGCCCGGGCGGGCCCACCTTGACCTCGATTCGGTGCCACTAGAAACGTTCCGCGCCGCCCAGGGGGGCTTTGGAAAGAAACCGTTGAAAACGCCGGTGAACGGACGGACCGTGTCCGCGCCTGTCCCCTGTGCCCTGCTTCGCATCCGCGGACAGCGATAATCACCACCGGCGTCCGGTCAAAGATTCTCGTAACGGTTGAGGTCCAGCGCCCCGGATTGAATCGGCTCATGCTGATCCAGGTAGCGGGTCGGGGCGTGGAAATAGCGCCAGAAATCCGCGGTGGTGCGGCGGATACCGAAGCGCGCGACGAGGTCGTTGAAGTCGTCGTCGTCCTGGGCGGCGGCCATGGCGGTAACGAAGGCATCCAGTTGCCCGCCGTCGACCCGGAACATGAAGTTGGGGTAGCTGGCCAGCACGCCGGGGTAGATGGTGATGGTGTCCTTTTCCGGCTGATAACGCAGCGATTCACCGAGCAGGAACGCCACGTTGGAGTGGGCCCGGTTGCGGAACAAGGTGTAGATCGCCAGTTCGCCGTCGTCGCCGCGCACCTGGATCAGGCTGACCTCCGGCAGGTGGTGGATCACCGGGAGCCGTGCGGCGGTCATCGAGGCGATACGGCTGAAGGCCTGGTCTGCTTGCTTTTCCAAGGCGCTGACGTGGTCCCGGTAGCAATGCTCGCCGGCGCAGCGGTTGATCGGATCGGGCCGGGCGTTGAGGTGCTGAAAGTGAGTCAGTAGGCCGGCGTTGAATTCATTCATCGGCGTCGTTGATTGGTAGCCGATGGAGGTGGGCGTGCGGGTGTCGACGCTGGCATAACTGACAAACAGTTTCAGTTTGCCGGTCTTTTGATACCAGCTGTCGAGCACTTTCTTGCGCGCCTTGGCGGGCAGGTAGCGCAGGGTGTTCTGCTCCGCGCCGTTGCGGATCAGGTCAAAATAAAGCCGCGTCTGCGCCTGGTGGGACACCGAGCCGAACACGTCGAAGTTGACCACCAGATTGTAGTAGGAGCGTTCGAACAGGGGGTAGTCCATCACCCAGGTGGTGAGCGGGTAATCGCCGATCAGACCCTGGCGCACCGAGGCGTTGTCGCGGTGACGCAGGATCGTCAGCAGGGCGTTGCTGTTGTCGCCGTCGCCGGCCCACAGGCTTTCCCAGCCCGGGCCTTCGGGCTCCTGGCTGGCGTAGATCTGGTGGCGCCGGCGCAGGTATTGATTGCGCTCGTGGGTGTACTTGATCCACTGCGGGCCGAGCTTGAGCAGGCTGCCTTCCTGGCCGGGCAGACCCAGCAGGCCGGAGACCTCGGCGCGGTAGTCGCTGTCGGTGAGGTAGAGGTCGTGGTCGGGGTCCTGGAACACCGCCCAGAATTGATCGCGAATCACATCCGTGGCGATCTGGCCACGGCAGACCGGGCCGCGAATAAAGGTGCGCACGAAGTACTCGGCGTCGTCGAGCATGATCTGATAGCGCGCTTTCGCCGGCAAAGCGGCGAACGTGGTAAACGGGTTGGCCCGTTCGTCTTCGCCGTAGCCGGGCAGTTCATCCAGGCTCCAGGGCTCGGCGAAAAACAGCGTCTCGATGCGCGCGCGCTTGGCCTCCGTGAGTGCGTACGTAATGTGGGTTTTATGCACGATGGCGCCGCGCACCGGCCGCAGGCGGTACCAGAAGTGTTCGCCGGGCGGGTCATTGGGGCGCACCGTGGCGACCGGTTTCACCGGCGTTCCCGGCGGCGTCAGCGAGCGTTCCAGTGTAAAGAAATGCGCTGGCCGTTCGCCGCTGCCATCGTCGAAATACAGGTGCGCCAGAAACAGATGCTCGAACACCCAGCGTGCCACCAGTTGCTGGCGTTTATCCGTGCGGTTGAGCCAGGTTTCCCAGGCACGGATGTGACGCTGCTCGCCCTTGCTCAAAGTGATGCCGCTGTCGCCCAGGGTGGCGCCCTGGTTGAGCCAATCCTCAATGGTGCTCAGTTCCTGATCGGTGAGCGGCGGCGTGCCCAGGGGCATGCCTTCGAGCGGATGATTTTTGATGTACTCGTCCATTTGCGCGGGCAACGGGCACACGTTTTCGCGGCCGATGCCCAGGGCGACGTCGTCGGGCAGCGGCTGGTCCGGCTCGAACGAGTGGGATTTTCCCAGCACCAGCATGCGATACAGCAGGCCCTGCTCCATGCCGGTGGTGCTGTCGATGACCGAAAAGAAGCCCTTATCGCGCCAGTCGGCGGTGCTCTGGGCGTCAACGAACAGACGGGTGGGGGCGGCGGCCTCGGCGCGCTGCTTGTACACCGGGGTTTTGGCGGCGCCGCGGTCCAGCCCTTCCAGGGTTTCCAGCTTCAATTGGCAGGGGGCGTCGTAGCAGCCGTGGCAGGCAATGCACTTTTGTTCGAAGATCGGCCGCACGTTATTTTCAAACGTGAGCGCCGCTGGCGAGGCCTGGGGCGGGGCGGGAGTGGCCGCGCTTTCGTCGCAACCGCCAACCACTGGTGCGGTGGCAATAACAGCACCGAACAGCACGGCGCGCAGGTAGTGACGCATGGTTCCCTCCGGGACGAATACCTCGGACGCCCGGATCGATCCCCCAGAGCGTCATTCCAAGAGGGAAGTCTACCTGTGCCGGTCGGTTCGCTCCATGGCCTGGGATGCAAGTAGTGTGAACAGGCCCTAGAACATCGGCGTCATCGCGGCCGCCCAGGCGATCAGCAGCGCGAAAGCGGCGCCCGCGGTGAGCAGATGGCGCAGGTGCCGGTACCAGGTGGGCAGGGTTTCGAAGAACACCATCTGCTCGGTGCCCCACACGAACACCAGGCCGGCGGTGAGCATGGGCAGGGCGAACTCCACCGGCAGCATCAGCGCGAACCAGCCCAGCAGGGCGGGTTTGATGCCAAACAGCAGGCTGCCAATGTGGTTGCGGGGTGTCGGGCTGGCGAGCGCGCGGCCCCAGTGCACGGCGCCAAGAAAGGAAAGCACCACGGCGGCGTAGCCGGCCTCGGCGTGCAGTGCCCACGGCCGCAGATCGTCACGCCAGGCCAGGGCGGCGAGCGCGTAAAACGGAATCAGCCCGGCCACGCCCAGCAGGCGAGCGGTGAGGATATTACGGTGGGTAAAGCGGTCTTCGGACACCGGGTCCTTCTCCCCAGGGTTGGCAAGAACAGACTGTAGTCCTATTAAGGTGAAGACTCTGCCAACCTGTTCAACCCAGGGTCAGGGCAACGGAAAAGGCCGCAGCCGCTTGGGTAGATAAAGGGGGTGGGCGGGTTCGCCGGAACCATTGAGGCGCAGGCAATGCGGGTCCGGCAACAACGCACGCACCCGCGCGGCGCGATCCAGGTGGCGGCCGTGGTTGCCCCAGCCGGCCACCACCAGGCTGGCGCCGCCGGCCAGTTTGCGCAACCAGTGATCGTTGCGTGGGCCGATCGGATCGGCGGCGCTGAGCAGGTCTTGAGGGTAGGTCGCCCGATAGGCGAACAAATTGGCCACGCACAGCCCGGAATAGCCCCAGTCGCGGGCATAGCCGATGCAGCGGCGGATGGTGGGGTCATCACGGCGATGATCGGCGGTGGAGGGGTTCAGCGCCACCAGCAGCACATAGTCCTCGCCGTCAGCCCAGCGTCGCCACAGCGCGTACCGGTAGCGCCGGCAACGGGAGAAATTGGCGCCACGAACCAGAGTCGATGTTTGCATGGCGCGAAGTATAAACGCTCGCCGCCGGGCCGCCACCCCGGCGCGGCGTGCCAGCGCGTCCGCGCATCGCCGCACCGGTATCGGTTTTGCGCGGATTTTACCAATGATTCCGATTGCCGCCTTGAAAATCGGGGCGCTGGAGCGCAACCCTGAGAGACCGCAACGCGAAAGGAGTTCGTTTATGTCCGCTCAAAACGTTTACAAGAAGCTGGAATTGGTCGGCTCATCCACCACCAGCATCGAAGAGGCGATTCACAATGCCATTGATGCCGCCAGCGAGACGGTGAAAAACGTGGAGTGGTTCGAGGTGATGGAAACCCGTGGCCACGTGGAAGACGGCAAAGTCGCGCACTTCCAGGTGGTGGTTAAGGTCGGTTTCCGTATCGGTAAGTAAGTCGGTCCGGCCCAGGCGGCCTCGCCTGGGCAGCCCCAATTAGTGGGCGGTTCTCCCGCCAGGCCGGCCATCGGCGGCGCCGTGGCGCCCCCGATTAAACCGCTTCCAGCCCCAGCGCCTGCTGGCACACGCGGGCGGTACGCAGTTGGTGAAGTTGCTTGGCGCTGAGCGTTTCCGGCAACGCCACGGTGCTGTGATCCTGGTGAATGCGGATGGCACCGATCATGGCGCTGGACAGGCCGGCTTCGTTGGCGATGGCGCCCACCAGATTGCCCGGGCGCACGCCATGAGCCTGACCCACGCTGACGCGGTAGGTGCGCATCGGCACGTTCGGTTTTTTGCTGTCCATGCGCGGGCCTTTCTTGCCCTTGCGATCACCCCGATCGGCGCGTTCATGGCGGTCGGAGCGTTCGCGCGCCGGTTTGGTCGCCGGTACTTCCTTGAGAAACAGCGGCTCTTTCTGGAACAGCAACGTCGCCAGCGCGGCGGCCAGTTGCGCGGGTTCCAGCTCCATCTGCTCGGCCATGCGCAGCACCAACGCCTGGTTGTTCTCCACTTCGCGATGCTCCATGGCCTGGCCGAGACGCTCCTGGAAGCGCTTCAAGCGAGCCTGGTTAAGCGCCTCGGTGGACGGCAGTTCCATGCTTTCCAGTTTTTGCCCGGTGGCACGTTCAATGGAGCGCAACATGCCCTGTTCGCGGCGCGAGACGAACAGAATCGCCTCGCCGGCGCGGCCGGCGCGGCCGGTGCGGCCGATCCGATGGACGTACGCTTCGGTGTCCATGGGCATGTCGTAGTTGAACACGTGGCTGACCCGGGGCACGTCCAGGCCACGGGCGACCACGTCGGTGGCCACCAGCAGGTCAATGCGCTCGTTTTTGAGGCGTGCCACGGTGGCTTCGCGCTGGTTTTGCGGCATGTCGCCATTGATCGCCTCGGCGCGCAGGCCACGGCGCTGGAGCTGTTCGGCCAGCTCCACGGTAGCCTGTTTGGTGCGCGCGAAGACGATCACGCCATCGTGTTCCTCGGCTTCCAGGATGCGGCACAGGGCGTCTTGTTTATGCAGGCCGGCGACCGGCCAGAAGCGCTGACGAATGTGCTCGGCGGTGGCGCTGGCGCCGGCGTCGATGCGGATCGTCACCGGGTCTTTAAGGTGCTCCTCGGCGACGGTGCGGATCACCGACGGCATGGTCGCGGAGAACAGGGCCAACTGACAGCTGGAGGGGGTGCGTTTGAGCACCCAGCGCACGTCGTCGATAAAGCCCATGCGCAGCATTTCGTCGGCTTCATCGAGCACCAGAGCGCGCAGGCCGTCCAGTTTCAGGGTGCCGCGCTCAATGTGGTCCATCATCCGTCCCGGCGTGCCGACCACCACCTGGGCGCCATCGCTGAGCGCGCGCAACTGGGTGCGGTATTCGCCGCCGCCGTAAATCGCCGCCACGCGCAGGCCCATGCCCTTGCCAACAAAGGATTCCAGTGCCGCGGCAACCTGCAGGGCGAGCTCCCGGGTGGGGGCCAGCACCAGCATTTGCGGATGCCGTTTGGCCGGGTCGAGCCGGGCCAGCAGCGGCAGGCCGAACGCGGCGGTCTTGCCGGTGCCGGTTTGCGCCTGACCAAGAAGGTCACGGCCTTCCAGCAACACGGGAATGCTTTGCGCCTGGATCGGCGAAGGGGTCTGGAAACCGAGTTGGGCAACGGCGTCCAGCAGGGACGCGGGCAGGCCTAGATCGGCGAACCCGGAAGGGCTTTGGGACATGCGTGGACCTTTCAGTAGACTGGCGCGGGGCCAGCAGGGGCGAGGGGCGCAAGACTATACGGGATTTTTACGCGTAATGCACGGACTTTCCGGGGCGGGACGGCGCGGGGCGGCGGAGCGCCCCGCGCGCGCGGTTGAAGGGGCTTATTGTTGCTTGGCGGGTTGCTCGGCGGGTTGCTTGGTCGGTTGCTCGGCGGCTTTCTGCTCGGCGGCGATCTTCTTGGCGTAGGCGTCGGCGTCGATGGCCTCGGCGGTGATGCGCACCTGCAGCTCGTCGCTGACCGCCGGCACGTAGGCTTTCATGCCGTAATCGGAGCGTTTGATGGTGGTGGTGGCGTTAAAGCCGGCGGCGGGCGCGCCGTCGTACATCGGGTGCTCGCCCACTTTATTGACGGTGGTGGCGAGCACCACCTGATTGCTGATGCCGTTCACGGTCAGGATACCGACCACATCGAAGTGCTTTTTGTCTTCGCTGATGTTGCGGATCTGGTTGCTTTTAAAAGTGATGTTCGGGTGCGCCTCGGCCTTGAAGAACTCTGGTTTATTGAGCAGATGTTCGTTGAGCAGCGGCACGTGGGTGTCGAGGCCCGCGACCGGAATGGTGACGTCCAGGGTGGCGTTTTCCGGCGCGTCGGGGTCCGCCTTGATGGTGCCTCTGATCTCGTTGAAATTGGCCTCGGGCACCGAGAAACCAAAGTGGCTCCAGGAAAACCGCACCTGGGTGTGGCCCGGGTCCAGGGTGTATTCGGTGGGGGCGGCCAGCGCGGTGGCGGGGCCAACGGCGGCAAGGCTGAGCAGGGCAATCAGAAAACGGCGCATAAACATCCTCCTCGAAGTCAGGTTCGTCCAGTGACCCTTCACATTAGCCGCTGGCCGGCGTGCTCGCCACCGGCTCAGTGGCGAGGTGACCACCATTTATTCGATCAATCGTCGTGGCGGCGGGCTACAGCGGCAGCACTTCGAAGGTGCCCATGTATTGAATGCGGCGGTTATCGACATCCGGGTGCGCGGCGAGTTCATCGCTGTAGGTCGCTTCCAGGTAATAACGGCCGGCGCGCGGCCAGGTCAGGCTGATTTCGCCGTTGTCGTCGCCTTTCACCGTCCACTCTTGTTGCTGGTCGCGATAGCGGGTGCCCTCTGGCATCACGCTGACCTCGATGCCGGCGGCGGGTTTGCCTTCCATCAGAAAGCGGAAGCGGGCGGTTTCCCCGGCGTACAGATCATTGGGATGGGTCGCCGGCACCAGTTCCAGTCCCTTGTTGGTGGGTTTGAGCGCGGTGTCGCTGGGTGCGCCCACGGTGGCGAAGGTTTCCAGGTGACTGGTGACCTCGGCCAGCCGCATCTTGCTGGCGCCCTTGGGCAGCGCGTTGCGCAGGCTTTGCGGGTCCTGGCCGCGCTGGTGCTGGCGTTCGCCATTGAGTTCGTAGATCGCCACGGTGAGCGGACGCATCAGGGTGATGCGGTAGGTTCCCGGCGCCGCCAGGTTCACGTCAAACACACTGCGGCGATGGCCTTGCAGCAGATTGTCGGTGGCAGCCGGCTTGCCGTCCGGGCCGGTGACGCTCAGGCCCTGCAGCGGGAAAGGCTTATCAACGAAGAAGATGTCGTTGGAGGAACTGGTGTCCACGGTGATCCACTGGGCCTCGGAGACCACCGTGTGGCTGGGCAGCAACCAGCGTTTGTGGGCCTGGGCGGCGGGGGTGAGAACCAGCAGCGCCAGCAGAGCGGCAGCGATGGAAGACGGTTTCATGGGCAAGCTCCTGAAGAAAAGGCGGTTAAGGCGTCAGGGTGAGCGTCACGTCGCCCAGTTCCTGACTGCCGGTGACGGTCACGGTATCGGCCTGTTGCACCGGCCAATGGAACGGCAGGCGCACCACTTCCCGGCCACCGACTTCACGGGCGGCTTCCACCACCAGTTGATAGTCACCGGCGGGCAGGGTAGTGAGCGCGGGCAACCCGGTGAAATCCGCCCGGTGGGTGCCCGGTGAGCGGGTCGCGCCGGTGAGGCCGTCGTAAGGGGCACTCTGGCCGCGGCCGGTGCGGCGCCACCACTGGCGCAAATCCTTGAGCCATTTTTCCTGGTCGTCGTACCACAGCCCCAAGGGCGCTGCCACGGTGTGGTCCTCGCGCTCAATCCAGAACGCCACATAGGGGGCGTGGTATTCGGCCACGCGCAATCTGGGCACCTCCAGGTCCACGGCCAGACCCGCCGCCGTGACGGGGCCGGCGCCGATCAATAACGGCGCCAGCAGTACGGAGCTCAACCACCGGTGTGTCATCTGCGTCTCCTTCAATGAACGAACAGGGCAATCAGCAGCCAGGGCAGCACCAGCCCGAGGGCGGTGACCGGCCAGGTGGCCGGGCGCCGTTTGGCGTGCAGACTCATCAGCACCAGACCGGTTAGAGCGAACACCAGAGTGGCGGCGGCGAAAATATCGATAAACCAGCGCCAGACCGGGCCGGTATCGCGACCCTTGTGCAGGTCGTTGAGCAGGGCGATCCAGCCGCGATCGGTGGCTTCGTAAAGCACTTCATGGCGTTGGCGATCAATCGCCAGCCAGGCATCGCCACCGGCGCGGGGCAGGGCCAGATACACCTCTGAAGGCGACCATTCCGGCTCGCCCGCATCGGCGTCGATGGGCAACTCACGCTCCAGCCATTGCCGCACCCGGGCCGGCAAAGGGCCTTGGTCAACGCCGGCGAGGGCGGCGCTGACCGGCTCGGGCAGCGCCAGGGTACGTTCGGTGATCACCGGCTCGGCGGCGATGGCGCCGGCATGATTGAGTGTGATACCGGTGACGCTGAACAGAATCATGCTCACCAGGCACACTGCGGAACTGATCCAGTGCCATTGGTGAAACCGCTTCAGCCAGCGGGCCTTTGCTTTTTTGTCCAACGCAACCGTGTCCTGACCGAGCCCCGGGAAGGAATCAGATGCTAATGGGAATAATTATTGATATCAAAGGGTAAGGGGCGGTGAAAAATGGAAATATCGTGCAAGGGGGGATAGGTGTTCAGTTTTCGGGGTTAGGGGCATAAAAAACGCCGGGCTGGTCCCCGGCGTTGATTGCGTTTGTTCCGTGAGTTGTGGACGGCCGTGGTTTAGCGGCTGTCTTCGATGCGCTCCCGCAGGTCGGTGTCGTATTGAGCCAATTGCGCGATCTGGTTGTATTTCTGAACCTCCAGGCCGGTGTCCTTGACCGCCTGCACCATCTCTTGCTGGGCCTGCTGTTGAATCTGCATGGCCTTTTCCGGTTCCTTGGCGTTGGCTTGCACCTTTTCCTGGTAGCTGCCTTTGATGTCCTGCACTTTGCCCTGGGCTTCGGCGAATTTTTCTACCTCATCGTCGGAAATATCCGAAGATTGCGGCATGGGCGCCTGGCGGGCCTGGGGGTTGCTGCTCTGAGGGGGCGTGGGCGCCTGGCGTTCCGGCGGGCTGCTTTGGGCCATGGCGGCACCGCTGGCGGCGATCAGCAAGGCGGACAATGTAAGTGCGCGCTTTTTCATAAAAAACTCCTTGGATGACGACTAAAGGGGAGGCGATCTCCAATGCGCTCCCGATAAGTGGGACAGATGGCAGCCGCCAAGTTCCGGAATTGCTGTTCATCGCATATTCAATTTACGTATAAAACTATCACCATATATTTCTTTATATGCTGTGGAACGCCCTTATCATGGCGTCTCAAATCGCATTTCGATCCTGAGGTGGACCAACGATATGGGTAACGCGCAGCTGATTACACGAGTAGGCGACAACAGCGCCGGGCTGTCCCGGGACGCCATCGCCGATCTCAACCGCATTTATGCGCCGCTGGGTTTTGAAGAGCGCATCCGTCGCGTTTACCAGGATTTCAACCCGGCCAAGGTGATGGTGACGTCGTCGTTCGCCGCCACCTCAGCGTACTTTCTGCACATCATCTCGACCATCCGCCCCGAGCAGAAGGTGCACTTTATCGACACCGGCTATCACTTCGACGCGACACTGAAGTACAAGGATTACCTGGTGGAGCGCTTCAATCTTAATGTGATCGATGTGAAACCGGATCCTCAGCACCATCAGGTGTCCCAGGACAACGAAATGTGGCGCACCGACCCGGATCTGTGCTGCCAGGTCAATAAGGTGACCCCGCTCGAAGAGGCCAAGGAAAATTACGATCTCTGGATTTCCAGCCTGATGAGCTGGCAGACCGAGCATCGCGCCGGCCTGGAAATCTTCGAAGAGCGTCGTGGCATGATCAAATTCAACCCGATGATCGACGTCACCCGCGAACAGCGTGACGAGTACATCGAGACCCACGACCTGCCGTTTCACCCGATGGTGAAAGAAGGCTACCACTCGATCGGTTGCAGCCACTGCACCTGGAAAGGCGAGGGCCGCGAGGGTCGCTGGCAGGGCAACAGCAAAACCGAGTGCGGCATTCACCTTTAAAGCGATTTCTTTTCCGATACGACAGCGCTGATTTGTTACTGCCTTTGGCAGCCTGCTGAGGCCCGCGGAACGCGGGCCTTTTTTATGGTTGCCGGGTGGTGCGCGGCGCGGCACTCTGTGGGGCGGGCGGGTTTGCGCCGCTTTTCGGCAAACGGAGAGGCTGAATGAAATCGTTCCGATGGCCGCTGCTGCTTCTGGTGATCGCCACGCTGGTCGCTTTGGGCGGCTATTTGCTGGGTGTTTTCCCCAGTGAGCCGGGCGAAGGCAGGGGGATCTCGGTGAGCCGGGAGACCGCCGGCGATACCGTGACCGTGCTGGTCCGCTTGCGACACAGCGAACGGCAAACCCAATGGCTTTACTCCGGTGGCGGCTATGACATCGATATCCAACGTCGCGGGCCGGATCTTTACGACCTGGATATCGCCCAGCTCGAACGGGATAAAGAAGTCGAAACCCGCCGACGCATGAACACCAGCCTGCACCTGGAACCGGGCCGCAATCTGGTAGGCGGGTTCACCTATACCGATCAATCGAAGGGCGGCCAGCCGGCCAGGCAGGTTCAACAGGCGATCGTGGTGGAACTTCTGCCTTGAGGCCGCGCCCTCAAGAATAAAGCGGCTCGCCCTGCAAGCGCGGCGGCGACGGCACCAGGGGTGGCCAGCGCGCGGCGCTGACGCCAGGGGAACAACTCAAATGAACAATGCAGCGACGATGCCGCCCGGTGTCGAAGGCGCGGAGTTGGAAGCGCGTATCACCCATGAGGCGATCAGCCGCTTTATGGGCATGTCCGGGGGCGGCCTGCTGGCCAAGGTGGCGGTGGTGTTGATGGTGGCCGTTGCCCACTACCAGCGGGTGCCGTCGTTCTGGCTGCTGGGCTGGGGCATCGCGATGCTGGCGGGGGTGGTTTACCAGAGTGGCCTGGCGAAACGGTATCAGAGCCGCCGCGTGGGCTACCGTGAGGTGGCGCCCTGGCAGCGGCGGCTGATTTTCAGCCGCCTTTATCTGGGTGCATTGTGGGGCGGCGCTTTTTGCCTCATGTACCCGTATGGAACCACCGAGCATCATATTTTTGTGATCACCATCGCGCTGGTGCTGGCAATCGGCAATGTGGTGCCGGCCCATTATTGCAAACCGTTGTTCGCCGTATACGCGGGACCGATTCTGCTCGGTCTGGCGCTGGCGCTGGCGTTCGCGGCCCAGGCCCAACCGCTTTACTGGCTGCTGGCGCTGAGCATGGGATGGGTGTTTCTGGCCGGGGTCAGGTTCGCCAGGATTCTCAACCGCTCGTTGCGTGAACAGATCCGCCTGCGTTATGAGAGCCACGCCATGTCACTGGCTCTGGAAGCGAAGAGCGGCGAAGCGCAACGGGCAACGCTTGCCAAATCGCGCTTTCTGGCCGCCGCCAGCCATGATCTGCGCCAGCCCCTGCATGCTTTGTCGCTGTTTGTCGGCGTGCTCAAGGAAACCCGTGACGAAGCCGAGCGCGAGGCGCTGTTCGAGCGGGTTCAGATGTCGCTGGAAGCGTTGTGCAAGTTATTCGACGCCCTGCTGGACGTATCCCGCCTGGACGCCAACGCGGTGGAACCCGAATACAGCGCCTTCGATGTGCCCGCCATGCTCACCACCCTGGCCGCTGAGTTCGAGCAGGCCGCCGCCGCCAAGGGCATCCGCTTAACCGTGCATGCGCGGCCCGTGGTGGCCGACTGCGACCGCCTGTTGCTGGAGCGAGTGTTGCGCAACCTGGTGGGTAACGCGGTGCGCTACACCCATTCCGGAGGGATCTTGATCACCGCGCGACAGCGAGCAGGGCGGATACTGTTGCAAGTCTGGGACACCGGCGAGGGCATCGATGCCGCTCACCACGAAGACATCTTCATGGAGTTCCTGCAACTGGGGAACCCGCACCGGGATCGTGCCCAGGGGCTGGGTTTGGGGCTGGCCCTGGTGCGGCGCCTTTGCGATCTGTTGGCGTTGCCGTTGACGCTGGCTTCCGTGCCCGGCCGGGGCAGCGTGTTCGGCGTGTCGGTGGCGCGTGGCGACCCGGCCCGGGTGGTGGAGCAAGTAGCCGGCTCGGGCGGGCACAGTTGGGATTTGAGCGGCCGCAATGTGGTGGTGATTGACGATGAACAGGAGATTCTCGACGCCATGCAAACCATGCTCGGCAAATGGGGGTGCCGGGTGATCGTGGCGGAAAGCGTGATGGCGGCGCTGACCAGGCTGCGCCAGAGCGCTCTGAGCCCGGAGCTGGTGCTCTCGGATCTGCGCCTGCGCGACGGCGACAGCGGCATTGCCGCCATCAACACGCTGCGCCGGCATTTCGGCGAGGCTCTGCCGGGCGTACTGATTACCGGGGACACCGATGCGCGGGTGTTGCGCGAGGCCCGCGCCAGTGGTTATGAGGTATTGCAGAAGCCGTTGCGCCCGGCGCAATTGCGCACCGTGATTCACGACTATCTGCCGCGCGGCCCGGCTTCCGGTTGAGCGCCGTGCTCGAGAGTCAGCACGCCCCGTTTCACCGCGTTCTGAACGCAGCCGGTGCGGTTGCTGGCCATCAGAATGGCGAACAGGCTGGCCACGTGTGATTTCACGGTGTGCTCGGTAAGGAACAGGGTATCGGCGATTTGCTTGTTGGAATAGCCTTCGGCCATCAGTGTCAGCACCTGATACTGCCGCTTGGTGATGCCGCATTCCCGTAACGCCGGATTGTCGAACGCTTCATCCGGAGGGCGCCGCGTGCCAAGCCGGCTGATCTGCTGTTCCAGGCGTGGCGGCAGGTAGATGTCTCCGTCCAGAACGCTGCGCAGTGCGGCCAGCATCTCCTCTCCGCCGACGCTTTTCGGGATAAAACCCAGTGCCCCCTGGTCGAGCACCGCCCGGATTCTGTACGGGTCCTGCTCGCCGGACACCACCACCACCGGCAAACGCAACTTGCGCTCGTTGATGCCGCGCAACACCGCCAGGCCATCCATGCCCGGCATGCACAGATCAATCAATACCAGGTCGAACTCGGCCCCGGCCTCCAGCGCGCGCATCGCCGCGTCCGCCTGGGTCGCCTCGGTAATGCGCACGGTCTGTTCCAGACGCATCAGCAGATGCCGGATGCCATCCAGAAACAATTGATGATCGTCGACCACGAGAACGTGCACGAAGGCTCTCCTCAACGCCGTTTTCCGCCCATTAAATCACAGATGGCCAACGCCGAGATTCATACTAACGAGGGATGTGGAGCAAAGGTCTTGCCGTGACCATGGGAAGCGGAACGACGGGTGCCGTCGCGGTGCCCTCATCAAGGAGACAACCTATGAACGCAAGAACCTTTTGGCTTGCAGCCCTACTGCTGGGATTGGTGGCCTGTAATGATGATGGCGGCGACCATGATGGTGGCGCCGGCGCTGGCCCCGACAACGGCAGCGACAATGGTGGCGATAACGGTGGCGACAATGGTGGCGACAATGGCGATAACGACCCGGGCGGTGACGACCAGGACAACGGCGACCCGGATCAGCCTTCCGGCTTCAGCCTGCGCTCCAGCAGCCCGCCGGACGGCGCCAACCAATTGGACGGGTTCCCGGTCACCGCGATCTTCAACCAGCCGGTGGACCGGGATTCCGTGGACTCGCTGAGTTTTGCGGTGACCGCTGGGGTCAACCCGGTACCGGGAACGTTCAGCTTCAGTGAGGATTCGTCGGTGGTGAGCTTTACGCCGGAAGCGCCGTTGGTGGATGGCCAGACCTACACCGTCACTCTGAACGGGGATATTCAGAACCAGGATGACGAGACCCTGGCCGAAGCGTCCTGGCAGTTCACCGTGGTGACCTTTGATGACATTGAATGTCAGCCCGGCACGCCGCCGGCTTCCCTGAATCTGGACCCGTATTACACCCAGTACTGCGACGCCAGCGGCATGCCGATTCTCGGCGGTGCCCAGGTTTCCCCACAGGCATTGATCGAGGCTTGGTACCGGGTCGTGGACATGACCCTGATGCGCCAGGATCTGCTCGCCAGGATGGTCGACAACGGCACCCGGGTGGTGGTGGTGGCGAACGACGAAGGCATTACCCAAATACCGGAATACGCCAACCTGGATCAGGAATTTCCGCTCGAGGGCGGCATGACCTGGGATGAGCGCTCACGCGGCCTGGGGGCCACCCCCTACATTCCCGTGTCCAGCGGCGCCGAGGAAAACCTGCTGTGTTACGGCTCGAGCGAAGACCCTTACGATGGTGAGGACATCTTTATTCATGAGTTTTCCCATTCGATTGTGTCCATGGCGCTGGCCGACATGGAGCCGGATTTTCTCGACGCGCTCGACGACGCCTACCAGAACGCCCTCGACCAGGGCCTGTTCGAGAACACCTACGCCGCCCTCAACGTGGAGGAATACTGGGCCGAAGGGGTGCAGGACTGGTACAACGCCAACCTGGAATCCGATCCGCCGAACGGCATTCACAACAGCATCAACACCCGCGAGGAGCTGGCCGAATACGATCCCACGCTGTACGCGCTGATCTCCCGGGTGCTGCCCGCGCAAACCATCGACTTCATCTGCGAGGCGCCCACCTGAAATCAAGCTGAAGCCCCGGGGGCCGACCCGGCCGGGGCTCTTGCAACGCCCTTGGGGGGCGTTTCCGGAACCGGGTCGGTTCTTTCCATCGCCTCGTCATACCCTTGTCATACCCTGCTTACCGTCGGCGACCCGCCGACCGGCCTTCTGTGTGACCCGCGCCCCGGGTGTGTGCCATAATCCGCGCCGCAACCCGCCCGCCACTTCCCCCTGATTCGGTAGATAACCTTGCTGACCACCGCCAACATCACCATGCAGTTCGGCGCCAAGCCGCTGTTCGAAAACGTTTCCGTGAAATTCGGCGACGGCAACCGCTACGGCCTGATCGGCGCCAACGGCTCCGGTAAGTCCACCTTTATGAAGATTCTTGGCGGCGATCTGGTCCCGTCCTCCGGCAACGTGTCCAAAGACACCGACGAGCGCATCGGCAAGCTGCGTCAGGACCAGTTCGCCTACGAGCAGTACTCGGTGGTGGACACCGTGATCATGGGCCACGACGAACTGTGGAAGGTGAAAGAAGAACGCGACGCCATCTACGCCAAGGAAGAAATGAGCGAAGCGGACGGCATCCGCGCCGGTGAGCTGGAAGCGGATTTCGCCGAAATGGACGGCTACACCGCCGAATCCCGCGCTGGCGATCTGCTGATCGGCGTTGGCATTCCGGTGGAGCAGCACTTCGGGCCGATGAGCGAGATCGCGCCGGGCTGGAAACTGCGGGTGCTGCTCGCCCAGGTGCTGTTCGCGGACCCGGACATCATGTTGCTGGATGAGCCCACCAACAACCTGGACATCAACACCATCCGCTGGCTGGAAGACGTGCTCAACCAGCGCAACTGCACCATGATCATCATTTCCCACGACCGTCACTTCCTGAACAGCGTGTGCACGCACATGGCGGACCTGGACTTCGGTGAACTGCGCCTCTACCCGGGCAATTACGACGAGTACATGACCGCCTCCACCCAGGCGCGCGAGCGCATGCAAAGCGACAACGCCAAGAAAAAGGCGCAAATCGCCGACCTCAAAGCGTTCGTCAGCCGCTTCTCCGCCAACGCCTCCAAATCCAAACAGGCGACCTCGCGGGCCAAGCAGATCGACAAGATCAAACTGGAAGAGATCAAACCTTCCAGCCGCCAGAACCCGTACATTATTTTCGAGCAGGATAAAAAGCTGTTCCGCAACGCCCTGGAAGTAAAAGGGCTGGCCAAGCGCTTCGACGAAGAGCTGTTCTCCGGCCTCGACCTGCGCGTGGAAGTGGGCGAGCGCATCGCCATCATCGGCCCCAACGGGGTCGGCAAATCCACCCTGATGCGCTGCCTGATCGGCGACGAAACCCCCAGCGCCGGTGAGATCAAATGGTCCGAGAACTGTGCCATCGGCTACTACGCCCAGGACCACGCCGCCGACTTCGAACAGGACACCAAACTGTTCGACTGGATGCAGCAATGGGGCAAACCCAGCGACGACGAACAGATCATTCGCGGCACCCTGGGCCGCCTGCTGTTCTCCGCCAACGACATCAATAAATCCGTCAAGGTGATCTCCGGCGGCGAGCAGGGCCGCATGCTGTTCGGCAAGATCATGCTGCAGCGCCCCAACATCCTGCTGCTCGACGAACCCACCAACCACCTGGACATGGAATCCATCGAGTCGCTGAACCTGGCACTGGAAAACTACCCGGGCACCTTGCTGTTCGTCAGCCACGACCGGGAGTTCGTCTCGTCCCTGGCCACCCGCATCATCGAGCTGACCCCCACCGGCATCGTCGATTTCCACGGCAGCTACGATGACTACCTGCGCAGCCAGGGTGTGGCGTGACGATACGCACACCAAACAGCAATAAATAAGGCGCTTTTGGTGGGATGCTCTCCCTGGCAGCCTATAAGCACCGTATTTGTTTCTTTTATGCGATAACAAAGCCTGATAGGCTGCTTTTTACATTAAAGGCAACTTATTAAACGCTTTATGATCGATCTACTGCAGCGGTTGAAACAGCGCCGCAAGGCCTTGGGTTTACGGCAGCGGGATATGGGGTTGCGCGTGGGAATGTCACGCCAGCAATACCAGCGCCTGGAAGCCGGGGGAAACCCGCGATTGGCGACCCTGGAATTGGTCGCCAAGGGGCTGAACAGCGAGATTATGCTTATTCCCCGCGAAAAGCTGGCTCTGATTGAGGCAGTGCTGGCGGACAAGGTGTCGATAATTCGGGAAAGCGATGAGCCGAACTACGGCGATGAAGAGGCGTCATCGCTGGTCGACGACCCCTGGGCTGGGTTGTTGGGGGACGAGCAATGAGCGGCGCCGCGGCTCGAGTATTGAGGCTTACCCTGCAAGGCAGGCTGGTGGGCCATCTGACCGGCTTCCAAAATGGTCGAAATACTCTGATTTTTGATCGTGCTTTCCGCGAAGACCCGCTCCGGCCCACCTTTAGCCTGGTTACCCATCCATCGTTTCCCCGCGCGGAGAAACTGCTTTCCGTCCCCTGGTCGAAAAAGCAGCGGCTTCATCCGGTGTTGTCCAACTTGTTGCCCGAGGGTGCGTTACGCGTCTTTATTGCCCAGGCACTGAAAGTGCACCCGGATAACGAGTTCGAACTGCTGGCCTATCTCGGTGGCGACTTGCCTGGCGCGCTGCTCGCCGAGCCGGCGGAGCCTGATGAACTGCCGAAGGCGTTATTGCCGATGTTGGGTCAGGCCACGCCGGCGCGTATTGATGGCTGGGATGGCGCACAAAAGTTTTCACTGGCCGGCATACAGATGAAGTTCTCCATGAAAGAGAAAGACGGCCGCTACAATCTGGCGGTTGGCGATGAGCTTGGCGACTGGATCATCAAAACGCCTTCCACCAGTCACCGTCGAGTGCCCGAGAACGAATATACCGCCATGACTCTGGCGTCCCTGGCCGGCATTGCGATTCCCGAGATCCGCCTGCTTGATCTGGATCGACTCGACAATCTGCCGGACATCAATCTGCCCGCCGAAAACGTGGCCTTCGCGATCCGTCGGTTTGACCGCCGGGCAGGGCAGCGCGTGCACATGGAAGATTTCGCCCAGGTGTTGAGCAGGTATCCTCATGAAAAATACGGATCGGCTAATTACGAACAGATCGGCCGTATCCTGTATCAGTATTCCGGCGACGCATTGATGGACGTTCAACAGTTCGCGCGGCGTCTGCTGATCAATATCCTATTGGCCAATGGCGACGCTCACCTGAAGAACTGGAGTCTGCTTTATGCGGATCGCATCACGCCGACGCTCTCGCCCGCCTATGACGTCGTGACTACCCGGGCCTACATCGACGGCGAAACTCATTTCGCCCTCAACCTGGGGAAAATAAAATCCTGGCGTGATGTGACCCTGGGCCATTTCGAAACGTGGGCGAAGAACGCGGATGTGCCCTGGCGGGCGATTCGACCGCAACTGACGGACGTAATGGATAAGGCACGCACTTTATGGGGGCCCGCTTTGAAAGAACTGCCGATGGATGATCAGCACAAGAGGTCGCTGCGGACCCACTGGCGGGCCTTGCAAAGCGACTTCCGGATCGACGTCGGCTAAGACAAACAGACTCCCCGCACTATCCTTTGGCGATGATTCTGACGCTGAAGCAGATATTGAGAGCGGTGCGGCGCAATTTATTGATCGGCTAACCGGTCCTCTTTACGGACATGGGCCACCAGCGCCGCGAAGCTTTCCTTGAGCGCCAGAAAATCCCCTCGACGCACAAGCGGGCGATGGGAAAACCACTGATCCGGCGATCGGTTCCGCTCACGACTGTCCGGCCAGAGCCGCGGTTCGCAAGCGCCGCCAATCACCACCAGATACACATCCCGGCGCCCATCGGTGAAGGCAAGATGCCGTGGAATATAGGCGCCCACCTGGCACGGCAGCGTGTACCACAATGCCTCGTTTCGCCACATCACATTCCCCAACGGCGCCTTTACCGAACAGCCGATCGAGTTGTGCCGGTTGTACAGCACCGCATTGATCTCGCTTAAGGGAAACGCCTCTTCCAGCTCCCCCGGCCGCACGGGCGACGTCAGCCGTTCCAGCCAGCCCCGCGGCCTGCCGTTACCGGATTGCTGGCCGCACAGGCGCTCCTCGCGATAATAAAGGTTCATGAAGTGGCTCTCCCAGGCCGGCCAAAGATGCCTTCAACGGAACGCAACGTATAAGACCGGGTGCGGAGAGTCCACCTTTAGGAAACGTAAAAGCCCCGTCATGGAAATGACGGGGCTGCCGTGAGCCCGCAAAGAGTCAAGCCACGTCCACCAGCACGATTTCGCTGTCGGATTCGGCGCGGACAAGCAGTTCTCGTTCGTCCTCGATTGCCAGCCCATCCCCGGCCTCGGTGAGCACGCCGTTAACCCGCACGCGCCCCTTGGCCGGCACCAGATAGGCTTTGCGGCCCGCTTCCAGCGTGTAGGTGGCTTCCTGCCCGGCGCTCAATGACACCGCCGCCACCCGGCCATCCGCCTGAATCGGCAGAGCATCACTGTCACCCGGGTAGCCACTGGCCAGCACCTTGAAGCCGCTGTCCTGGTTGGCTGTCGGGAACGGCCGGCTGCCCCAGGTGGGCGGCAGGCCGGTGGCGTTGGGGATGATCCAGATCTGGAAAATCCGCGTCGGCGTGTCCTCCAGGTTGTACTCGGCATGAGTAATCCCGGTGCCCGCGGACATCACCTGCACATCGCCGGCCTCGGTGCGGCCCTTATTGCCCAGGTTGTCCTGGTGAGTGATCGCTCCCTCACGCACGTAGGTGATGATCTCCATATCCCGGTGCGAATGCGGCGCGAACCCGGTGTGCGGCGCGATGGTGTCATCGTTCCACACCCGCAGATCGCCCCAATGCATGCGCTTCGGATCGTGGTACCCGGCGAAGGAAAAGTGGTGTTTGGTGTCCAGCCAGCCGTGGTGGGCACCGCCCAGTTGGTTGAAAGCACGCCGCTCGATCATGGTCGCCTCCTCGGGCTGGTTAAGGGTCGGCAATATCGCCGACCGGGAATGCAGCCACTCTATAATCGAAACAGGCGATAAAGAAGACGATATATCACCGGAGTTAAATCAGTTTTTATGATGAATTGGCACGAAGAAGCGACGCCCTGAAAAGAAAAGTGGCCGGCGCTCGCGCCGGATGTCGAATCGAAACACGGCCCATCGACCATCCGGTGAACCCAACCCGACAGGAGAACACCATGCCCGACCACACCATCCGCTTGCACCGCGTACTGGGCGGCAGCCCCGAACGCGTCTACCGTGCCTTTCTCGACCCGGCCGCCAGGGTCAAATGGCTGCCGCCCTTTGGCTTCACCGCCACCCTGCACGAAAGCGACGTGCGCGAAGGCGGCGGCTACCGCATGTCGTTCACCAACTTCACCAGCGGCGCCAGCCACTCGTTCGGCGGCACCTACGTGGAATTGACCCCCAACCAGTGCATCCGCTACACCGACCGTTTTGACGACCCCAACCTCCCCGGCGAAATGCACGTCACCGTGACCCTCAAGGAAGTGCTCTGCGGCACCGAACTGACCGTGGTGCAGGAAGGCGTGCCCGAAGTGATTCCGGCGGAATTCTGCTACCAGGGCTGGCAGGAATCGCTAATCCAGCTGGCACAGCTGGTGGATCCGGAGATTCCGGACGAAAGCTAGGGGCCTCTGAAAAACTGCTTACATGCTCAGCGTGGCCTGAAGCGTTCTTGTCTCGACGGACAGGGTAGTTCCCTTTCCGAAAGGCAGGGCGCAGCAGATGTGCGCTTCAGGTCGCGCCAGCCTGAAAGCCTGAGCGTGCAAGGGGTTTTTCAGAGGCTTCCCAGGGCCGACACGCTCTCTGCGCGTGCGTGAAGCGCGTCACTTTGTATATGCGTACCAGGCCGCGACTTTTAGCCCGGCTCGCCTTAGACTGTTGCCGCTACCGCCGTCACTTTTTCGAGGCCCTATAAGGTCGCAAAAGAAAAAGGACGGTGCGTTGATCATCTTTTGCCTGGGGAAAAAATAATGAAGCGATATACCTTTGCCGGGGCGGCCGTGGCCGCGATCCTGGCGTTGACTGGTTGTGGTGGTTCCGGCGGCTCCGGGGGCGATGGCGGTGCCGCCGCCCCACACTCCGCCCACTTCGTGGACAACGCCGTGACCGGCCTGCACTACACCTGTGATGGGGGCGGCAACACCAAGGTCACGGAAACCCAAGGCAGTTTGACCTGCCCGGCAGGGGCGACGGTGCGCTTCCTGGTCGGAGACATCGGATTGGGTGAGGCGGTGCTGAACGGAAATACGCTGTTCATTACCCCGGCGGACCTGGCCGGCGAAGGCGCCGACCAGAACGACAACACGGTGATTAATATCAGCCGCTTCCTGATCAGCCTGGACGCTGACCAGGATCTCGGTAACGGCATTCAGATTGATCCGGCCTCCCACCTGGAGCTGGGCCTGGCCATCGACTTCGCCCAAGACCCGACCGCTTTCGAAACCGCGGTCGCCTCCACCCTGGAAATGCTCACCCAGGATCTGCCAGGTGGGCCTTTCGCGCTGGTGCCCGAAGGTGACGCGCAGAACCATGTCGCCCTGGCGCTCTACCTGACCAATGCCGGCCTTTATCACGGCACGGTGAGTTACCAGGACAACACGCAAACCGACATGATCTTCATGGTCACCCGGGAAGGCGCGGTTTACGGCAGTAATAAAACTGCCTACGGAAAATATGCGGCCACGGGCTTCGACGAGGAGAACGACTGGCTGAGCACCACCGGCGAGGGCAGCGACTTCAAGATCGATGGCCTCGATGGCAGCGATGGCAGTACCGGCGCCACCTTTTTAATCGAAGCCAGCATGGCGGACGGCCAGGCGTCGGGCAGCTCAGACGACGATGCCGCTC
This sequence comes from Alloalcanivorax mobilis, assembly GCF_002864685.1. Taxonomy (GTDB): domain Bacteria; phylum Pseudomonadota; class Gammaproteobacteria; order Pseudomonadales; family Alcanivoracaceae; genus Alloalcanivorax; species Alloalcanivorax mobilis. The sequence continues at coordinate 106,849 of NZ_NMQZ01000007.1, forward strand.
CACGTTTCGAAGCGGTTCGTAGCGTGGCGTTCGATCCGGTCTACGATCAGGACCTGGTCGACGAGTTCGCTGCCTTGCTGCCCTTGGCGATCGGCATCGGTGAGGACAACGAAGCGCGGTTTATCATCGGACGTAACGAGGATAACGGCATAGACGGGGCGTCCTTCAGCGACTTTGAGGGCGGCCCGCCTTCGAAGCAGTCCGAAAACGACATGGAGTACAGTGGGATCGCCATCACCGAGGTAGTGGGCACCGAAGGGCGCACGCTCCACCTGCTGGGGCTGTCCATGGCCGGCTACCTGGTCGATGCCACCATTGATCTGAGCGGCGACGAGCCGACCGTGAACGCCACCTGGCAGCACGTCCACGAAGATCGCCAAGGCGAGACGCACACGTTCCTTCCCCTGGATCTCTAATCGTCTTAAAGGCGCGCCGGCCGGCGCGCCTTGTTTCTCCTGCGCCACCGCGCCGGTTCCCGATCCCCGATTTCCGTTCCTATCCCCTTTGCCTTGCATCCGCATTCGTCTTCCGGGTAAATTCGGACCTGTATCACAAAAAAGAATCACAAAAAAACGACACAGAAAAAGAACCCGCCGGCCCGGAGAGGCACGGCGTGAAACAGAGCCTTTGGGGGAAGGGATGTCCGATTGTAAGAGCGAATACCCGTTTGTTATGGCGCTTCGACCGCCTGCCTGCCGTCCTGACGGCCGCCGGGGGCGCTCCCTATGGCAACGGTAATCCCCAGCCTCAGCACCATCCGCAAGATGACCCCCGGCGAACGCCGCCTCGGCCAGCGCCTGGAAAGCCTGCTCGAAGACGACTACACCGTCTGGTACGACATCCCCGTTGGCCGGAAGCAGCGCTATCCCGATTTTATTATCCTGCACCCCGGCCGGGGCCTGCTGTTTCTGGAGGTCAAGGACTGGAAGCTGGACACCCTCAAAAGCATCACCTCGCAAAGCGTCGAACTGGACACCCACAGCGGCCGGCAGACCGTCAGTAACCCTTTGGAACAAGTGCGTCAATGTGCCTACGTCGCCATCAATCAATTGCAGCGCGACCAACAGCTGGTGCGTAAAGAGGGGCGCTTTAAGGGGCGCTTGAGTTTTCCTTACGGCTACGGCGTGGTGTTTCCCAACATCACCCGCAAGCAATGGAACGAAGCCGTTCCCGAACTGGTTCAAGAGCGGGTGTTGCCCGCCCACCGGCTGATTTGCCGTGACGAAATGACCACCACCGCCGACCCGGAAGCCTTTCAGGCGCGCCTCTGGAGCATGTTCGAATACACCTTCGGCGACAAACTCACCCTGCCACAGATCGACCGCATCCGCTGGCAACTCTTCCCGGAAGTGCGCATCAACGCCCCGCAGCAGGACCTGTTCGCCGATGACGACGGAGACAACGAAGCCGGTGAGCGGCCCGCCCGCCAGGAGATCATTCCCGACATCGTCCGCGTCATGGACCTGCAACAGGAACAACTGGCGAAAAGCATGGGCGACGGCCACCGCGTGATCCACGGCGTCGCCGGCTCCGGCAAAACCCTGATCCTCGGCTACCGCTGCCTGCACCTGGCCCGGGCCGTCAGCAAACCGATCCTGGTGCTGTGCTTCAATATTACCCTCGCCGCCAGGCTGCGCAGCTTTATCGCCGAAAAGGGCATCGAGGAGAAAGTGCGGGTCCACCACTTCCACGAATGGTGCGGCCAGCAGCTTAAAACCTACCACGCCGACCTGATCCCCGGCACCGCCCCCTACTGGGAACGGGAAGTAGAAAGCGTTATCCAGGGCGTCGACAAAGGTCAGATACCCCGCGCCCAATACAGCGCCGTGATGATCGATGAAGGACACGACTTCTAAGAGGAATGGCTCAAGCTCATCGTGCAGATGATCGACCCGAACACCAACTCCCTGTTGCTGCTCTACGACGACGCCCAATCCATCTATAAGAAGCGCAACCTGACATTCCCGCTCTCCAGCGCCGGCATCCAGGCCCGCGGCCGCACCACCATTCTCAAACTCAACTACCGCAACACCCGCGAAATCCTCAGCTTCGCCTACGACTTCGCCAAGGACGTCCTGCAAGCCCAGGACGCCGACGACGACCACATCCCCCTGATCGCCCCCGAAGTCGCCGGCAACAGCGGCCCGCCGCCGCAGTTCCGCAAGTTCGACAACTTCAACGACGAAGCCCACTACATCGCCCGCTGCATCGCCAAATGGCACAAGCAAGGCAAGCCGCTGAACAACATTGCGGTGATCTACGGCCACCACTGGCAGGCGGAAGGACTGCAACGGGCCCTGAAAGCCACTGGCGTACCCTGCGCCTGGTTGAAAACCGCCGCCGACAAGAAACGCTACGACGCCAACGCGGACTGTGTAGCGCTGCTCACCCGGCAAAGCAGCAAGGGCCTTGAGTTCGACACCGTGGTGCTGGCGGGCTTGGGTGGGCTGAAGGACGACGAAGAACATCTGGAGCATGAGGTGCGGTTGCTTTATGTGGGGATGACAAGGGCGCGGGAACGGTTGTTGTTGACGGGGAGTGGAGAGAATTGGTTTACCTGCGGATTGGCACTGGTCGGCGACGCTACTCGCCTGGGGTGGGTATCAAGGTGAGATTAACGGCGTTAATTAAAGGTGCCAGATAACATCCTGCCTGACGTGCAGAACCCGAATGATCTCCAGTTGTTTCCGCTGTATCCGGTAGAAGATGACATGGCTGGACGCCGGCAGGCTGCGGATCTCACCGGGGAATTCTGACCGCGCTTTGCCCTTTTCCGGGTGTTCGAGGAGTGACCAGAGCATTTCTTTAAGCGCGGTCAGGTAGTCGTCGGATCGGGGTTTGCCCCAATATCGTATTCCGTACTGGTGAATTGCGCGCAGGTCCTCCCGGGCGGGGGGAGAAATGACCAGTACGGAAAACGTCATTGTGCCTTCAGGTCTTCGAACAATTCGTCCAGACCGGCTTTCGAGGTGATGCGGGTGCCGTCGCCCTGATCCAGTTGGGCCAGGCCTTCCTGCAGTTGTTCACGCAGCCGAGCAAGTTTGAGTTCGTTGATCCATTCCTCATGGGTTTCCACGAACCGCAGAGATTCCCGGATGACTTCGCTGGCGTTGTTGTAAAGACCGCTGTCCACTTTGGCCTTGATGCGGGCTTCCAGTTCGGGGGTCAGTGAGATGTGCATACTCACTCTCCTGAAAGAGGGGGGTTAAGGTAAGGCTAGGCGAAGTTCAAAGATTGTCAATCTATGGTATTTCTGCCGGAGCTGATGGGGCGAGATAGGAAGAGTAAAATATTAGATAATAATGTTGATATCTTATATTTTTGACCATATTATAAGTCGGCGAGGCAAGGGACGGTGGATGTACAGTATTGATTGGACAAAAACAGCGATTAAGCAGCTCAGGAAGATTCAGCCGGAGAAACAGCGCAAGGCGATTCTTGCTGCTGTTTAGCGTCTGGATAGCTGTCCAACCAATACGGCGAACGTCAAGGCTTTAAAGGGGCATGAGGTGGGCTACCGTCTACGGGTCGGTAACTATCGGGTGCTGTTCGATCTGGATGACGGTGTTCGGATCATCACGGTTCAAGAGGTGAAAAAGCGAGATGAGCGGACATACTGAAGTCGCAAAAGGCAGCGCTCAGATTATTCGCGATGCCAGTGGCAACCCACTGTATGCCGTGGTGCCGTTCGATGAGTATCAGGCGCTGCTTGACGCTGATGGTCGCGTCACGATTCCGCATGAGGTCGTGGCCCTGATGATTGAAAAAAACATCAGTCCGATGGCTGCATGGCGCAAGCATCGCGGGCTTTCTCAGGCGCAACTGGCCGGGAAGCTGGGGGTGACCCAGGGGGCCGTGGCTCAGGCTGAAAAGATGGGTAATAAGCCTCACATTGAGACCCTGCGCTCTTGGGCCAGGGTGCTTGGTTGTGATGTGGCTCAGTTGACGGAGCTGGCCGACTGAGTGGACGCCAAAGCAGGAAACGGTTTAGCAGTCTGTCTAATGGCGAACTCTTTTTATGTGAGAGCCTCGATTTATGTGAGAGCCCCGACTTATGAAGAAGCCCCGACGGGATAACCCGCCGGGGCTTCTTCGTATCACCAACAGTGAATAATGCGGAGACTTAAACCCGCTCAATCACCGTGGCAATCCCCTGACCCAACCCAATGCACATGGTGGCAAGACCGATCTGGCCGTCTTTCCATTCCATCACGTTGAGCAGGGTGCCGGTGATGCGGGCGCCGGAGCAGCCGAGGGGGTGGCCGAGGGCGATGGCGCCGCCGTTGAGGTTGACCTTCTCGTTCATCTTGTCGATCAGCTTGAGGTCCTTCAGTACCGGCAGGGATTGCGCGGCGAAGGCTTCGTTGAGTTCGACGTAGTCGATGTCGTCGATGGTCATGCCGGCGCGGGCCAGGGCTTTCTGGGTGGCCGGCACCGGGCCGTAGCCCATGATGGCGGCGTCGCAGCCGGCCACGGCCATGCTGCGGATCCTGGCGCGCGGTTTGAGGCCCAGGGCCTGGGCGCGTTCGGCGCTCATTACCAGCATGGCGGAGGCGCCGTCGGAGAGCGCCGAGGAGGTGCCGGCGGTGACGGTGCCGTTGGCCGGGTCGAAGACGGGGCGCAGTTTGGCCATGTCTTCGAGGCTGGCGCTGGGGCGGATGGTTTCGTCGATTTCGCACAGCACTTTGTGGCCGTCGGCGTCGTGGCCTTCCACGGGCACGATTTCGTTTTTCCAGCGGCCTTGTTCGGTGGCTTCCCAGGCTTTCTGGTGGGAGCGCACGCCGAATTCATCTTGCTGTTCACGGCTGATGCCGTGCATGCGGCCGAGCATTTCCGCGGTCAGGCCCATCATGGCGGAGGCTTTCGCGGTGTGCTTGGAAAGCTCCGGATTGATGTCCACGCCGTGGTCCATGGCCACATGGCCCATGTGCTCGACGCCGCCGATCACGAACACCTCGCCATTGCCGGTCATGATCGCCTGGCTGGCGGCGTGCAGGGCCTGCATGGAGGAGCCGCACAGCCGGTTGACGGTTTGCGCGGCGGTGGTGCGCGGCAGGTCGGCGAGCATGGCGATGTTGCGGGCGATGTTCATGCCCTGTTCCTTGGTCTGGTTCACACAGCCCCAGATCACGTCTTCGGTGAGGCTGGTGTCCCAGTTCGGGTTGCGGGTTTTGAGCGCTTCGATCAGCAGGGCGGAAAGCTTCTCGGCGCGCACGTTGCGGAACATACCGTTGCGGCTTTTGCCCATCGGCGTGCGCACGGCATCCACGATGACCACGTCTTTCGGATTCAAACTCATTGCTAAAACTCCTGTGTCCGTGCGTTACGCGAAGAACGATTCGCCGTTGGCGGCTTTGTCCTTGAGCATTTGCGGCGCTTCATAGAGCGCGCCCAGGTGCGCGTACTTGTCGCACAGTTCGGCGAAGGCCTTGGTGCCGATGCTGTCGATGTAACGCAGCGGACCACCGCGGAACGGAGGGAAGCCGATGCCGTAGATCATCGCCATGTCCGCTTCGGCGGCGGAGCCGACGATGTTGTCTTCCAGGCAGCGCACGGTCTCGGTGCACATCGGGATCATCATGCGGGCAATAATGTCGTCGGCGTCGAATTCCTTGGCTTCGCCGGTGACCATCGGCTTGATCAGCTCGTAGGTCTTCTCGTCGACCACTTTCTTGGGCCGGCCTTTTTTGTCTTCTTCGTACTTGTAGAAGCCGATGCCGTTCTTCTGACCGTAGCGTTCGTTTTCGAACATGATCTCCGACGGGTCTTTGAAGTCGTGCTTCATGCGGTCGGGGAAGCCTTCGGCCATCACTTCGGCGGCGTGCACGCCGGTGTCGATGCCGACCACGTCGAGCAGGTAGGCCGGGCCCATGGGCCAGCCGAACTTCTGCATCACCTTATCGACCTGCTGGAAGTCGGCGCCGTCGCGCACCAGCATGCCGAAGCCGGCGAAGTAGGGGAACAGCACGCGGTTCACCAGGAAGCCGGGGCAGTCGTTCACCACCACCGGGTTCTTGCCCATCTTCTGCGCGTAGTTGACCAGGGTGGCGACGGTCTCGTCGGAGGTCTTCTCGCCGCGGATCACTTCCACCAGGGGCATCATGTGCACCGGGTTGAAGAAGTGCATGCCGCCGAAATTCTCGGGCTTCTTGAGCGCTTCGGCCAGGCGGGTGATGGAGATGGTGGAAGTGTTGGAGGCCATGATGGCGCCGTCCACTTTCTGCTCGGTCTCGGCCAGCACGGACTGCTTGATCTTGGGGTTCTCGACCACCGCCTCGACCACCACGTCGATGCCCTTGAAGTCTTCGTAGCTGAGGGTGGGGCGGATCATGGACAGGGTCTTGCCCATTTTGGCGGCGTCCATCTTGCCCTTGCCGACGCGCTTGGCGAGCAGTTTGGAGGCTTCGTTCATGCCCAGGTCCAGGGCCTTGTCGGCGATGTCCTTCATGACAATCGGCGTGCCTTTCAGGGCGGACTGGAAGGCGATGCCGCCGCCCATGATGCCCGCGCCCAGCACCGCCGCGTGTTTCACCTCGCGGCTGCCCTTGGCGGTCTTGCCGTTGACCTTCTTGACCTGCTGATCGGCCAGGAACAGGCCCACCATGGCGGTCGCCTGCGGGGTCTTGGCGACCTTGGCGAAGCCCTTGGATTCCACATCCAGCGCTTCGTCGCGTTTCATGCCGGCGGCTTTCTGCATGGATTTCACCGCTTCCACCGGCGCCGGGTAGTTCTTGCCGGCCTGCTGCTGGACCATCGCCATGCCGGTCTGGAAGGCCATCATCACTTCCATCGGCGGCAGCGTCAGCGGCTCCAGTTTTTCCTGGCGCTTGGCGCGGAAATCGATCTTGCCGGCCAGGCATTGCTTGACCAGATCAATGGCCGCGTCACGCTCGTCGCCGGCTTTGACCACGGCGTCAGCGATGCCCACTTTCAGAGCCTTGTCGGCTTTGTTCTGGCTGCCGGTGGCGATCCACTCAATGGCGTTGTCCACGCCGATGATACGCGGGGTGCGCACGGTGCCGCCGAAACCGGGGTAGATGCCCAGCTTCACTTCCGGGAAGCCCACCTGAGCCGCTTCGCTCATTACACGGAAGTCGCAGGCCAGGCACATTTCCAGGCCGCCACCCAGGGCGAAGCCGTTGATGGCCACGACCTTGGGTACGTCCAGGTCTTCAAACGCATTGAAGACGTTGTTGGCTTCGCGGGACCACTTGGCGATTTCCGCCTCGTCCTGGGCGAACATCTCGGTGAATTCGGTAATGTCGGCACCGACGATGAACACGCCCTTGCCAGAGGTGACCACGATGCCTTTCACCTGGCCGTCGCTTTTGATCGCATCGGTGGCTTTGCGAAGGTCTTCCAGGGTGGCACGGTTGAACTTGTTGACCGACTCGCCCTGAAGATCGAACTTCAGCTCGGCGATACCGTCGTCAAGCAGTTGTACGCTTACGGCGTTGCCTTGGTAAATCATAGTGATTGCTCTCCAGTCCCAAAATCCGCGGCGCGCGGCCGCATTTGGTGAGCTTGCTTTCGCCTCTCGCGAGGCGCCAGGAATTCGTTCATGTGAGTGTTTGCTTACAAGAACGGATGAATCGCTCGAGGCCGCCAAGTATAAGAAACCAAGGGCCGCTTATTCAGTCCCTATTTGTGACCAGCGGGTTTTGACGGCTCATGATAGGAGGATACAGGAAGATGGGTGGCAGGCTATAAGCTTCAAGCTGCAAGCTACAAAGACAGGTGCGAGGGGAGGGCGCTTTGTAAAAGGCTAGACGCCGGACGCCGGACGCCGGACGCCGGACGCTAAACCCGGGCACCCCGATGATTGGCGCGCGCAAAATGCTGTTGCGTAGCCGCAATGCTCTTCGCGCCGGGTTTTGATCTTGGCGTCCGGCGTCCGGCGTCCGGCGTCCAGCCCCACCCGCACCACTTGCAGCTTGCAGCTTGAAGCCTGAAACGCGCGGCGTGCCGCGCAGCTTGACGCGAGCCCGCCAGATCGGGAGTCTTGCGCCCATCGTTTGCCCGGACTCCCCCATGACCGACCGCCCGTTTCCCCGCCTTCGCCGCCGTCCCGCCGTTGCCGTTCCGGATTGGCCCGATGTGCCGCCTTTGCTGGCGCGGGTGCTGGCGGCGCGTGGTGTTAAGGACGCCTCGGAACTGGAGCTGACGCTTAAGGGCTTGCCGCGCCCGGATCGCTTCGGCGGGCTGGAAGCGGCGCTGGCCCTGTTGCTGCAGGCCCGCGAGCAGCACTGGCGCATCTGCGTGGTCGGCGATTACGACGCCGACGGCGCCACCGCCACCGCGCTGATGGTGCGCGGGCTGCAGCGGCTGGGCTACGCGCGCCCGGATTTTCTGGTGCCCAACCGCTTTGAATACGGCTATGGCCTGTCGCCGGCGATCGTCGAACTGGCCCGCGACACCATGAACCCGGATCTGATCATCACCGTGGACAACGGCATTGCCAGCATCGATGGCGTGGCCGCCGCCCGGGCGGCGGGCATGCGCGTGCTGATCACCGACCACCATTTGCCCGGCGACACCCTGCCCGAGGCGGACGCGCTGCTCAACCCGCGCCTGCCCGGCCAGGATTTCCCGGCGGTCAATCTGGCCGGTGTCGGGGTGGCGTTCTATCTGCTGATGGCGCTGCAAAGCCGCCTGGACGTGAAAGGCGGCGTGGTCGACCTGATTGATCTGGTGGCGTTGGGCACGGTGGCTGATGTGGTGGTGCTGGACGGCACCAACCGCATCCTGGTGGAGCAGGGCCTGCGCCGCCTGCGCGCCGGCCAGGGCAGCCCGGGGATTCGCGCGCTGCTGGAGGTGGCCGGCCGTGACCCGGCGCGCCTGGTGGCCGCCGATCTGGGCTTCGCGGTGGGGCCGCGCCTGAACGCCGCCGGCCGGCTGGCGGACATGAGCCACGGCATTGAATGCCTGCTCGCCGAAAGCGCGCCCGAGGCGCGTCGCTACGCCGAGGAACTGGACACCATCAACCGCGAACGGCGCGGCATCGAGCAGGGCATGCGCGACGCCGCCATGCACGAGGTGGCGCGGCTCGGCGAGCGCGAGCGTCTGCCGGTGGCGTTGTGCCTGCACGGCGAGGACTGGCACGAAGGGGTAGTGGGCATTCTGGCTTCGCGGGTCAAGGAAGCGGTGCACCGCCCGGTGATCGCCTTTGCCCCGGCCCGTGAGGCTGGCCTGCTGAAAGGCTCCGGGCGCTCGATCCCGGGCCTGCATTTGCGTGACGTGCTGGACGCCGTGGCCACCCGCCACCCGGGCCTGCTGCACAAGTTCGGTGGCCACGCCATGGCCGCCGGCATGACCCTGGCCGCCGCCGACCTGGCCGCTTTCACTGCCGCGTTCCAGCAGGCGGTGGCGGCGGTGGCCGCCGCCGATCTGTTCGACGAAGTGGTGGACACCGACGGCGAACTGGCCGAGAGCGACATCTGCTTGGGCACCGCCGAGCTGCTCAACCACCGTTTTCCCTGGGGCCAGGGGTTTCCAGCGCCGCGCTTTGACGGCCGCTTCGAGGTGCTCCAGCACCGGGTGGTGGGCGAGCGGCACCTGAAACTGACCCTGGGTCTGCCGGCCAGCCGCTCGGTGGTGGACGGCATCCACTTCAACGCCGCCCCGGCGCTGCTGGGCGCCCGCCTGAGCCGCATCGAAGGGATCTACCGCCTGGAGGTCAACGAATTCCGTGGCCTGCGCCAGCCGCAGTTGCTGTTCGAGTTTTTGCGGGCGGTGTGAGGGAAGGTCCCCCTCTCCCTGTCCCTCTCCCGCGAGGGGAGAGGGCACTCTCCAGAGGGCACGGCGGCTCTAACCGGTTCCCTCCCCCCAGGCGGGGCAGGGACAGGGAGAGGGGGCAGGCTCAAACCGGCTAGGGCACGGCGGCTCTAACCGGGTCCCTCCCCCCTGGCGGGGGAGGGACAGGGAGAGGGGGCAAGCCCAAACCGGCTAGGGCACGGCGGCTCTAACCGGTTCCCTCCCCCCAGGCGGGGCAGGGACAGGGAGAGGGGGCAGGCTCAAACCGGCTAGGGCACGGCGGCTCTAACCGGGTCCCTCCCCCCTGGCGGGGGAGGGACAGGGAGAGGGGGCAAGCCCAAACCGGCTAGGGCACGGCGGCTCTAACCGGTTCCCTCCCCCCAGGCGGGGCAGGGACAGGGAGAGGGGGCAGGCTCAAACCGGCTAGGGCACGGCGGCTCTAACCGGGTCCCTCCCCCCTGGCGGGGGAGGGACAGGGAGAGGGGGCAAGCCCAAACCGGCTAGGGCACGGCGGCTCTAACCGGTTCCCTCCCCCCAGGCGGGGCAGGGACAGGGAGAGGGGGCAGGCTCAAACCGGCTAGGGCACGGCGGCTCTAACCGGTTCCCTCCCCCCTGGCGGGGGAGGGGCAGGGAGAGGGGGCAAGCCCAAACCGGCTGATGCCTCTGCGCGGCGCATTTGCTAGGATTGCGCCTTGCGCCAGAACCGGCGCGCGGTACCCGATTCTTTATCTTCCGGCCCACAAGGCCGGATTCGACGCGCCGCGGGCGGCTATCGCCGCCGGCGGCTGGCACCCTTAACGGAGGGAACGCATGAAAACAATACACAAGCATCGCCTGGAAATCGGCGCCGAGGTTCAGGACATCAAGCTGCCGGAAACCGGCAAAGTGCTGCGCGTGGATTACATCCAGCAGGAGCGGGTGGTGTACATGTGGGTCGAGGTGGACGCCGACACCGTCATCGACACCCCGAAAGAAGTGCGCCGCTTCAAGGTGTTCGCCACCGGCAGTGGCATTCCGGATAACGCCCGCTACATCGGCACCACCCTGGACAATCTCAAGCCCGAGGCCTACCACGTCTACGAGCTGGTGGGCTGAATACCCCCGTGGCGCCGGCCTCGTCAGGGGCCGGACGAAACGGTAGAATGCGCCGCCTTTCCTGCCTTATACAACCGATTGGGATTGAAACCGTTTATGGAAGTGAATCCGCTGCGAACCCACCTCTCCGATCTGGCCGAGCGCGTGGACGCGCTGAGGGGGTATCTTTGACTACGATCTCAAAAGCGAACGACTGGTCGAAGTAGAGCGCGAACTGGCGCTGCCGGACGTCTGGAACGAGCCGGAACGCGCCCAGGCGCTGGGTAAGGAGCGCTCGCAACTGGAGTCGGTGGTGTCCACTCTGGACGGCGCCACCCAGGGCATTGGTGACACCCGGGACCTGCTGGAACTGGCGGTGGAGGAAGACGACGAAGCCACCGTGGAAGAGGTGCAGGCGGACCTGAAGCGGCTCGAAGCGCTGGTCGCGGATCTGGAATTCCGGCGCATGTTTTCCGGCGAAATGGACAACGCCAGCGCCTATCTGGACATCCAGGCCGGCTCCGGCGGCACCGAGGCCCAGGACTGGGGCGAAATGCTGCTGCGCATGTACCTGCGCTGGGGCGAGGCGCACGGTTTCAAGACCGAGCTGGTGGAAGCCTCCGCCGGCGACGTGGCCGGGATCAAATCCGCCACCGTCCGTTTCGAAGGCGAATACGCCTATGGCTGGCTGCGCACCGAGACCGGCGTGCACCGGCTGGTGCGCAAGAGCCCGTTTGATTCCGGCGGCCGCCGCCACACCTCGTTCAGCTCCGTGTTCGTGTCACCGGAAGTGGACGATAACTTCGAGATCGAGATCGACCCGGGCAAGCTGCGCACCGACACCTACCGCGCCTCCGGCGCCGGCGGCCAGCACGTCAACCGGACCGATTCCGCGGTGCGCCTGACCTACACCTTCACCGACCCGGACACCGGCCAGGAACACATCGTGGTGACCCAGTGCCAGTCCCAGCGCAGCCAGCACCAGAACCGGGACCAGGCCACCAAGATGCTCAAGGCCAAGCTCTACGAGTTGGAAACGCAGAAGCGCAACGCCGAGAAGCAGGCCCAGGAAAACGCCAAGGCCGACATCGGCTGGGGCAGCCAGATCCGCTCCTACGTGCTCGACGATGGCCGCATCAAGGATCTGCGCACCGGCGTGGAAAGCCACAATACCCAGCAGGTGCTCGACGGCGACCTGGATCGCTTTATCGAAGCCTCGCTGAAAAGCGGGTTGTAAAGACGCTGGACGCCAGACGCCAGACGCCGGACGCTACCACCGAGAAAGCGTCCGGCGTCTGGCGTCCAGCGTCAGGCGCTGTATCGGGACCGAGACGCTATGAATAAAGACCAAACCAATTCGAACGCCGACGCCCAGGACGAAAACCGCCTGATCGCCGAGCGCCGCGCCAAGCTGGGCGAATGGCGCGCCGGCGGCGGCGCCTTCCCCAATCATTTTCGCCGCGACAGCCTGGCCGCCGATCTGCAGGCGCAATACGGTGAACTGAGCAAGGAAGAGCTGGCCGAGAAAAACGTCCAGGTGGCGGTGGCCGGCAGGTTGATGCTCGACCGCAAGGCCTTCAAGGTGCTTCAGGACATGTCCGGCCGCATTCAGATTTTCGCCCCCAAACCGGTGCAGAAAGACACCAAGCACTGGGACCTGGGCGACGTGGTGGGAGTGCGCGGCACCCTGTGTAAATCGGGGATGGGCGACCTGTACGTGATGATGGATGAGTACCTGATGCTCACCAAATCCCTGCGCCCGCTGCCCGAGAAACACAAAGGCCTGACCGACACCGAAGCGCGTTATCGTCAGCGCTATGTGGATCTGATCGTCAACGAAGACAGCCGCCGTGCCTTTCAGGTTCGCTCGCGGATGGTCGCCGGGATTCGCAACTATCTGGTCGAGCAGGGCTTTATCGAGGCGGAAACGCCGATGTTGCAGGTGATCCCCGGCGGCGCCACGGCGCGGCCTTTTGTCACCCACCACAACAGCCTGGACTTGCAGATGTACCTGCGCATCGCGCCGGAGCTGTATCTGAAACGGCTGGTGGTGGGCGGTTTCGAGAAGGTGTTCGAAATCAACCGCAACTTCCGCAACGAGGGGCTGAGCACACGCCACAATCCCGAGTTCACGATGCTGGAGTTCTATCAGGCCTACGCGGATTACCAGGATCTGATGGACCTCACCGAGGACATGCTGCGCAAGCTGGCGGAAACGGTACTTGGCAAGACGCAAATCGAATATCAGGGCGAAACCTACGACTTCGGCAAACCGTTCGCGCGCTTGTCGGTGTTCGACTCGATCCTGCAGTTCAACCCGGACATCGACGCCGGTGAACTGGCGGACGAGCAGGGTGCGCGCCGCATCGCCGAGGGCCTGGGCATTGCGCTCAAGGACATCTGGGGCCTGGGCAAGGTGCAGATCGAGATCTTCGAGAAGACCGTGGAGCACCGCCTCAAGGACCCGACCTTCATCACCGATTACCCCACCGAGGTGTCGCCGCTGGCGCGCCGTCGGGACGACAACCCGTTCGTCACCGAGCGGTTCGAGTTCTTCGTCGGCGGCCGCGAAATCGCCAACGGTTTCTCCGAGCTCAACGACGCCGAGGACCAGGCCGAGCGCTTCCAGGCCCAGGTGGCCGAAAAGGATGCCGGCGACGACGAGGCGATGTTCTACGACGCTGACTACATCACCGCGCTGGAATACGGCCTGCCGCCCACCGCCGGTGAAGGCATTGGCATCGACCGGTTGGTGATGTTGTTCACTGACGCGCCCACCATCAAGGATGTGATTTTGTTTCCGCATATGAGGCCACGGTAGCCGACGGTTGCCGTGGGGCGGACTTTTACGGTATTGATTGCCCTCGGGCCGGATGGCCGGATGAGCGATGTTGCCGTGACACGGACCTCGCGATCATACATTCAGCGGACAGCATTATGACTACGGCAATCCAGTATCAGGGACGCAAGGCCCGACGGGCCGGCAGCGAACAACGCCGCCAGGCGATTCTGGAAGCGGCGCTGGCGATTATCGTGCGTGAAGGAATCCGCGCGGTGCGCCACCGGGCGGTGGCCCGCGAGGCGGACGTGCCGTTGTCGGCGACCACCTATTACTTCAAGGACATCTCCGACCTGATCGCGGACACCTTCACGCTGTTCGCCGAGCGTGCCCTGGAGCAGGTGGTGCGGCCGTTCCGCGACCAGGCGTTCAGCCTGATCGAGGCGTTCCGCGAACAGGCCGGCAGCGCCCCGGACCGGCGCGAGCAACTGATCGACTCACTCTCCACCATGACCACCCTGTTTATTCTCGACGAGATCAACAACCGTCGTGGTCATCTGGTGGCGGAGCAGGCCTTTTTGCAAGAAGCGATCCTCGATGAGCGCCTGCGCGGCATGGCCGATCTGTACCTGCGCGAGCTGGGGCTGCTGCTGGTGGACGCCTGCCGGGCGTTCGGCTCGGCGGACCCGGAACTGGACGCGGAGTTGATTCATGGCCACATCATGGCCATCGAAGTGCGCCTGCTGACCCACCCGGAATGGGCCGATCAGACGCAGATTCACCGCCGCATGCGCCATCTTCTGGAAAAACTGGTGCCCCATGCCTGAAGCGCAAGTGCAATTGGAGCCGGGCTGGAAGGCGCAGCTTGGCGGCGAATTCGACCAGCCCTACATGCGTGAGCTGAAGCAATTTCTGCGCGAAGAAAAGCGCGCCGGCGAGACCCTTTACCCGCCCGGCGACAGCATCTTCCGGGCGTTCAACGAGACCCCCTTCGAGCAGGTCAAGGTGGTGATCCTAGGTCAGGACCCCTACCACGGCCCCAACCAGGCCCACGGCCTGTGCTTCTCGGTGCAACCGGGCGTTCGCACGCCGCCGTCGCTGGTCAATATTTTCAAGGAGATCGAGCGCGACCTGGGCATTCCGGCGCCCGCCGACGGCAATCTGGAGCCCTGGGCGCGGCAGGGCGTGCTGTTGCTCAACGCGGTGCTCACGGTGCGCGCCGGCCAGGCCGCCTCGCATCAGGGCAAGGGCTGGGAGCGCTTCACCGATCAGGCCATCGAGCACATCAACCGTGAACGCCAGGGCGTGGTGTTCATGCTGTGGGGCAGCTACGCGCAGAAGAAGGGCAAGCTGATCGACCGCGAGCGCCACTGCGTGTTGACCGCGCCGCACCCCTCGCCGCTGTCGGCGCACCGGGGCTTCATCGGCTGCGGGCATTTCTCCCGCGCCAACCAGTATCTGCTGCAACAGGGCAAAGAGCCGATCGACTGGGCGCTGCGCTGACGTCCGCTGCGGGACGTTTGCCCAGGACATCGCGTGGTGCCCGCGCGGCAACGCCCCGGGCACGCCCATTGTTCA
Source organism: Alloalcanivorax mobilis (assembly GCF_002864685.1). Classification (GTDB taxonomy): domain Bacteria; phylum Pseudomonadota; class Gammaproteobacteria; order Pseudomonadales; family Alcanivoracaceae; genus Alloalcanivorax; species Alloalcanivorax mobilis. Next base: position 122,033 of record NZ_NMQZ01000007.1, read on the forward strand.
AGTTTCTATCCAAGAGAGAAAGGGAAGGACCCGTTGGCATGACCGACACCGTACAGTTTCAGGAACTGCCCACCGCCGACGGCCGCTATTTCGGCCGCGTCATCCTCAACGCGCCGCGTGCCATGAATGCCCTGGGGCTGGACATGATCCAGGCCATCGATGCGCGCCTGGATCAATGGCTGGATGACCCGCGCTTGGTTGCTATTTGGCTGGAGGGCGCCGGCGGCAAGGCGCTGTGTGCCGGCGGCGACGTGATCGCCCTGCACGCCAGCATGGTCAAATATTCCGGGCAGGCGCGAAACCCGTTCGTGGAAGAGTACTTCGCCGCCGAGTATCGCCTCGATTACCGCCTGCACACCTGCACCAAGCCGGTGATCGCCTGGGCCGAAGGCCTGGTCATGGGCGGCGGCATGGGGCTGATGCAGGCCAGCGATTTCCGCCTGGTCACCGGCAACAGCCGGCTCGCCATGCCGGAAATCTCCATTGGCCTGTTTCCGGACGTGGGCGCCAGCTGGTTCCTCAACCGCCTGCCCGGCAAAACCGGCCTGTTCCTGGGCCTTACCGGGGTACACCTGAACGCCCGCGACGCCCTCGACCTGGGCCTGGCCGACCGCTTTATCGACGATGACCGGGACACCTTGCTCCAGGCATTGCTGGCCGGCGACTACAGCGACGACGACGGCGACAACCACCGCCGCCTGTACCGCGCCCTGCGCCAGCGCGCGGCACGGCCGGACGGCCTGGACGGCGCCGTGCTCAGCCACCTGGACACCATCAACCGCCTGTGTGACGGCGCCGACATCACCGAGGTGGTGGACAACATCCTGGCCTGCAAGCAATGCGACGGCTGGCTGGACCGCGCCCGTGGCACCCTCGCCAAAGGCTGCCCGCAAACCGCCCATCTGGTGTGGCAACAGCTGGAACGCGGCCGCCACCGGTCCCTCGCCGAGGTGTTTCGCATGGAATGGTGCCTGGCGGTTCAATGCGGCCAACACACGGATTTCCGCGAAGGCGTGCGCGCCCTGCTGATCGACAAAGACGGCGCCCCCCGCTTCCGCCACCGCTCGGTGGCCGAAGTGCCGGCCGGCTACATCGACGAGTTCTTCGTCAACCCGCTGCCCAAGCACCCGCTCGCCGATCTTTGATGGAGTAAAGTACGGTACAGGAGGGAACAGGATGCAGGGAACAGCGCCGCTGTGGGAGCGGTCCCCGACCGCGAACCGAGCCGAAGGCGAGGCCGGGCCAAGCCGATTCGCGGTCAGGGGCCGCTTCCACATCAGAATTCAACGCCGGCGCCGGCCCGGCCTGCTGCTCCCGCCTTTCTATTCCCGAGGCTTGGGCAGCGGGTAAGGCAGCGCCAGAGCCTCGGCGTTCAAGGGTTGCTCCTCGGCATACAGCTCACCCTGATGGTCCAGGCGCACCACCGCCAGCAGGCGCGGCGAAGGCTCGCCGGGGGCGCTGTCCACCACCTCGCCGACGGCGCGGCCGTCGCCATTGCGCAGCGGCTGGCCGGCGGCCAGCGGCTCGCCCTGGTAAGCGAACAGCGCCATGCGCTGTTTCAGTTTGCCCTTGAAGTGCATCCGCGCCACCACTTCCTGGCCGGTGTAGCAGCCCTTTTTGAAGCTGACGCCGCCGAGCAGGTCGTAGTTGAGCACCTGCGGCAGAAACAGATCCTCGCCGCCGGGGTAGATCTGGCCCTCGCCGATGGAAATTTCCTGGAAGCGCCAGCCGGCGCTGTCGATGAGCCGGCGTGGCCCGCTCAGAGCCGGCCAGTGCGCGGCCAGCGCCTCGGCATCGGCGATCACCAGGGCCAGATCGCCATGGGCGAAACGCAGCACGGTCACGGCGTCGTCACTGAGCACCTGGCCGGGCTGCGGGTCCGGCAGGTGGGCGTCGGCCAGGGTCGCCGATACCGCGCCGGACAGCCCCGCCACCAGACACTCCGGCGCCTCGCTGAAGGTGACCTTGGCGCGCAGTTTGTATTTTTCCAGGCTCTTGATGGTGGCCGCGCTCTGGCTCGCCGGGCACAGGATCAGGTAGCCCTCGGCCACGGGCAGCAGGCGCACACTGACCAGCCCGCGGCCTTTCAACGACAGATGCATGGCGGCGCGGTGGCCACCGGCGTCGATGTGTTTCAGGTCGCAGGTCAGTTGCCCCTGCAGATAGTCGCCGGCTTCTTCACCGGTAACGCGGATCACCGCCAGGTGATCGCAAACCGCCAGGGAGGGTTCGGCGGTGCCGCCGTGCGCCGGCGTTTGGTCGCCAAGCAGAGCTTGCCATGCGCTCATAGAATCCCCGTTGCTGTGTCAGGTGGAACGCAGATGATAGATAATCGCCCCAGTGGCTGTCAGTCATGAGGCTGACGGCGCCCGGATTAAAGGGCTGAACCACCAAAAGCCTGCTTAATATCGAGGATGCCATGAACGCGCAACAAGAGAGCCCGCAACAATTGCAGCGCCGCTACCGCTGGCAGTGCCGGCGCGGTGCCTCCGAGGTGGAGGTGGTGCTGAACGACTATCTGGAGCGCTATTTCGTTGACGACGACGACCAGGATCAGGCGCGCTTCGCGCGGGTGCTGGAGTGTCACGACGTCGACCTGCTGGATTGGTTTACCCAGCGTTCCGAGCCCGAAGACCCGGAGTTGCGCGATTTTGTGCGCAAAATGATTCGCCGTGTGGCCGATAAGAGTTGAACTGAGCGCCTCGCGCTACCCGGTGCGGCTGCGCCGGGTGGCGCTGGCGATCACCGGTGTCGCGTTGATGTTCAGTGCCCTGCCGCTGAGCGTGGCGGCGCTGGCCGGCCTGGCCGCCATGGCGTTGGCGCGCCGTTGGCGGTTGCCGCTGCCGCGCGCCGTTGAGGTGGCGCCGCAGGGGCTGCGCCTGGAGCTGGCGGACCGGCGCCGGCTGCAGGTGAGCCCGCCGTTCCGGGTGCTGATGCGGCCCGGCTGGCTGGCGTTGCATTGCCCGGATTACGGCTGGGTGTGGCTGTTCGCCGACCAGGGCAGCGCCGCCGCGCTCACCCCGTTGCGCCAGGTGCTATGGATGCAACGCTCTCGCTGAGCGGCGTTGGCGGCACCAGAATGGTGTCCAGCGCCTCCGGCAGCACGCCGGGAAACTCGCGCATGAAATGCAGGCCCCGGCTTTCGCGCCGTTGCAGCGCCGAGCGGATGATCAGATCGGCGATCACCACCAGGTTGCGCAATTCCAGCAGATCGTTGCTGATGTGGTAGTTGCTGTAGTACTCGCCGATTTCCCGCTTGAGCAGATCAACCCGGTGCAGCGCCCGTTCCAGGCGTTTCACGGTGCGCACGATGCCCACGTAGTCCCACATAAAGCGGCGCAGCTCGTCCCAGTTGTGGCTGATCACCACGTCTTCATCGGAATCGGTGACCTGGCTGTCGTCCCACTCGCTGGCGTCCCGTGGCTCCGGCATCCCGGCCAGGTGGGCGCCGATGTGATCGGCCACCGCGCGCCCGTAGGCGAAGCATTCCAGCAGCGAATTGCTGGCCATGCGGTTGGCGCCGTGCAAACCGGTGAAACTGGTTTCGCCCAGGGCATACAGGCCGGGGACGTCGGTTTCACCGTTGCTGTTGATGACCACGCCGCCGCAAGTGTAATGGGCGGCGGGCACCACCGGCATCGGGTCGCGGGTGATGTCCAACCCCAGTTGCAGGCATTTGGCGTACACGGTGGGGAAGTGCTCGATGATGAAATCCGCCGGTTTGTGGCTGATGTCCAGATACAGGCAGTCCGCCCCCAGCCGTTTCATTTCGTGGTCGATGGCGCGCGCCACCACGTCCCGCGGCGCCAGCTCGCCGCGTTCGTCGAAGCGCTGCATGAAGCGCTCGCCATTGGGCAGCAACAGCCGGCCGCCCTCGCCACGGATCGCCTCGGTAACCAGGAAGCTCTTCGCCTTGGGGTGATACAGGCAAGTGGGGTGGAACTGCATGAATTCCATATTGCCGACCCGGCAGCCGGCCCGCCACGCCATGGCGATGCCGTCGCCGGTGGCCACGTCCGGGTTGGAGGTATACAGGTACACCTTGGAGGCGCCGCCGGTGGCCAGCACCACCGAGCGCGCCAGGAACACGTCGGTCTCGCCGGTCTTGATGTTGTGCACGTAGGCGCCGCAGCAGCGCCGCTCTTTACCGTTCGGCCCGTCGTGCTGCTGGGTGATCAGATCCACCGCCACCCGGTGTTCGAAGCGAGCCACGTTGTCGCGTTCCTTGACCCGCTCGATCAGGGTGCTGGAAATCGCCACGCCGGTGGCGTCGGCGGCGTGAATGATACGTCGGTGGCTGTGGCCGCCCTCGCGGGTCAGGTGGTAGGGCAGGGGGCTGTCCTCGACGCCGTCCAGGCGCGTGAAATCCACGCCCTGGTCGATCAGCCAGCGAATCGCCGCCGGGCCGTTCTCCACCGTGAACCGCACCGCGTCGTCATGGCACAGGCCGCCACCGGCCACATGGGTGTCCTGGACATGGCTCTCCAGCGAGTCGGCGCCGTCCAGCACCGCGGCCACGCCGCCCTGGGCGTAATAGGTGCTGGCGTGGGTCAGCTCGCCTTTGGAGAGCAGCGCCGCGCGGGTGTCGCCGGGCAGGCGCAGCGCCACCGTCAATCCGGCGGCGCCGGAACCAATGATCAGGACGTCGTATCTGAATATCGCCATGAAGCCTCGCGAAGCGGGTGCCGGGGCGCGGGATCACCGCTTTGCCCGGGGGTGCGAAATGTTGAACCATTGTGAAAACAACCGGTTCCGTCGCCGCTAGTATAGCGGCGCCACCAACTGCTGTTACAATATCGCGCTTTTACGGTCGGCCGGTTGGCCGGGCGTGCTCCCGGGACCCCCTTTTGAAGGGGCCGAACCCCGGGAAAATCAATCCGTTAGCGGATTGGGTTATAGTCTTCACCGTTGTGGCAATGCCGCGAGGGCGGTCCGCAACCGCCTGCGGGGAGTGTTTAAACACGTTGTCGGTGGCCTGATCCGTCAGGGCGCGCCACCGACCCATCAAACGACAGGCCTAGTGATAAAAGGTCTGGGGGACCAAAGTGCTCCGTCGAAAAGGTGATTGTATCCGATTCCAGGTTCAGCTCCGCGAGCCAGCCGGCCTGTGTGGCCGCCAGGTCCCCGTCGTTGATGCCGGGCGCATCGCCCTGGTGCGCGCGGGCCTGTCGCTTTGAAGGAGCCCCAGGTGTCTGACGAACAGTTGGTCAAACGCGCGAAAACCGGCGATCAGCGGGCGTTCGAAGTGCTGGTGCTCAAGTATCAGCAGCGCATTTTTGCGCTGATCAGCCGTTATGTCCGCGACCACGATGAGGTTCAGGACGTGGCCCAGGAAGCCTTTATCAAGGCTTGGCGCGCGCTGCCTCGTTTCCGTGGCGACAGCGCCTTTTACACCTGGCTTTACCGGATCGCCGTCAATACCGCCAAGAACCATCTGGTGGCCATGAGCCGCCGCCCGCCGGGCTCCGACCTGGACGCCGCCGAAGCCGAACAGTACAGCGGCGCGGAGATGCTCCATGAAATTGGAACCCCAGAGTCCCACGTGTTGTCTGAGGAACTGGAGGCGGTAATCCACAAGGCGATTGAGGACCTGCCCCAGGAGTTAAAGACCGCCGTGACCCTGCGTGAATTCGAGGGTCTCAGCTACGAAGACATAGCGGCGGTCATGGAGTGCCCGGTGGGTACCGTTCGTTCGCGGATATTCCGGGCCCGTGAAGCCATCGATCTCGCGGTGCGGCCCCTGCTGGGCTCGCAACGCGGCGATAAAGGGTAGGGTGAGGACATGAGCAGGGACTTCGAAACGCTGTCCGCTTTTCTGGACGGTGAAACCAACGACTTCGAAACGCGGCGAGTGCTGCGCGACCTGAATCCGGCCGATCTGGATACCCTGGGCCGCTGGCAACTGGCGCGCGATGCCATGCACGGCCAGGCGACCATGGCCGTGCCTGCTTCATTCAACGCCCGCCTGTCCCAGGCGCTGGCGCAAGAAGAGAAGCCGGCACGCCGTTCCAACGGCATGGTGGGTGGGTTCGCCCGGGTGGCCGTGGCCGCGTCGGTGGCCGCCGCCACGGTGCTGGGCTGGCAATACTGGAGCGCACCGGTAGGTGGCGTGAACCCGACGCTGGCCGCCAACGACAGCGCCGCCCCCGCCGTACCCGCCATGATGGCCGCTGAACAACGCCTGAGCCGTCCGTTTGGCGAGGCCTCGCTGGTGTCGCAGACGATGCGCCCGGAGGCCAAAGCCGCCACCGTCAATACTTCGCAGCCCCGCGTCAACGCGATGATGCTGCGCCACAGTGAATTCGCGGCCCGTCACAGCGGCCAGGGGATGATGCCCTACGCCCGCCTGGTGAGCATGGATGCCCGCGATGGAGCCCGCTAACGAATGATTCGCCTCCTCGCCCTTGGATTGACCCTGGTCACGCCGCTCGCCTTCGCCGCTGCCTCACCCGCCCAGACTCTGCTGGCGGAGATGGCGCAAGCCTCCAAGGGCCTGGATTATCAAGGACGCTTTCTCTACCAGTTCGGCGCCGAAGTGAGCACCATGGAGGTGCGCCACGCGGTGTTCGACGGTGAGGAATACCAGCGTCTGACCCACCTTGATGGCCGCTTGGTGGAGGTGCTGCGCCTCGGCGATGAGCTGGTCGCGCTGCACCCCAACGGCACCCTGACGCGGATCACCGATGGCGGCACCGATCTACTCACCTTCCGCGACCGCCTCTCCAGCTCGATTCCCGATCAATACAATGTTCTGGTCGACGGCGACGGCCGCGTGGCCGGCCGGGCGGCCACGCGCATGCGCGTGGCGCCGCTGGACAACCACCGCTATGGCTACCGTTTGTGGATCGACGACGAAAGCTATCTGATGCTCAAATCAGAAATGGTGGACGCCGGCGGCATGGCCCTTGAGCGCGTCGAGTTCGTCACTCTGAACCTTGATCCGGCGCTGAACCGCGCCGACTTCCAGGTGCCCAAGGTGTTGTCCGAGCGCGCCCTGGAAAACGTGCCGGCGTCGCAATCCGATCGGGTCCGCGTGCAGGCCTCGTGGCTGCCCGGCGGTTTCGAAGCGGTGGACCGCGACTGGCGCCGGGTCGGCGAGCAGCGTGCGCCGGTGGCGGCGCAGAGCTTCAGCGACGGCCTGGCGACCTTCACGGTGTTCGTCGAAGCGGTCGACACCGAGCAGGTGGAAGAGGGCGTCAGCCGGGTCGGGCCCACGGTGGCGATCAGCCGCCACCTGGACGTGGCCGGCCAAAGCTATCTGGTCAGTCTGATCGGCGAAATCCCCCAGCCCACCGCCGAGCGGGTCATGCAGGCGGTGCGTTTGAGCCCGGCGCCGGCGCGATGAGTCACGGACCCCGGCCATGATCGAAGAGCACGGGCGCGTGGTGGCACGGGAGCCCGGTGCGATCTGGGTGGAAACCGTGCGTGCCAGTACCTGTTCATCCTGTCAGGCCCGTTCGGGCTGCGGCCACCGTCTGATCAATCACGCCTCCGCTGGCCAGCGGGCGCGGCTGCGCGTGGCCAGCGAGCGCGCGTTAACCGATTTCAATGAGGGCGATACCGTCGTGGTCGGCATTCCCGAGGGCGCGCTGCTGCGCGGTGCCCTGTGGGTGTATGGCCTGCCGATGGCGTTGTTGTTCGCCGGCGCTCTGTTGGGCAGTGCGCTGCCGCTGCCGTTCGACGGCGCGGCCGCCTTCGGCGTCGCCGGGTTGGCGTTGGGATTTTTGTGCAATCGCTGGCGCGCCACCGGCGCCCCCAGGCCTGCCGATCAGCCGGTGGTCCTGGGCCGCTCCCGCGCCGGTGAGTCGATCATCCAGATTCAATGATTCGGTGCCGCCGTCGGCGGCACTCCGGGGAGCCGTGATGGCTCACAAAGATTGAAATGGCAAACACAAGGGAGCCTTTCATGGGGAAGTTTCGGACCAATACGCAAACGTTGCTGGTGGTGCTGTTGTCGCTGGGGCTGCTGGCCGCCTGCGGCCAGAACAACGACAGCGCGGGCAAGGACAATAACGCTAGCACCGACAATAGTGAGCCGGTGGCCCGGCAGAGCCAGCCCGAAGACGCCAAGCCGCTGGTCTCCGGCCTGCCTGATTTCACCGCCCTGGTGGAAAAAGAGGGCGACGCGGTGGTCAACATCAGCACCGTCACCCACCCGGACAAAAACAACGACAAGCAGGCGCAAATGCAGCGCATGCCGGAAATGCTGCGCCGCTTTTTCGATGAATTCGGCGGCGGCCCCGGCGGCCCCGGTGGTGGCATGCCGCCCCAGGGCGATGTGGAATCCCTGGGCTCGGGCTTTATCATTTCCAGCGACGGTTACGTGCTGACCAACTACCACGTGGTCGGCAATGCCGATGAGATCGTGGTGCGCCTGCAGGACCGCCGCGAGCTGGACGCCAAGGTGGTGGGCTCCGACGAACAGAGCGATTTGGCGCTGATCAAGGTGGAAGCGAAGGATCTGCCGGTGGTGGACATCGGCTCCTCCGATGCCCTTAAGGTCGGCGAGTGGGTGCTCGCCATCGGCGCGCCTTTTGGTTTTGACAGCTCGGTGACCGCCGGCATCGTCAGTGCCAAGGGCCGCAGCCTGCCCACCGACAACTATGTGCCGTTCATTCAGACCGACGTGGCGATCAACCCGGGCAACAGCGGTGGGCCGCTGTTCAACCTGCGCGGCCAGGTGGTGGGCATCAACTCGCAGATCGTCAGCCGCTCCGGCGGCTACATGGGGCTGAGCTTCGCGATCCCCATTGATCTGGCCATGAACGTGGTCAACCAGCTTAAGGAAAACGGCTCGGTCAGCCGTGGCTGGCTGGGCGTGCTGATTCAGGAAGTGGATCGCGATCTGGCGGAATCCTTCGGCTTGCCGCGCCCGATGGGGGCGCTGGTGGCGCAGGTCCAGGAAGACTCCCCGGCGGCGGAAGCCGGCCTGGAAGCCGGTGATGTGATCCTCTCGTTCGACGGCCGCGCCATCGAGCGTTCCGCCGAGCTGCCCAAGCTGGTGGGCTCGATGAAGGCCGGCAGCGAAGCGGAAATGAAAGTGATGCGCGACGGCGAAGAAAAGACCCTGGACGTCAAACTCGGTGAGCTGCCAAAAAACCCGCAACAGGCCATGAACAGCGGTTCCGCCGGCCAACCCGGGCAGACCAGCAACGCGCTGGGTCTGGCGGTGCGCACCGCCAGCGCGGCGGAATTGCAGCGTCTGGAGGCGCAAAGCGGCGTGATTGTCACCGAAGCCGGTGACGGGCCCGCCGCCAGTGCCGGCGTCGCCAGCGGTGATCTGCTGGTCAGCCTTAATGGCAAACCGGTCAAGGACGCCCAGAGCTACAAGAAGATTGTCGCTGAACTGCCCAAGGAAGGCACCGTGGCGGCGCTGATCAACCGCCAGGGCAACGCCCGTTTCCTGGCCCTCAAACTCAGCCAGCAGCCGTAAGCGGCGCGATCATGGCGCACCGCAGGGGTGAATTCGCCCCTGCGGTGGCCGGCGCTGCCCGATCGCCGCGTTTTCCGGCAAACAGGATTATTCAGCGCGGCCCCGATCCGATAGAATCGCGGCCCACTGTTTCCATCTTTGGCGGACATTTGTGACCGACATTACGCACATTCGCAACTTCTCCATCATTGCCCACATCGACCACGGCAAATCCACCCTGGCGGATCGGTTTATCCAGGTCTGCGGGGGGCTCAGTGATCGTGAGCTCAAGGAGCAGGTGCTGGACTCCATGGATCTGGAGCGTGAGCGTGGTATCACCATCAAGGCCCAGAGCGTCACGCTCCATTACACCGCCCGTAATGGCGAGACCTACCAGCTCAACTTCATCGATACCCCGGGCCACGTGGATTTCTCCTACGAGGTATCGCGGTCGCTGGCCGCCTGCGAAGGCGCGCTGTTGGTGGTGGACGCCGCCCAGGGCGTGGAGGCCCAGTCGGTGGCCAACTGCTACACCGCCATCGAGCAGAACCTGGAAGTGCTGCCGGTACTGAACAAGATTGATCTGCCCCAGGCGGAGCCGGATCAGGTGATCCACGAGATCGAAGAGATCATCGGCCTGGATGCCACCGACGCCTGCCGGGTCTCGGCCAAGACCGGGGTCGGCGTGGACGACCTGCTGGAACAGCTGGTGGAGCGCATCCCGGCGCCGGAAGGCAACCGCGAGGATCACCTGCAGGCGCTGATCATCGATTCCTGGTTCGACAACTACATGGGCGTGATCTCGCTGGTGCGGGTCAAATACGGCCGGCTGCGCAAGGGCGACAAGATTCACGTGAAATCCACCGGCCAGACCCATGTGGTCGACAGCCTGGGCATCTTCACCCCCAAGCGCACCGAGACCAAAATGCTCGAGGCTGGCGAAGTGGGTTGGGTGAGCGCCACCATCAAGGACATCCACGGCGCCCCGGTGGGTGACACCCTGACCCACGCCAAAACTCCGGATGTGAAAGCGCTGCCCGGCTTCAAGAAGGTCAAGCCGCAGGTCTACGCCGGTATGTTCCCGGTCAACGCGGACGACTACAACGACTTCCGCGATGCCCTTTCCAAGCTGTCGATCAACGACGCCTCGCTGTTTTTCGAGCCGGAAACCTCGGATGCCCTGGGCTTTGGTTTCCGCGTTGGTTTTCTCGGCATGCTGCACATGGAGATCATCCACGAGCGGCTTGAGCGCGAATACGACATGGACCTGATCACCACCGCGCCCACGGTGGTTTATGAGTTGCTGCTCAGCGACGGTTCCACCATCTACGTGGACAACCCCTCCGATCTGCCCGAAGGCAATAAGATCGAGGAATTCCGCGAGCCGGTGGCGCGCGTCAATATCCTGGTGCCCCAGGAATTCGTCGGCAATGTGATCAGCCTGTGCGTGGACCGCCGTGGCGAACAGAAAAACATGCAGTACCTGGGTAAGCAGGTGTCGCTGACCTACGACATCCCGATGGCCGAGGTGGTGCTCGATTTCTTTGATCGGCTCAAATCCGCCAGCCGTGGCTTCGCCTCCCTGGATTACACCTTCGAGCGGTTCCAGACCACCAAACTGGTTAAGGTGGACGTGCTGATCAATGGCGATAAGGTGGATGCCCTGGCGATGATCTGCCACCTGGATCACTCCGCCCATCGTGGCCGCGTATTGATCGAAAAGATGAAGGAACTGGTGCCCCGGCAGATGTTCGACGTGGCCATCCAGGCGGCGATCGGCAGCAAGATCATCGCCCGCCAGACCGTCAAGGCGTTGCGCAAGAACGTTACCGCCAAGTGTTACGGCGGCGACGTGTCGCGTAAAAAGAAACTGCTGCAGAAGCAGAAAGAAGGCAAAAAGCGCATGAAGCAGGTGGGCAACGTGGAGATTCCACAGGAAGCCTTTCTTGCCGTACTCAAGGTGGATGATTGATGGATATCGATGTCGGATTCTGGTTGACCCTGGCGCTGCTGGTAACGGTGCTGATCTGGTTGGCGGATCGTGTGTTCAAGCTGCGCCGGCGCCCCGGCGCCACCGCCAGCATGGTGGAAACCTCGAACTCGCTGATCTCGGTGTTTCTGGTGGTGCTGGTGATTCGCTCTTTCATTGTGGAACCGTTCACCATTCCCTCCGGCTCCATGTTGCCTACGCTGCAAGTCCATGATTTTATTCTCGTCAACAAGTTCGCCTATGGCCTGCGCCTGCCGGTGACCAACACCAAAATCATCCCCACCGGCGAGCCGGAGCGCGGTGATGTGATGGTGTTCAAGTTCCCGCAGAACACCGCCCAGAACTTTATCAAGCGAGTGGTGGGGCTGCCCGGCGATCACATTGAAGTGCGTGACAACGTGCTTTACGTGAACGGCGAGCAGGTGCAGCGTGAGCGGGTCAACGAACTGAAAAACAGCCGGGTCTGGCGTCGCGAATACGTGGAAACACTGGGCGAGGCCAGGCATTTGATCTGGCAGGAAGGGCCGGTCAATCCGTTCAGCGGAGAGCCGGAAATCCCGCGTCGCACCCAGGGCGAATGGACCGTGCCGGAAGGCGCCTACTTCGTCATGGGTGACAACCGCGACAACAGCAACGACAGCCGCTTTTGGGGTTTCGTGCCGGAAGAGCTGGTGGTGGGCCAGGCATTTCTGATCTGGATGCACTGGGATCCGATCTTCTCCCTGCCCAGCTTCTCCCGCAATGGCGGCATTGATCAGGTGGAGAATAAAAAGTGAAAACGCAGCCTTTGGGGAAGGTTGGCCAGGCGTTCGCGGCGCGCTCGCGGCAACGCGGGTTGTCACTGCTGGGCTGGGTGGTGGTGATGATCGTGCTGGCGGTGTTCGGCACCGCCGCGTTCCGCATGGTGCCGGCCTACATGGAATACAACACCATCCGATCGGCGATCACCTCGTTGCTGGAAGACAGCCAGAGCGCGCTGATGTCCGAGCGCGAAGTGCGCAATGCCCTGAGCAAACGGTTCACCATCAATCAGGTCACCGCGATCAGTGCCAATGATCTGGAGATCGACAAGGAAGGCGGCGAACTGGTGGTCGGCGTCGATTACGAAGTGCGACAGCCCCTGTTTTACAACGTATCCGTGGTGATGCACTTCGAAGACGATTTCACCAAGAACATGACTCAGTGATGGATGACCGGGCCCGCCTCTGCCGCCGTCTTGGCTACACCTTTCACGATCCAGACATGCTGGAGCTGGCGCTCAGCCACCGCAGCGTCAGCCGCCGCAGCAACAACGAGCGGCTGGAATTTCTCGGCGACGCCCAGCTCAGCCAGATCATCTCCACTGAATTGTTTCATCGTTTTCCGGAAGCGGCGGAAGGCCAGCTCACCCGCATGCGCGCCTCCTTGGTGCGTGGCCAGACGCTCGCCGAGGTGGCCCGGGAACTGGGTGTGGGGGCATACCTGATTCTCGGCGGCGGCGAGTTGAAAAGCGGCGGCAACCGGCGTGATTCGATCCTCGCCGACGCGCTGGAAGCGTTGATCGGCGCCATGGTCATCGATGGCGGCGAGGAAGCCTGCCGACGGGTGGTGCTGGGCTGGTTCGCCGAACGCCTGGAGGCCATTTCGCCGCAAAGCGCGCGTAAGGACGCGAAAACCCGGTTGCAGGAATGGCTGCAGGCGCGCAAACATGAGCTGCCGTTGTACGAGGTGCTGGCGGTGACCGGCCAGGCCCCCAAACAGACCTTTGAAGTGAAATGCGCGCTGCCGGAGTTGCAGCGGGAATTCGTCGCCGGTGGCCCCAGCCGCCGGCGCGCCGAACAGCAGGCCGCCGAACAGGCGCTAAGCTGGCTGGAGCAGAATCTATGAGCGACGCCGAAGCCCGCCACTGCGGTTTGGTGGCCATTGTCGGCCGCCCCAATGTGGGCAAATCCACCCTGATGAACCACCTGCTCGGCCAGAAGGTGAGCATCACCTCGCGCAAACCGCAGACCACCCGCCACCGTATCCACGGCATTCTGACCCGCGAGCACTATCAAATCGTGTTCGCCGATACCCCGGGCTTGCACAGCGGCCAGAGCCGGGCGCTCAACCGCAGCATGAACGAGGCCGCCATGTCGGCGCTCTCCGGCGTGGACCTGATCTGCTTCATGGTCGATTCCACCAAATGGACCGAAGGCGACGAGCACGTGTTGTCATTGCTGGAGCGCGCCGGCGATACCCCGGTGATCCTGGTGGTCAACAAGGTCGATCAGGTCGAGGACAAAAGCGTGCTGTTGCCGCACTTGCAGGCGCTGGGTGAGCGGCGCGCGTTCGCCGAGTTGATCCCGGTGTCCGCCCTGGGCGGGCACAACCTGGAAGAACTGGAAGTGGCGATCGCCAAACGGCTGCCGCAAGGCGAGTTCTGGTTTGATGAAGACCAGCTCACCGACCGCAGCCTGCGTTTTATGGTCGCCGAGATCATCCGCGAAAAAGTGGTGCGCCAGCTCGGCCAGGAACTGCCCCACCAGATGACCGTGGAAATCGACCTCTGGCAGGACGGCCCCAAAGTGACCGAGATCGCCGCCACCATTCTGGTGGAGCGCCGTGGCCAGAAGAAAATTCTGATCGGTGAGGGCGGTGACCGCATCAAGAAAATCGGCATGCAGGCCCGCCAGGACATCGAGAACCTGATTGAGCGTCAGGTGATGCTGACCCTGTGGGTCAAGATCAAAGCCGGCTGGTCCGACGACGAACGGGCGCTGCGCTCGCTGGGCTATGACGACCGGCAAAACTAGACGGCGTTTCCTGGCGCCGCGCCACCGAGGCGTGGCATGAAGGCGTCCGCGCACTCCCCCGCCTGGCTGCTGCACCGGCATCCGTTCCGCAACACCAGCCTGATTCTGGATCTGTTCCTGCCCGAGCACGGCCGCGTCGGCGTGGTCGCCCGGGGTGGCCGCAAGAATCCGTTGCTGGCGCCGTTCCGGCCGCTCTGGGTGGAGCTGAAAGCCGGCGGTGGGGAACTGTTTACCCTGCGCCAGGCCGAGCCTCGCGGCCCGGCCATGCCGCTGGCCGGTCACGCGCTTTACTGCGGCTTCTATATCAACGAGCTGCTGGTGCGCCTTCTGCACCGCGACGACCCGCACCCGGATCTCTGGCCCGCCTACCAACGCACCCTGGCCGGCCTGGCCGGTGACACTCCTCTGGATATCAGCCTGCGCCGTTTCGAAATGGTGCTGCTCGAGGACATCGGCTACGGCCTGGTGCTCGATCATGACGTCGACGGTCAGCCGCTGGACCCGGACGGCCTGTACCGCTGGGTCCCCGAACAGGGCCTGATGATCGACCCGCAGGGCTACCCCGGTGAACGGCTGCTGGCGCTGGCCGACGACCGCTGGAACGACGACCTGCGCCGCCTCGCCAAAACCCTGTTGCGTGAAGCCCTCGAGCCCCATCTGGGCGGACGCCCCCTGCGCAGCCGCGAATTGTTTCGTGGCGGCGTTTGAAAGCCGCGGGCCTGGCAAAGCCCCTTCGCGGTCAAGGACCGCTCCCACACCGGAATCGAAACCCGGCGTGAGCCTGACTGTTCCCTGTTCCCTCCCTCATGTTCCGGTATCATAAGGCCCCCGCAATCAACCCAAGGTGCCCCCATGTCGTCCTCCGTTCTGCTTGGCGTTAATATCGACCACATCGCCACCGTGCGGCAGGCGCGTGGCACCCGCTACCCGGAACCGGTGCAGGCGGCGCTGGTGGCGGAGCAGGCCGGGGCCGATGGCATTACCGTGCATTTGCGCGAGGACCGGCGCCACATTCAGGACCGCGACGTGGAGCTGCTGGCCGCCACCCTGCAGACGCGCATGAATCTGGAGATGGCCGCCACCGAGGAGATGATCGCCATCGCCCGGCGGGTGCGCCCGGCGCACAGCTGCCTGGTGCCGGAGAAACGCGAGGAGCTGACCACCGAGGGCGGTCTGGACGTGGTGGGCAACGAAGCGTGGATCAAGGCGTGTTGTGAGCAATTGGGCGAGGCCGGGATTCAGGTGTCGCTGTTTATCGACGCCGACCCGGCGCAGATCGACGCCGCCGTGCGTTGCGGCGCGCCCGCCATTGAGATCCACACCGGCCACTACGCCGACGCGCAAGACACCAACACCGTTGCCCGAGAGCTGGAGCGCATCCGCCGCGCCGTTGATCAAGGCTGCGAAAACGGATTGATCGTCAACGCCGGCCACGGCTTGCACTACCACAACACCCGCGCCATCGCCGCCATCAGCGGCATCCATGAACTGAACATCGGCCATGGCCTGATCGCCCGCGCCCTGTTCACCGGCCTCGATGAAGCCGTCCGCGCCATGCGCGCGGTGATTGATGGGGCTTAGGGGAGCAGGGAACAGTTCGGGTTGGTGGACGGGCTACAAGCTACAAGCCTCAAGCCTCAAGCTAAGAAAGCGGCTCTGTATCAGCGGCCCCTTGCGGGTTGAAGCTTGCAGCTTGAAGCCGCTCTCCCCGGAGCGTGGCTTCGCCGATGGCACAGCCTCTCCCTGTTCCCGTGCGTTCAAACCCCTTGCGCCTGGCCCGCCTGGCGGACGCTTTCGATCTCGGCGAGCAGGGTGGCGACGAGGCGTTCCAGGGGGCTGTCGGCGACGTCTTTTTTGAGGCCTTCTTCAAGGGCGCGAGCGGCGTGTTCCAGGCGCGGCGTGCCGCAGTAGCGGGTCGCGCCGTGCAGGCGGTGAACGCGCTCAAGAAGGGCGCCGCGATCATTGGCTTCAGCCAGGGCGCTGATGCCGGGGGCGTCCTGGTCCAGGCTGGAGAGCAGCATGGCGAACATGTCCTGGGCCAGTTGCTCGCGGCCGCCAGCGCGGCGGCGGCCGAGGGCGTGGTCGACCACCTGGTCCGGGGCCGGGCTGCTTTCGGAGGGGGTGTCCGCCGGCGCCGGCGCCGGTGCGGTGATGGCCGCGGCGGCGCCGCGGGCCACCCAGCGTTCCAGTGTGTGACGCAATTGCGTTTCGGTGATCGGCTTGGTGAGGTAGTCGTCCATGCCCGAGTCGAGCAGGGTGCGCCGCTCGCTTTCCAGGGCATGGGCGGTCAGGGCGATGATCGGTGTGTGGGTGTCCCCGGATTCCGATTGGCGCAGCCGCCGGGTGGTTTCCAGGCCGTCCATGCCGGGCATTTGCACGTCCATGAACACCAGATCGAAGTGCTCCGGAGAAAACACCTCGACGGCTTTGGCGCCGCTGGTGCAGGGGGTAACGCGCACGCCCATCTCTTCAAGAAAGACCTGCGCCAGTTTCAGGTTGCCGGGGTGATCGTCCACCACCAGGACCCGGGCGCTGCTGTAGGGCGTGGCGCTGGCGGTCTGCGTCGGCGCCGTTGTTTCCAATTGTCCGAGATCAAGCAGAGCGTCGCGTAAACGGCGGCGGGTGGCGGGCTTGCCAAGCACCCGGCAGGCGCCCTCCAGCTCGCTGAGGCTGCCCGCCAGCGGGTCGCCGTTGCCGGCCAGCACCAGAACCGGTGTGCCGGTGCTGGCCGCCAGCCGGCGGATCAAGGGCGCCAGGTGCGCCGGGTTGCGGCTGGAGGCGGGCACGCCCAGTACATAGAAATCGCAACGTGGCGGCGTGCCGTTCTGCAACTGGCTGGCCAGCACATCCAGGGCTTGCAGCTCGGACACCCGCATGCGCCAGCCACTGAGCATATGGTACAGGCCCAGGCGGGCGTGCTCGTTGGCTTCCACCAGGGTGACGCGCAGGGTTTGCAGGGCGCGAGGAGGCGCCTCCGCTTCGGTGCCCGGGTCGCGTTCCGCGCGCAGGCTGAACCAAAAGGTGGAGCCGCGCCCGCTGCTGCTGTCGACGCCGATCTCGCCGCCCATGCCCTCCACCAGCCGTTTGGAGATCGCCAGCCCCAGGCCGGTGCCGCCCTCGCGCCGGCGCGGTGTCTGATCGGCCTGGGTGAAGGCGCTGAACAGGGTCTTGCGGGCGTCTTCGGGCAGGCCATTGCCGGTGTCGGTGATGGTGATCTTGATCACCGACTCGGCGCCACGGCTCTCCTCGAGCATGGCGCGCACCACCACCGAGCCGCGCTCGGTGAATTTGATCGCGTTGCTGACCAGGTTGGTCAGCACCTGGCGAATGCGCAACGGGTCGCCAAGCAGCCGGGTGGGCACATCGGTGTAAATGATCGCCGCCTGCTCCAGACCCCGCTCCTGGGCCATCGGCGCCAGCATCGTCTGCACCTCTTCGATAATGTCGTGCAGATCCAGCGGGATGTGTTCCAGGGACAGCTTGCCCGCCTCGATTTTCGAGAAGTCGAGGATGTCATTGATGATCGACAGCAGGGATTCGGCGCTCTTGCGGATCGTCGCCAGGTAATCGCGCTGGCCGTTGGACAACTCCGAGCGTTGCAGTAACCGGGTAAAGCCAATAATGCCGTTGAGCGGCGTGCGGATTTCGTGGCTCATGTTGGCGAGAAACTCCGACTTGATCTGGCTCGCCTTGAGGGCCTCTTTGCGGGCCATGTCCAGCTCGATGTTCTGGATCTCGATGGTTTCCAGGGTCTCGCGCAGATCCTGGGTGGCCTGGTCGACATTCTGTTGCAGCTCGGCCTGGGCGTCGTTCAGGGCTGCCACCATATGGCCGATGGCGTCGTCCAGATCTCTGAGCTCGCCCTGGGCGCCGGTGGCGGGCGGCGGGCTCAGATCGCCGTCGCGCACCCGGCGCACGCTTTCGATCATGGTGCGCACCGGCCGGGTGAGCTGCCGTGACAGGTGGGCGGCGGGCACCAGCGCCAGCAGCATCAGCAGTGCCAGCACGCCCACCATGGTCAACACCGCTTCCAGGATCTGCACGTATTGGCCCTGGCGGGCGAATTCCACCGTGAACAGCCGCTGGCCGGCGCCGGGCAGGGTGCGCACCAACTGCCAGCTGGAATCGGTGCGCAGCCGTTTGCCGCCGTTGCCCAGTGGCTGTGCCTCTTGCACTGGGCGCAGCCGCGGGCCGGCGTGCAATTGCCAGCCGGCCGCCGGGTCGAGCAGCGTGGCGGCGCGCACGTCGGGCTGTTCCAGCAGTTCGCGCAGCAGAGCCTCGCTGGCGGCGCGCTGGTCCGCGCCAAGCGCCTGCAGGCGGCTGGCGAAGCTGTCCACGATCAGCTGTTGGCGGTGAGCGTTGTTTTCGCGCACGTCCTGAATGCGGGTGATCAGGGTATAGCCGCCGACAATCATGGCCGCCAGGAAGGCGGGCAGGGCGGTCATCGCCATGATGCGGTTGCGCAGGCTGGAGCGGGCCATTGGTCCCCTGGGTATCGGCGGCCCGGCGGACAGAGCCAGGGCGGCGTGGTTTTTCCGCCATTATGCCGGAGTTTGCCGCTACTGCCAGAGCTCTCGCCATGGGCTACAATGCGCCCCATGACCAATAAGACCATTGAATCCACGGTGGGCAACACGCCTTTGGTGCGCCTGCAGCGCCTGCCGGGGAATACGAGCAATACCCTTCTGGTCAAACTGGAAGGCAATAACCCCGCCGGTTCCGTCAAGGACCGCCCGGCCCTGAACATGATCGTCAAAGCGGAGCAGCGCGGCGAGATCAAGCCCGGCGACACCCTGATCGAGGCCACCAGCGGCAACACCGGCATTGCCCTGGCGATGGCGGCGGCGATGCGCGGCTACAAGATGAAGCTGATCATGCCCGCCAACCAGAGCCAGGAACGCCGCGACGCCATGGCCGCCTACGGCGCCGAATTGATTTCGGTGAGCAAGGAAGAGGGCATGGAAGGCGCCCGCGACCTGGCCCAGGCGATGCAGGCGCGCGGGGAAGGCACGGTGCTGGACCAGTTCGCCAACCCGGACAACCCGCTGTCGCATTATCAGAGCACCGGCCCGGAAATCTGGCGCGACACCGACGGGCGGATCACCCATTTCGTCAGCTCCATGGGCACCACCGGCACCATCATGGGCTGCAGCATGTACCTGAAAGAGCGGAACCCGGCGATCCAGGTGGTCGGCCTGCAACCCACCGACGGCGCCTCGATTCCCGGCATCCGCCGCTGGCCGGAGGCCTACCTGCCGAGCATCTACGATGCGTCGCGGGTGGATCAGGTGATCGACATGGAACAGGACGTGGCCGAGCACACCATGCGCCGGCTGGCCCGGGAAGAGGGCATCTTTTGCGGGGTGTCCTCCGGCGGCGCCGTGGCGGGCGCGCTGCGCCTCAGCGAAACGCTGGAAAACGCCGTGATCGTGGCGATCGTTTGCGACCGGGGTGATCGCTATCTCTCCACCGGTGTGTTCAGCGCGGACGGCGACGCATGATGAATGTGCTGGTCTTTGACATCGAAACGATCCCCGATCTGGATGGCGGCCGCCGGCTCTACGACCTGGACGGGCTCAGCGACAAGGACACCGCCAGCGCGTTGTTCAATCTGCGTCGCCAGGAGAACGGTTCCGAATTCCTGCGCTTGCATCTGCACCGGGTGGTGGCGATCTCGGTGGTATTGCGCTCCACTCAGGGCCTCAAGGTCTGGTCCCTGGGCGATGAGAACAGCACCGAGAAAGAGCTGATCGAGCGCTTCTACGATGGCATCGAGCGGTTCACGCCGCAGATCGTCAGTTGGAACGGCGGCGGTTTTGATTTGCCGGTGCTCAACTACCGGGCGCTCAAGCACGGCGTGGTGGCGCGCCGTTTCTGGGAGACCGGCAACGAGGACACCAGTTTCCGCTTCAACAACTACTTGAGTCGATTTCACCAGCGCCACCTGGACCTGATGGAACAACTGGCGATGTTCAACAACCGCGCCAACGCACCGCTGGACCAGATCGCCTCGCTGCTGGGATTTCCCGGCAAGATGGGCATGAGCGGCGCCAAGGTGTTCGACGCCTTCCAGGACGGCGATCTCAAAGGTATTCGCGATTACTGCGAAACCGACGTGCTCAATACCTGGCTGGTGTTTCTGCGCTTTCAACTGATGCGCGGGGAAATCGACGCCAGTGGCTACGAGCAGGAACTGACCCTGTTGCGCGAATATCTGCAACAGGAAGCACAGCCGCATTTCCTGGCGTTCCTCGACGCCTGGCAGAAGGCGTCCGACGTCTGACGTCAGACGTCGGACGCTATACAATCCGCGCCGCCGCGTCGGCCACTGGCCTGACGGCGCACTCAAGCATTAGAGACCACCCCTCATGGCCAGACGTCGCAAGAAAATGCTGCCGGAAACTCCGGTGGAGGCGGTGATCGAAAGCCTCAGCCACGACGGCCGCGGCATCGCCCGATTGGATGGAAAAACCACCTTTATCGAGAACGCCCTGCCCGGTGAGCGGGTCATGTTCAAATACACCTTCATGCGCGGCAAGTTCGATGAAGGCCGTTCCGTGGAGGTGCTGACACGCTCCCCGGACCGGGTCGAGCCGCCCTGCGCGCACAGCACTATCTGTGGTGGTTGCAGCTTGCAGCACATGGCCCCGGACACGCAGATTCAACGCAAGCAGGCGGTGCTGGAAGAGCAGTTCACCCATTTTGGGCGTCTGCAGCCGGACGCCTGGCTGGCACCGCTCACTGGGCCGCTGACCGGCTACCGTGGCAAGGCGCGCCTGGGTGCCAAGTTCGTCGAGGCCCGTGGCGAAACGCTGGTGGGGTTCCGCGAAAAGCGCAACAGCCTGCTGGCCGACCTGAGCCGTTGCGAGGTGCTGATCCCCGAGGCCGGGCATCGGCTCCTGGAGCTGCGCGCGCTGATTGACGGCCTGGAAAGCCGCCGGCGCATTCCGCAGATCGAAGTGGCGCGTGGCGACGACGCCGTGGCCTTGCTGTTCCGGCATCTTGATCCGCTGCCCGCCGCCGATCAGGAAAAGCTGGTGGCTTTTTGTCGCCAGCGCGATCTGCAGCTGTATTTGCAACCGGGCAACGAAAGCACCGTGCACCGGGTGTGGCCGGCGCCGCAGGGCGAAGAGCCACCGCGCTTGCATTATCGGCACCCCGGCGCGTGGCGCGATGGCGGTGATGTGGAGCTGGCGTTCCACCCCACCGATTTCACCCAGGTGAACGCGGACATTAACCGGCGCATGGTGCCTTTGGCATTGGATTTGCTGGAGGTGCAGGCGGACCACCGGGTGCTCGATCTGTTCTGTGGCTTGGGCAACTTCACCATCCCGGCGGCGTGCCGGGCGGCCCGCGTGGTCGGCGTGGAAGGCAGCAACGCCATGGTCGAGCGCGGGTACGAGAACGCCCGCCGCAACGGTCTGGATAACCTGGAGTTCCACGCCTGGGACCTGGAACGGCCGCCACGGGGCCAGCCCTGGGCCGATCAGCGCTACGATCGGGTGCTGCTCGACCCGCCGCGCAGCGGCGCGCTTGAAATGGTGCGGATGATGCCCCATTTCGGGGCCGAACGGCTGGTCTACGTCTCTTGCAACCCGGCCACCCTGGCCCGCGACGCGGGTGAACTGGTGGCCTTGGGGTACCGCATGGAAGCGGCGGGGGTGATGGACATGTTCCCCCACACCGCCCATGTGGAATCGATCGCTGTGTTTCAGCGCCGCTGAGCGGCAGCGCGCCGAACCCGCCAGCGGGCAAAGGAAGCAAAAGAGGGCACAAACATGCGACCTCTCAGCACTACTAACAGGGAATCATCATGGTAACCGTGCGCCGTCAGACCCCCGTGGAAGCCACCGCTCACGACTGGCACCCCTGGCTGGAGCAGCTCAGCGCGCGGGTCGCGGTGCGCGATCGCGATGCCCTTGAGCGCGCCTGTGCCCGCGCCGAGCAGTGCGAGCGCGCCGGTGAGGCGGCGGGCGCGCGTTGGCCCTATGGCAAGGGTTGCCTGGCGATCGGCCTGGAAATGGCCGACGTGCTCGCCGATCTCGGCGCCGATGCCGAAGCGCTGCCGGCGGCGGTGTTGTACCGGGCGGTGCGCGAGGGGCAGCTTTCGTTGCCGGACGTGGAAAAAGAGTTTGGCTCGGCGGTGGCCCTGCTGATCGAGGGCGTGCTGCGCATGGCCGCCATCGGCACCGCCCTGAATCCAACCCGCAAAGCGGTGCTCGGCCAGCAGGATGGCCAGCTCGACAATATACGCAAAATGCTGCTGGCGATGGTCGACGACGTGCGCGTGGCGCTGGTCAAGCTGGCGGAGCGCACCGTGATCATCCGCGCGGTCAAGGAATCGGAGCCGGAGCGCCAGCAGAAAGTCGCCCGTGAGATTTTCGACATCTACGCGCCGCTCGCCCACCGCCTGGGCGTGGGTCAGTTGAAATGGGAGCTGGAGGACCTGTCGTTCCGCTATCTGCAGCCCGGCGCCTATAAGAAGATCGCCAAGCTGCTCGATGAAAAACGCCTCGACCGTGAGCAATACATCGATCAGGTGATCGAGGATTTGCGCGGCCATCTGGAGCGCAATGGCATCAAGGGCGCCCAGGTCTACGGTCGCGCCAAGCACATCTACAGCATCTGGCGGAAGATGCAGAAAAAGCACCTGGACTTCGGCGAGGTCTACGACGTGCGAGCCGTGCGCGTGCTGGTGGATGAAGTGCGCGATTGCTACGCCGCCCTCGGCATCGCCCATTCCCTGTGGAAGCACGTGCCCAAGGAGTTCGACGACTACATCGCCAGCCCCAAGGAAAACGGCTACCAGAGCCTGCACACCGCGGTGGTGGGGCCTGAGCGCAAGATGCTGGAAGTGCAGATCCGCACCTTCGATATGCACGAAGAGGCGGAGCTGGGTGTGTGCGCGCACTGGCGCTACAAGGAAGGCAGCAAGTCCGGCCGCAAGAGCAATGCCTACGAACAGCGCATCGCCTGGCTGCGCCAGGTGCTGGAGTGGCACGAAGAACTGGGCGACAACGCCAACACCATGATCAATGAGCTGCAGCACGGTCTGATCAGCGATCGGGTCTATGTGTTCACCCCGGAAGGCCACGTGGTGGACCTGGAAGCCGGCGCCACGCCGGTGGATTTCGCCTACCACATTCACACCGAAGTCGGGCACCGCTGCCGGGGCGCCAAGGTCAACGGCCGCATCGTGCCGCTCAACTATGCCTTGAACACCGGCGAACAGGTGGAAATCCTGACCGCCAAAGAGGGCGGCCCCAGCCGCGACTGGCTGACGCCGTCGTTGGGCTACGTGGCCACCTCCTCGGCCCGGGCGCGCATCCAGCAATGGTATAAACGTCAGGATCGCGACGTACACATCGCCCAGGGGCGTTCGATTCTGGAGCGCGAGATGTCGCGTCTGGCGCTGGACCGCATTGACCTGGACGCGCTGGCGCCGCAACTCAACCTGAAAAGTGGCCCGGATGTGCTCGCTGCCTTGGGCGCCGGTGATCTGCGCCCGGGGCACGTGGTCAACCAGGCCCAGGCGCTTTCCCAGGATCACCAGCAGCACGAGTTGGAATTCGTGCCCGCCCGGCCGCGCGCCTCGGAGAGCGGTGACATCACCATCCAGGGGGTGGGCAACCTGCTCACCCACATGGCGGCCTGCTGCAAGCCGGTGCCCGGCGATCAGGTAATGGGTTTCATCACCGTCGGCCGTGGCGTCACCGTGCACCGCGCCGATTGCCATAACCTGCTCGCCATGCAGGGCGAAGAGCCGAACCGGGTGATCGAGGTCAGTTGGGGCGAAGCGGATCGCATCTTCTATCCGGTGGACATCTTCCTGCGGGCCTGGGACCGCCAGGGCCTGCTGCGCGATGTGATCGCGGTGCTCGCCAACGAGAAAGTCAACGTCACCGCCGTGCACACCGAATCGCACACCGAGGACAACACCGCCACCATGCTGCTGACCCTGGAAATCGGCTCCCTGGGCGGCCTCGGCAAAGTGCTCGCCAAGATGGATCAGCTCAAGGGCGTGCTCGAAGTGCGGCGCTACAAACAGTAAGCGGCCTGTCGGCCGCGATACAGGATACAGGATACAACGCGTCAGGTGTCCGCTAGCCGGACAAGCCGTGCCCGCGAACCCGCATCGTGGGCACGGCGGAACAATAAACCACGGCATTTTCCGCGCCTGAATCCTGTATCCTGAACCCTGTATCGTGTTCTAGCCGGCTACGGAGCCCGTTCATGCCCAACCCTTCATCCCCTTTCCCTGACGCCCCCATCGCCGAACTGCTCGCGATCATGGCGCGGTTGCGCGATCCCGAGAGCGGGTGCCCTTGGGATGTGAAGCAGAATTTCGACACCATCGTGCCGTACACCGTGGAGGAAGCCTTCGAAGTGGCGGAGGCGGTGGCGCGGCGGGATTACTCGGAGCTGCGTGAGGAACTGGGGGATCTGCTGCTGCAGGTGGTGTTCCATTCGCAGATGGCGCGCGAGCAGGGGTTGTTCGATTTCCAGCAGGTGGTGGCGGTGCTCAACGAAAAGCTGATTCGGCGCCACCCCCATGTGTTCGGGGATCAGGTCGCCGCCGATGAGCAGGCCGTGAAAGACAACTGGGAGGCGATCAAACAGCGCGAGCGTGCCGATAAAGGCCGCGAACGACCGAGCGCCATGGACGGCGTGCCCGACGGGCTGCCGGCCCTGCCGCGCGCGCTCAAACTGCAGAAGAAAGCCGCCAAGGTTGGCTTTGACTGGCGCCAGAATCCAGTGCCACGGGTGCGCGCCCAGGTCGATGCTGAGCTGGCGGAGCTGGACCAGGCGCTGGCCACCGGCGAACGCGATGCGGTGGAAGACGAATTCGGCGATGTGCTGTTTACGCTGGTCAACCTGGCGCGGCATTTGAAACTGGACCCGGATCTGGCCCTGCGCCGCGCCAGCGATAAATTCGAGCGCCGTTTTCGTGGCGTGAAGAATGTCGCCGAGGCGCCGTTGGCCGACCTCGACGAAGATCAGCTTGACGCGCTGTGGAAACTCGCCAAAAAAACCTCTTCCTGAGGCCCCTCCCGCCGGCCTCGTCCGCCTCTTGATACTCTGAAACCGCGCCCAGGCGGCGCCCCCAAGCGCGCCTGAGACCGGCTGTGTCCGGTCGTGGTTCCCGATGCCATAAAAACTTCACATAAGAGAAACTTTTCCGTCACGCCTTCTGCCCATACTCCGCTCCCAAGCAATCGGGATGTTGTGGCGGGCGGGTTCGCAACGCGGTCGGAACATCCATCCTGCTTTTTCAAAAATGCCTGATTGATTAGGAGATGCTCCGATGAAGAAGAACCTGCTTGCGATCGCTGTGGGGGCGGCCATTGTAATGCCCGGGATGGCCCTGGCTGATGGTCCGACGGTATACGGTAAAGTGAACCTTTCCCTGGAAAACATGAATTACGATCCGGCGCCCGGCGCTCCCAATAACGATGACGAATGGGAACTGCAGAGCAACGCTTCACGGATCGGCGTGAAAGGCGATATCGACCTGGACGTGGGTGGCCTCAAGGCAATTTATCAGGCTGAATTCGAAATCAGCGTGGACGATGGCGACAAAGACGGCCAGACGTTCGCGCAGCGCAATATCTTCGGTGGCCTGGAGGGTGCATTCGGTACCCTGAAAGCCGGTAAGTTCGATACCCCGATGAAAGTGGCGCAGATGGACGTTGACCAGTTCAACGACCTCGATGGCGACATCAAGAACATCGCCTCCGGTGAAAACCGCGTCTCCAACATTATTCAGTACAGCACGCCCAAACTGGCGGACATGCTCACCCTGAACGTGGCTTTCATCCCCAACGAAGACAACGACGACTTCGATAACGACGGCGAAAACGAAAACGGTCTGGCGGACAGCACCTCCATGTCCCTGGTCCTGGAAAAGGACATCTTCTACGCCGCCATTGCCCATGACAAAGACATCGAAGACGAGCTGATCGTTGACGAAAGCGGCCTGAGCCCGACGCTCGACATCACCCGCGTGGTGGCCGGTCTCAGCGCGGACGTCTTCGAACTGGGCGCGCTGTTCCAGAAGGCCGAAGAAGCCGAAGCGGACGGTGAAGAAACCAGCTGGGTGGTCAGCGGCGCCTATAAGATTGACCGCTTCAAGCTGAAAGCACAGTACGGCAAGGTGGAAGGCGACCAGAGCGACCTGGAAGGCACTCAGTATGCCCTGGGCGCGGACTACAAGCTGGCCAAGAACAGCAAAGTGTTTGCCTACTACAACAACCTCAAACTTGAGCAAGTTGCCGCCTCCGACGACGAGACCCGCACCATCGGCGTGGGCATGGAGCACAAGTTCTAAATCACAACAGACACCCTGGGCGGAACGGCCAGACGGCGCCGCCCCTTTTTCCTCGACGCAAGTGACGTCTCGCCCGCCTTAACGGCGGGCTTTTTTTGTTTTTCGGCGGGCGTCAGACGCCCGACGCCCGACGTCCGACCCAGCATTTGGCATTGTCACAAAACCGCCATATAGTCCCCACTTCAAGAACGACTGACTTCGCGAGGGAGAAGGGACGATGAAACGATCATTGTGGCCGATGGTGCCAGTGGTGATGGCGGTGGGGTTGCCAATGGCGGTGCAAGCGGCGCCGGAATTCTACGGCCGTATCAACGTCAGCCTGGATCACGTTGGTGACTACCCGGACAACAAACTTTCCGGCAGCCTGAATGACATCCAGGCGGGCGACAATCCCCTTGGCGATGGCTGGTTCCTGGAAAGCAATGCGTCGCGCCTTGGCGTGCGTGGCAGCGAGCCGCTGGACGTGGCCGGGCTGAGCGTGATCTACCAGCTGGAAGTCGGTTACGACGCGGACGGCGATAACGACACGTTCAATACCCGTAACAGCTTTGTCGGGCTGGATACGCCCTATGGCAAGGTGTTCGCCGGCCGTTACGACAGCCTGGTGAAAATCGCCGAAGGGCGCGTGGATCAGTTCAACAATACCGCCGCCGATCTGGAAAACCAGTTCTACGGCCAGCGCCGCAACAGCAACACACTCAACTGGGAAAGCCCGGCTTTCGGCGCGCTGACGTTGCGCGCTCAAGTGGGCCCTGGCGAAGACGACGAAGTCGGTGACCCGCCCAATAACGACCGCAAGACCAGCCTCACCGACACCTATGGCCTGTCGGCCACCTGGGTGAGCGATTCGCTGTACGGCGCCCTGGCCTATGAACACAGTTACCTGGAAATCGACGTGCCGAACCCGGCCGCGCCACCGGCCAGCCTGGCGGTGGCCGGCGATCTGGATCTGGTCCGCGCCGCCCTGGGGGTGAAGCTCGGTCCGTGGGATCTGGGAGCGATGGTCGAGCAACTGCGCCTGGACCCGGATCTGTCCGGGGCGTCCCGTTCCGACGGCACCAGCTATCTGGTCAGCGCCGGCTACCGGATGACCCCAAGGCTGACCCTGAAAGCCCAGGCGGCGCGCTTCGACAGCGACGACCTGGGGCTGGAAAACACCACCGCCACCGGCGGCGCCGATTACGCGCTGGGCAGAAACACCAAGGTGTATGGTCTGGTGTCCTTATCCGACGCCAAAATCAGCTACCCCGGTGGTTTGAACGACGACCAGGACGGCACGCTCGCATCGGTGGGCATGGAGCATAAGTTCTAGGGAGCACCGGCCGGGCCTCCGAACAGCCGAGGGCTGTCCGGTTCACACCCAGCCAGCTACAACGCCGCAGTGGGAGCGGTCCCTGACCGCGAACCGAGCCTGAAAGGCGAGGATGGCCTGGCAAAGCCGATTCGCGGTCAAGGACCGCTCCCACGAAACATTTCTGGTCCAGCTCATGCCTAGCTACAACGCCGCTGTGGGAGCGGTCCCTGACCGCGAACCGGCGCAGCCGGCCGGAGATCCGGCCCCCGCCATGCCTGTTGTTCGCAAGGGCAATGTCCTGCGAATCCTGCCCCCTGGAAAAGATTTCCGGGCGAACAGCGAAGACAGCATAAAAAAAGCGCCGGGCTGCCCCGACGCTTTTTTTGCTCACCGCTTGCGGCGGGCGAAGGAGCTTACGACCAGCGCTTCAGCGCCAGCGTGGCGTTGGTGCCACCAAAGCCGAAGCTGTTGCTGAGCACCAGATCCGGTTGCTTGTCCAGGCGCTCGCGCAGGATCGGCAGGTCGCCGGCGGCGTCGTCCAGTTCGCTGATGTTGGCGGAGGCAGTGACAAACCCGTCGCGCATCATCAACAGGCAGTAGATCGCCTCCTGCACGCCGGCGGCGCCGAGGCTGTGCCCCGCGAGGCTCTTGGTGGAGCTGATCGCCGGCACGTCGTCGCCGAACACGTCGCGAATCGCTTTCAATTCCGCCACGTCACCCACCGGTGTGCTGGTGCCGTGCGCATTGATGTAATCGACTTTGCCGTCGGTGGTGGCCAGCGCCTGGCGCATGCAGCGCGCCGCGCCTTCACCGCTGGGGGCGACCATGTCGTGGCCGTCGCTGGTGGCGCCGTAGCCGACCACTTCGGCGTAGATTCTGGCGCCGCGCGCTTTGGCGTGCTCCAACTCTTCAAGCACCACCATGCCGCCGCCGCCGGCGATCACGAAGCCGTCGCGGCTGGCGTCATAAGCGCGCGAAGCGGTTTCCGGCGCGTCGTTGTATTTGGTGGACAGCGCGCCCATGCCGTCGAACAGACAGCTCAGGGTCCAGTGTTCCTCTTCGCCGCCGCCGGCGAACACGATGTCCTGCTTGTTGAGCTGGATCTGCTCCACCGCGTTGCCAATGCAGTGCGCGCTGGTGGCGCAGGCGGAAGAGATCGAGTAGTTAATGCCTTTGATTTTGAAGGGCGTCGCCAGGCAGGCGGAGGTGGTGCTCGCCATCACGCGGGTGACCATATAAGGACCGACGCGCTTGACGCCGCGCTCGCGGGCAATGTCCGCGGCTTCCACCTGGTTCTGGGAAGAATGCCCGCCGGAGCCGACGATCAGGCCAGTGCGTTCGTTGCTGACGTCGCTCTCCTGCAGGCCGCTGTCGGCGATCGCCTGCTGCATGGAGATATAAGCGTAGGCCGCGGCGTCGCCCATGAAGCGACGGGGTTTGCGGTCGATCAGCGCTTCCAGATCAATGTCCGGCCAGCCGGCGACGTGGCTGCGCATACCGAGCGTCTTGTAATCCTCTTTGAAGCGGATGCCGGAGCGGCCTTCGCGCAGAGAGCTGGAAACGGAGTCGGCGTCGTTGCCGAGGCAGGAGACAATCCCCAGGCCGGTGATTACAACGCGTCGCATAATTAAAACCCTTCGGTCGAGGTGAACAGACCGACTTTAAGATCGTTGGCCTGGTAAATGTCCGTGCCGTCCACGGAGACCACCGCGTCGGCGAGCCCCATGGTCAGTTTGCGGGCGATTACCCTTTTGATGTTGATCTGGTAGGTAAGTTTCTTGGCGGTGGGCAGAACCTGCCCGGAGAACTTCACCTGGCCGACGCCGAGCGCGCGGCCACGGCCGGGGTTGCCCAGCCAGCCCAGGTAAAAGCCGAGCAGTTGCCAGGTGGCGTCCAGGCCCAAGCAACCGGGCATCACCGGGTCGCTTTCGAAGTGGCAGTCGAAGAACCAAAGGTCCGGGCTAATGTCCAACTCGGCGATGATTTCGCCTTTGCCGTGGCTGCCACCGGTTTCGGCGATATGAGTGATGCGATCCATCATCAGCATATTGGGCAGCGGCAAGCGTGCGTTGCCGGGGCCGAACAACTCGCCATGGGCACAGGCGAGCAGCTCTTCGCGCTGGTAGGATGATTGTCTCTCTACATTATCGTCTTTCATGAAGGGCTCTGACTCCACACGGGCCGGATCGGCGCTGGCATCCACCGAGAACGGTGTCCCGACGACCCGCCGGTTATCGGGGGGAAGTCTATGGATGCCTGATGACTGTTTGACTGCAAAAATATGACCCTTTGTCACGCAGCGGCTCCATACTAGCAGAGCGCCGTCACGGGAGACGACCGCTAAGCGTCTCAAAATATGTCCATGTTTTCGAGCCCGAGGGTGCCTTTCCGGTGCGATTCAGCGGTTTCTTAATCCAGTGTCGCGCCGGGTGCCGCATAATGGCGCCCGCGCGCACGCCCGGCGCCAGTACAGCATGCCCATAGAGGGCGATACGTGAACGACTGCGGACTTGCAATGCGGCGCCGAGGTGCCGATGATGCGCCCGCACATCTGCCGGAGGAAAATGGTGGCGGCCGAAATCGGACATCTCTCCCTGTGGGTAGCCCTGGCGGCGGCCCTGGTCCTGGCGATCTTTCCCCTGATCGGGGTATACCGGCAGGTTATCGGCTGGCAACGCTATGCGCGGCCGCTGGCCTGGCTGCAATGGCTGGCTCTGACCTTGGCCATTCTCTGCCTCGGCTACAGCTTCTATATCAACGATTTCTCGCTCACCTACGTGGCCAATCACAGTAATTCCGAGCTGCCTTTGGGTTACCGACTCTCGGCGATCTGGGGCGGCCATGAAGGCTCGCTGTTGCTGTGGGCCTGGATGCTGGGGGGCTGGAGCGCCCTGGTCGGGCTGTTCAGCCGCAAGGTGCCACTGCCGATGGTGGTGCGGGTGTTGTCGGTGATGGGCATGATCGCGGTGGGCTTTCTTGCTTTCATGTTGTTCACCTCCAACCCGTTTGACCGCACGCTGCCCTGGTTCGTCATCGACGGCGCCGATCTTAATCCGCTGCTGCAGGACCCGGGGCTGATCATCCACCCGCCCATGCTCTATATGGGCTATGTGGGCTTCTCGGTGGCGTTCGCGTTCGCTGTCGCCGGCCTGATGGCCGGTGATCTGGACCCGGCGTGGGCCCGCTGGGCGCGGCCCTGGACCACCGTTGCCTGGTGTTTTCTTACCGTTGGCATCGCGCTTGGGTCCTGGTGGGCCTATTACGAGCTGGGTTGGGGCGGCTGGTGGTTCTGGGACCCGGTGGAAAACGCGTCGCTGATGCCCTGGCTGGCCGGCACCGCGTTGATTCATTCGCTGGCGGTGAGCGAAAAGCGCAATCTGTTTCGTGCCTGGACGGTGCTGCTGGCGATCGTGGCTTTCTCGCTCAGCCTGTTGGGGACCTTCCTGGTGCGCTCCGGGGTGCTGACCTCGGTGCACGCCTTCGCCAACGATCCCAGCCGGGGCGCCTTTATTCTTGTTTTTCTGGTGGTGGTGGCCGGTGGCGCGCTGACGCTGTTTGCCTCGCGGGCCGGGCGCCTGAAAGGCGAGGGCGGTTTTAAGATGCTCTCGCGGGAATCGTTTCTGCTCGGCAATAACCTGCTTCTGTTGACCGCCACCTTCGTGGTGCTGCTGGGAACCCTGTTTCCGCTGCTTGGCGAAGCGCTGGATGTGAAAATCTCGATCCGCAGCCCTTACTTCAACGCCTTTTTCGTACCGTTGGCGCTGGCGCTGATCGTGGTCATGGTGCCCGGGATGTTCAGCAACTGGAAGCGCCAGGCCGGCCATCCGCTGGTGCGGCGCCTGGTGTGGCTGGCACCGGTGGCGCTGGTGGTCGGATTCTTCGCCGCGCGCCTGCCCGGGGACATGCCCTGGGTTGGCACGCTGGCCGTCATGCTGGCGCTGTTCCTGGTGTTCGCCCATCTGGATGATATCGTGCGCCGGGCGCTTTCCTATAACCGCGGCCTGGGTGCCGGTTTACGCAAGCTGGGCCGTGCCTACTACGGCATGGTGCTGGCGCATTGCGGCCTGGCGGTTTTGATAGCGGGGGTCACCGTGGTCAGTTTCCACGAAGTCGAGCGCGACGTGCGCATGGCGCCTGGCGACAGCGCCGAGGTCGGCGGTTACCGGTTCGAGTTCGACACCCTGAGTGCTTATAAAGGCCCCAACTTCGACGCCCGGCGCGGCCACTTTCTGGTCAGCCGCGACGGCGAGGCGGTCACCGAAATGAACCCGGAGAAGCGCACCTACCGCGCCGGCGGTCAGGTGATGACCGAAGCCGCCATTGATGGCCGCCTGATGCGCGATCTCTACGTGGCGCTGGGTGAACCGCTCGGCGGTGACGCCTGGGCGGTGCGCATTTATTACAAGCCGATGGTGCGCTGGATCTGGCTGGCGGCACTGATCATGGCCCTGGGGGGCGCGTTGGCGCTGTCCGATCCCCGTTACCGCAAGAAACTGGGAGGCACCGCCGATGCGCTGTAACGCCCGCCGCCCCGGCCAGCGGGGCGCCTCGCTGTGGATATTCCTGCCGCTGATCGCCTTCGTGGCGCTGGCGATCCTGCTCGCCAGCGGTCTGGGCCGCGATCCAGAGCTGTTGCCATCGGCCCTGGCCGGTAAACCGGTGCCCGACTTTTCGCTGCCTTCGCTGGTCAGTGAACGTACTTTGAGCAATCAAGACCTCACCGGCCGCTGGCAACTGCTGAACGTATGGGCGACCTGGTGCCCCACCTGCCACATCGAACATCCGTATCTGCTGGAACTGGCGGCGCGGGGCGTGCCGATTGTCGGCCTGAACTATAAAGACGAAGACCCCGCGGCCCGGGACTACCTGGCGGAGCTGGGCAACCCGTTCACTGAAGTGATCGTCGACAAGGACGGCCAACTGGGTCTGGATCTGGGTGTTTACGGCGCCCCCGAAACCTTTCTGATCAATCCCCAGGGCGAAATCGTGCTGCGTCAGGTGGGCGATATGAACGAGCGCGTCTGGCAGGAGAAATTCGCCCCGGTGCTGGAAAAGGCCGGCCAGCAGAATGCGGAGACGGTGCCATGAAACGTTGTTTCGCCGTATTGCTGCTGCTGGCGTTCGCCTTGCCGGCGCTGGCCGCCATCGATGTCTATCCGTTTGACAGCGATGCCCAGCAGGACCGCTTCCACCGGCTTACCGAAGAGCTGCGCTGCCCGAAATGCCAGAACCAGAGCATCGCCGATTCCGACGCCGGCATCGCCCGCGACATGCGTGAGCGCGTGGCGCGAATGCTCCGCGATGGGCGCAGCGATGAAGAAATCGTGCAGTATTTCGTGGATCGGTACGGCGATTTTGTCAGTTACCGGCCGCCGCTCAACGCGCGGACCGTGGTGCTCTGGCTGGGGCCGGGGCTGCTGCTGCTCGGCGGTGGCCTGGCGATCGTGGTGCTGATGGTGCGCGCCAGCCGGCGCGCGGATCGGGAGGAGGAGCGATGAACCTGTTTATCGGCCTGGGGCTGGTGCTGCTGGTCGCCGTGGCGGTCTGTTTTCTGCTCTGGCGGCAAGAAAGCCGCGCCGCTGATCCGGACAGCGTTTCCTGGAGTGGCCTGGCGTTGCCAGTGTTGGTGGTGGCACTGGCGGCGCTCGGTTACCTGACCCTGGGTTATCACCCACAGACCCGTGATTGGATCGCCGATCAGCATCGCTACGCGGACGTGGCGGATCGGGTGATTCGCGGCGAAGCGCCCGGCGAACAGGACCAGAACATCGCCGCCGGTCCGCTGGCCCGGGTGCTGCAGGCGCGGCTGGTGCGCGATCATCAGAGCGCGCCCGGCTGGTATACCCTGGGGCTGCTCTACGATCAGCTCGGCGCGCCGGCGCAGGTGCAGGAGGCCGCGGGCCGCGCCGTGCGGCTGGCGCCGGACAATCCCTCGGCGCGCCTGCTGCTGGCGCGCGGCATGATCGAGCAGGCCCAGGGGCGGCTGACCGACCCCGCCCAGGCGCAGATCCAGACGGTGCTCGACGCCAACCCCGACCACGATGGTGCCTGGATGCTGCAGGCGATGGCCGCCGGCGAAGCGCATCGCTATCAATTGGCCGCCGATTCCTGGCGGGCTCTGCTGGCCCGCCACGGTGAAGGTGAAGCCGGCGACCTGATCCGTCAGGGGCTGGCGCGTGCCGAGCAGCAGATGGCCAGCTCCCGGCGCTTCGACGATCTGCGCGTGCGCGTCAGCGCCACCGACGTGCCCGCGGGTGGCACGCTGTTCGTGTTTCTGCAACGCGAAGGCGGCGGTGGCCAACCACTGGCCGCGCGCCGGATGCTGGTGGAGACGTTCCCCACCACCGTGGCGCTGCGTCCCCAGGATTGGCTGCAACCCTATCCGGACGACCCGGACACGGTGCGGGCCGCCGCCCGCTATACCCCGGCGCCCGGCTCCAGCGTGGCCGAGGCGGGGCTGCGCAGTGACGCGGTGCCAATCAACCCGGACGGCTCTCCCGCCGCCTCGGTGACCATTGAAAACCGCTAACCGACTGGGCGCCGCCCGCCAAGGCCCACTTGTACCGGGCCCACCCGCACGGTAAAGTTCCCCCCCTTTGGGGGAGGCGCTTGTCTCCCGTTGGCGGCAAATTTTGGAGATTCCTATGCGTGTCATCCTGCTTGGCGCGCCCGGTGCGGGTAAGGGCACCCAGGCGCAGTTCATAAAGGAAGAATTTTCCATTCCCCAGATTTCCACTGGCGATATGCTGCGCGCCGCGGTGAAAGAGGGCACCCCCCTCGGCCTGGAAGCAAAAAAAGTCATGGACGCCGGCGGGTTGGTCTCCGACGAGATTATTCTCGGCCTGGTCAAGGAACGCATTGCCCAGGACGACTGCAAAAACGGCTTTCTGTTCGATGGCTTCCCCCGCACCATTCCCCAGGCCCAGGCCCTGGTGGAACGGGGTGTGAACATCGACTTCGTGGTGGAAATCGATGTCGATGACGAAGAAATCATCGAGCGCCTCAGCGGGCGCCGGGTTCATCCCGCGTCCGGCCGGATCTACCACACCGTCTACAATCCGCCCAAGCAAGAGGGCAAGGACGACCAGACCGGTGAAGCCCTGGTGCAGCGCGACGACGATAAAGAAGAGACCGTGCGCAAACGCCTGCAGGTCTATCAGGAACAGACCCGTCCTCTGGTGGATTTCTATCAGGGTCTGGCCAAGGGTGGCGAAGCCAATGCCCCCCGATATGTGCGCGTTGCCGGTGTCGGCAGCGTCGACGACATCCGTCAGCGCATCATGGCGGCTCTTAAAGGCTCCCGATAACCGCCTTCGAACACGGGCATCAGGATTCAGGTATGCAAAGCGCGGTAGCGCTTTCGCCTGTCTCCTGAACCGCCGTCCGCGACCCGTTGTTTTGCCCTATGCCATGCATAGGGTGCTCACCGCCTCCCTCTCCCTTATTATTCATCGCCGACCGGTTTATCTCCCGCTCCGAGACGAGGCTAGCCATGTCTGACCAAAAAACCGCCGTTATTCTGGTGAATCTGGGCACCCCGGATGCGCCGACCACCTCGGCGGTACGGCGTTACCTGAAACAGTTTCTCGCCGACCCCCGGGTCGTGGAGACGCCCCGTCTGATCTGGTACTTCGTGCTGCGCCTGGTGATCCTGCCGTTGCGCCCACGCCGGGTCGCGAAGCTTTACGCCAGCATTTGGGAGAAGGATTCGCCCATTCGCCTGATCTCCGAGAGCCAGGCCGTTGGCGTTGGTGAGCGCTTGGGCGTGACCGTGCGCTACGCCATGAGTTACGGCCATCCGGGTTTCGAGACGGTGCTTGACGAACTGGTCGCCGACGGCCATGAGCGGCTGGTGATTCTGCCGCTTTACCCTCAGTACTCCGGCTCCACCACCGGCTCGGTGGCGGACGCTCTGGCCCGCTGGATGACCGGCCGCCGGGAAGTGCCCTCGGTCAGCCTGATCAAGGACTACTGGCAACACCCGGCCTGGCAGCAGGCGGTTGCCGGCAGCATTCGTGACTATCGTGAGCGGCACGGTGATGCGGAAAAGCTGCTGTTTTCCTTCCACGGTATCCCGGTGTCCTATGAGAATCGCGGTGACCGCTACGGCGAGCGTTGCCGGCTCAGCGCCGACGCCGTTATCGACGCTCTCGAGTTGCCCGCGCATGAGTGGGCGATGACGTTTCAATCGCGCTTCGGGCCTCAGGAATGGTTGAACCCGTACACCGATAAGACCTTGCAGCAATGGGCGGCCGACGGTGTGCGTTCGGTGCAGGTGGTTTGCCCGGGCTTTTCCGCCGACTGCCTGGAAACGCTGGAAGAGATCAACAGCGAAAACCGGGAGCTGTTTCTTGCCGCCGGCGGCGAGCGTTTTGAATACATTCCGGCCCTCAACGATCAGCCGGTCCATCTCGACGCCCTCGCCGAGATCCTGCGCCCCCACCTTCTCTGACAGGCTTCCCCCTGAGGATGCCTCTATCGGCAACAGCGGGTCGCCGTCGTTGCCGCCCCCTTTGAAAGCGCGCGCGGTCCGCGGAACCTTCGCAAGGTTCGGGCGACGATAATCGAAAGCTTTCTCCTCATGGCTGCCCGGTCGTCACTGCTCCGCGGACCGGCTCCAGATGCCCTGATGCTTCTATAACAGGCCCAAACCGGTTCGCGTTGAGTCACCGAACGGGTTTGCAAGGCAGGCTGGTTTGCTTCGGATGTGACAGAAAAAGTACCACGGTGATACCGCCGTGGGCGTCTGGTCGGCGCCTCGGGCTGTTACTGTTTGGCGGAAAAAAGCTGAGAGGTTTTATTTTTTTACTGAAAAGAACAATCTCCTGGTTAAATAATGTACCAAGTGATTTTTTTTTATGCTACTTTCCGACTGTCGCAGAAAAATGACGTCATAGATCAGGAGATCAATCATGGCTCGAGCAAAGAAAGCCGCTGCGAAAAAGAAAACGGCAGCGAGAAAGAAAACCACCGTTAAGGCACCGGCTCTCCCGAAATCGGTTACCAACGCTGAAAGCAAGTTCAAGCTTCAGGAGAAAGCGGTAACCCAGGCGGAGAAAAAAGTAGACCAGGCGCAGGTCAAACTGGACCGCCACAAGAAGAAGACCGACGCGGAAACCGCCAAGCTTGGTAAGCTGCGCACCGAGCTCAGCGCGAAACGCGACAAGGCGAAAGGCGGGGGCACCGCCGCCGCCAAACGCGCCGTGGATGGTGCCAAGGGTCGCATGAACACCCAGCGGCTTAAACTTCAGGATACTCGCGGCGAAGGCAAACTGGTCCGCGCTGAAATCCAGGCGGCCAAGAAAGTGGTTGCCCGTGAGAAGAAAAAGCTGCGTACCGCTCAGCGTAACCTGACCACCAAGATGCGCGAGTACGAACGCAAGCTGGCGAAAAAAGCCAAGGCCGAACAAAAAAAGGCCGAGCAAAAAGCCAAGCGCTTAGCCAGTAAGGCGAAAAAAGCCGCCACGGCGAAGACCGCCAGCAACAAAAAAGCGGCTAAGAAAAAGGCCGCCCGCACAACCACCGCTCGTAAAGCCGGTGCCAAGAAGGCCACCAAGGCGAAGAGCACCCCGCGCAAAGCCGCCGCCCGAAAGGCAACGGCCAAGAAAAGCGCGGCCAAGAGCAAAAGCGGCGCGGCCCGTTCCAGCGTAAAAAAAGCGCCGGCGCGCAAGGCCGCCACTCGAAAGGCGCCGCGTAAGAGCAGTGCCGCCAAGCGTGCGCCCGCCAAAGCCCCGGCCAGCAGCGAGAGCACCAGCAACTGACGGTGTGAACGCAGCAGCCTGTGAAAACGCCCCCGACTCGGGGGCGTTTTCGTATTCGGCCGCGCAGCCCGGTCAGGCCGAATCTCCGGCCAATAAAAGATGTTGATAACAATTCGCATTAGGGTTACGCTCTTTTCCAGAGACTGAGGAGTAGGCGTAGCCATGTACGTTTGTCTTTGCAACGGCATCACTGATAGTCACATACGGGAAGCAGCCGAGAACGGTTGCGAGAGCCTGCGTGATCTTCGTCGGGAACTTGGGGTTGGCAGTCAGTGTGCCAAATGTGCCCGGCATGCCCGCCAGGTATTGCGTGAGACCCGTAGCGCAATGCCAGCGACCTCTTTCTCTTCCTCTCTTGGCGAAGCGGTTCAGTACTGGCCTCAGACGGCCTAGAAACCGCTTCTCCCTCTTGATCGCGGCTGAGTCCCGGTGCCCCATGGCACCCTGGAACCAGCCGCGATTTCGTATGTGATCCCCAATATCCTTTTTTACCTGGCCAGGGGTTGGCTCCCTGTGTCCGTGACCGCGCCCCCGTGATCTCGTAAAGAGTGATTATCATTTATATAACTGCTTGTATTTACTGAATTTTTTTCTTGTTATCCCTTGTCGGAGCAGGGTGATTCCTGAACAATGGGCGCCATCACACCCCGGCACGGAGACTCCCCCATGAAAGGCGACAAGAAAGTCATCGAATACCTGAACCGGGTATTGGGCAACGAACTGGTAGCGATCAATCAGTATTTTCTGCACGCCAAGATGTATAAGGATTGGGGGCTCCACGCGCTGTACGAAAAGGAATACCACGAGTCCATCGACGAAATGAAGCATGCCGACATGCTGATCGAACGGATCCTGTTCCTCGAAGGCCTCCCCAACCTGCAGGACCTGGGCAAACTGATGGTGGGCGAGAACACCAAAGAGATGCTCGGCTGCGACCTCAAACTGGAACTGGCGGCGGTCCCCGATCTCCGTGAAGCCATGGCGCACTGCGAATCGGTTCAGGATTACGTCAGCCGCGACCTGTTCCGGCGCATCCTGGAATCCGAGGAAGAGCACATCGATTGGCTGGAGACCCAGCTCGACCTGATCGACAAAGTGGGCCTGGAAAACTACCTTCAGAAACAAATGCAGACCGAAGAGGACTGATCGCGCAATAATTCACCACCCTCGGCTTGACTCGCCGAGGCCCATTGGGAATAATGCGCAGCCTCTCGCGGCCACCCGCGAAAGACGATTTCCGCACCGGTAGCTCAGTTGGATAGAGTATCTGGCTACGAACCAGAGGGTCGCAGGTTCGAATCCTGCCCGGTGCACCACACAAACAAAAACGGCTCCCATAGGGGGCCGTTTTTGTTTGTGTGGTGCACCGGGGAGTTGTTCAGCAGAACCTCCGTTCGACAAGCCGGCCGCAGGCCGGCGCAGGGCGTCGCCGCAGGCGACGGGGCGCAGCCCCGAGCGGCAAAGCCGCGAGTCAATCCTGCCCCTTTAGCGATCTTCCAGAGCGGCTCCCCCTGACACCGAGCCGTTTTTGTTTGTGTGGTGCACCGGGGAGTTGTTCAGCAGACCCCCCGTTCGACAAGCCGGCCGCAGGCCGGCGCAGGGCGTCGCCGCAGGCGACGGGGCGCAGCCCCGAGCGGCGAAGCCGCGAGTCAATCCTGCCCCTTTAGCGATCTTCCAGAGCGGCTCCCCCTGACACCGGGCCGTTTTTGTTTGTGTGGTGCACCGGGGAGTTGTTCAGCAGACCCCCCGTTCGACAAGCCGGCCGCAGGCCGGCGCAGGGCGTCGCCGCAGGCGACGGGGCGCAGCCCCGAGCGGCAAAGCCGCGAGTCAATCCTGCCCCTTTAGCGATCTTCCAGAGCGGCTCCCCCTGACACCGAGCCGTTTTTGTTTGTGTGGTGCACCGGGGAGTTGCTCGCCGGAACTTCCCTCGTTTGGCTGGGCGCCGGACGCCGGACGCCGGACGCCGGACGCCGGACGCCGGACGCCGGCCGCCGGACGCCGGACGCCGGACGCCGGCCGCCGGACGCCGGACGCCGGACGCCGGCCGCCGGACGCCGGACGCCGGACGCCGGCCGCCGGACGCCGGACGCCAGACGCCAGACGCCAGACGCCAGACGCTAAGATCAAAACCCGGAACGGAAAGCATTGCGGCTACGCAAGCGTCGCCCGCACTGCCGCGAAGCTTCGCCGCCTCAATGTTAAGCGTCCGGCGTCTGGCGTCCGGCGTCCGGCGTCCAGCGTCCAGCATCCGGCACCCCACCATTCGGCTGAGCCATGTAATACCTTTGTGTAACCGGAACCGGGTCTCTGGTGGCGTGGAGGGCGCTTCTCTATGCTGGCGGCATGAGTTGCGTGGCGTATTGGTGCGCGGCGGCACGGTGGATTTCTGGCCCGGGAGGTACAGGCGCTTGATGAAAACGCGCTGGCTTGATCGCATTAATCAGTGGGTATTCCGGTTTCGGCATCTTTGGGCGGTGGGCAGTTTCTGCCTGGGTCTGGCCAGTTATTTCATGGTCGAACGCAAGCCTTGGCTGGCGGCGGTGCTGACCGCGTTTCTGATCACCACCTGGCTAGTCCTGTTGACCGAGAACCTCTGGTCACGGCGCTTCAAGGGCACCGCCATGGAGCAGATGTCCCAGGGGGCGCTGAAACTCCTGTTGCAGGGGGTGCATCAGGAAGCCTTTTTCTTCAGCCTGCCGTTCGTGGTATTGCAGTGGTCCGGTGGCGCGGAGTATTTCCTGTTTACCGCCCTGGTGGCCGGCACGGCACTGGTCAGCATCATCGATCCGCTGTATTTCCGTCTGGCCGGGCACCGGGCGCTGTATTTCGGGTTTCACGCCTGGGCGTTGTTCGTGGCGTTGCTGGTGCTGTTGCCGTTGATCTTCAAATGGCCCACCAATCAGGCTCTGGATGGCGCCGCCTGGCTCACGGCGTTGTTCGCCTTGCCCAGCTTTTGGCGGGTCGGCGGGCCGCGCCCGGCGTACCGGTGGGTGATGCTGGGGCTGTCTTCGCTGTGCATCGCGGCGGTGCCGGTGTGGGCAGCCTCGCTGGTGCCGCCGCTCACTTTGTCGTTGGAGCAACGGGCGGTGTCGTTGAATTTCAACCGGGCTCAGCGGCAGCCGCTGGCCGTGGGTGACCGGTTCCAGCGCGGTGAGCTGGGCGACGGTCTCTACGCCTACACGGCGATTCGCGCGCCGCTGGGGCTCGGGCAGTCGGTCAGCCATTACTGGTTTCACGACGGCGAATTGACCGACAAGGTGCCGCTGCAGGTCAGCGGCGGCCGGCGGGAGGGCTACCGGACCTGGTCCCACAAAAGCCATTTCCCCGGCGATCCGGCGGGGCACTGGCGGGTAGAGGTGCGCACCGACAACGATCAGATCGTCGGCGTGCTGCGTTTCGAAGTCGCCGAATCGGCGAACGCCGAACGGAGAGAGCGCGGGCCCGCGCGCTTGTCGCAAGACAGCAGTGCCGAGGCCGCCGATGCGGAGCGCAAAAACGCCGCCCCGGAAAATACGCGAAAGGAAAGCTCGGGAAAAGAAAGCCTGGAGAAGGAAGGTCTGGAGAAGGAAAGTCTGGAGAAGGAAAGTCTGGAAAGGGAACGCCCGGGAAAAGAGAACACAGAAGAAGAAGGTGTGGCGCCGGAGAACGACGCCGCCCGGCGGACCTCGCCACCGGCCCGGGACAGCGCCCGTGACACGGCGCACCAGGATGACGCACCTGAGCAAAAGGAGGGCGTGGAGCGGGGCGGCAATGAGGATAACGCGGCGGAGAGCGCGGATTCCGCGCCACCAGCCCCCGCCGAGCAGCCCGATGAGAGCGATGGTTCGGCCCCTTGACCGGTTGGCATAACGTTTGCATTTGTCCTTATGGGCACACACCAGACGCTGGGCCGGGGCAGCCCCACCGGCACTAATTCACGGTTTTCGCGCTCTTGCGCGTCGGCGGCGGCGTGAAACACGCGGTGCTCTTCGTGTCGCCCTGTCTTGGGGCATCCGTTTCGCCCCATTTCAACGCGTCAATTCAGATTGCCTTTTAAATCAAAGAGTTGCTCTCTCCCCGATTTGGCACAGCCGTTGCTTTTTTCGGTTTTCCCGATGGCCGAGAAACGCACTGCTATGAGCCTGAATATCATGCTGGTCGACGATCAGCCGCCTCGCGCGGCGATGCTGGCACGGGCGCTGACCGATGAGGGCCATTGCGTTCTTTGCAAGCTCACCAGTGCCGCCGGTCTTCGCGAGCGGGTGCTCGCCAACAATCCCGATGTGGTGCTTGTCGACATGGACGCGCCGGACCGCGATGCGCTGGAGAGCATGGCACTGATGCAGCAGGAGACGCCGCGGCCGATGGCGATGTTCCACGATCAGGACGCCGAAGCACTGTTGATCGCTGCCTTACGGGCCGGGGTGAGCACTTACGTGGCCGGCAATACCGATGTGTTGCGCGTGCGCGAGGTGATGAAAGTGGCCACCGCGCGCTATCGGGAATACCACGCCCTGTGCGAGGAATTGGAGACGACCGGCGACGACCCGGCCGCCGCCGCCGTGATTGGTCGGGCCAAAGCGCTGCTGATGCAGCGTCGGCGCATCACCGAACGGGACGCTTACCGCGCCCTGCGCCGGCAGGCGATGAGCAGTGGCGAGCCGTTGCTGCGGGTGGCTCGCCATGTTCTGGACTACGCGGCGCTGTTAAAGAGCCTCTGAACAACGCCTTGAAGAGCCAACGTTAATACGGGCTACTTATTGAAACGGAGACACCATGAAGCGCAGCCGGGTACGCATCGGTTATATGCCACTCACCGACAGCTTGCCGCTGGCGGTGGCACGGGAGGCGGGCTATTTCGCCGCCGAAGGCCTGGACGTGGACCTGCGGCCGGAGTGGAGCTGGGCCAGCCTGCGCGACCGATTGCTGGTGGGAAGGTTGGACGCGGCGTCGATGCTGGCGCCGATGCTGCTGGCCACCTCGTTGGGGTTGGGCAGTATCAACCAACCTCTTACCAGCGCCTTTTCCATGGGGCTGAATGGCAACGCCGTGACCGTGTCCCCCATGCTGTTCCACGGTCTGCGCGCGCTGGCCGAGGGCCCCACGCCCCAGGACATGGCGCGCGCATTGAATAAACTGGTGGCGGCGCGCAGTGGCGCCGGCGGAACGCCGCTGGTGCTGGCGGTGGTGTTTCCCTATTCCTGCCACGCTTATCAACTGCGCCATTGGCTGACGGTGGCCGGGCTCAACCCGGATCAGGACGTTAAGTTGGTGGTGCTGCCGCCCTCGCAAATGGTCGACCATCTGCGCCTGGGGCACATCGATGGCTTCTGCGTGGGCGAGCCCTGGAACAGCCTGGCGGCGCTCACCGGCGCCGGGCATTGCCTGCTCTCCGGCTATCAAATATGGGAGAACGCGCCGGAAAAGGTATTGGCGGTAACCCGCGATTGGGCGGCCAGCCACGGCGAGGTGCACGCGGCACTGCTGCGCGCGCTGCACCGGGCCGCCGTGCACGCCGACCAGCATCTGTTGGAAAGCCTGGAGTTGCTGGCCCATCCCGCCTGGCTGGACGTGCCCGCCGAGGTGATCCGCGCGCCGTTTACCCAACGGCTGGCCGGCGGGCTCACCGGGCAGCCTTACCCGGCGCACCATTTTCATGTGTTTTCCGCCTACCAGGCGAACTTCCCCTGGCGCTCGGACGCGCGCTTTCTGCTCGGCGAAATGCAGCGCTGGCGGCAGTGTGACGTGCCGCGAGACGGCACCGTCGCCGCCCAATGCTACCGCAGCGATCTGTTCCGGCAGGCGTTAACCGGTTTAACCAACCTGCCGCTGGAGGACGACAAGCCTGGCCAGGCTCACGCCGCGCCCTGGCAAATGAGCGGCCGGCCCGGGCAGGTGGAACTGGGGCCGGATCGGCGCCTCGAGGCGGTAACGGCGGAACAGGAACCGGGCGTGTCGATTTGCCACAGCGGGCTGGCT
Organism: Alloalcanivorax mobilis; assembly: GCF_002864685.1. Taxonomy (GTDB): domain Bacteria; phylum Pseudomonadota; class Gammaproteobacteria; order Pseudomonadales; family Alcanivoracaceae; genus Alloalcanivorax; species Alloalcanivorax mobilis. Next base: position 165,550 of record NZ_NMQZ01000007.1, read on the forward strand.
TGACGACTTCCGGCGCGAGGCGCACCCTTGGCGCCCTCGTCCCGGGCCGGGTTCACCGGCCACCCCGGTGAAGGCGGTTCTCTATGTGGCGGACTCAGTGGCAGCTAGTGCAGGGCGCGATCACGCCTTACATCTTTTCGGTGCCCACGGTTTTGCTCACCCTGCTCGCAGTGGGGCTGTACGCGCTCGGCTGGCGGCGGCTGGCCGCCCAGGGCCGGCGGCCCTCCTGGTGGCGCCTGTTGTCGTTCGGCGTCGGTGTGCTGCTGTGCTACGTGGTGATGCACACCCAGTTTGATTACTACGCCCGCTTCATGTTCTTCATGCACCGCTTGCAGCATATGGTGCTGCATCACCTGGGCGCTTTTCTGATTGCCTTGTCCAACCCCTTGCCGATTTTCGCCGCCGCCTTCGGCGCCCGCCGGTTCCCACGGCTGGCGCTGGTCTGGCGGCCGCTGCGCCGGCTGCTGTTCGATCCGGTGGTGGCCACGGTATTGTTCGTCGGCCTGATCTTTTTCTGGCTCTCGCCGGTGGTGCACTTCGACGCCATGCTCAACCTCAATCTCTATGAGCTGATGAACTGGTCGATGCTGGTGGACGGGGTGATTTTCTGGCTGGTGATCCTCGATCCGCGCGATCCCGATGATGCCCGCACCTCGCGGTTCGGGGTCCGCTTTCTGATGTTGCTGGCCGCGTTGTTCCCGCAAATCCTGCTGGGCGCCTACATTACCTTTTCCGATCCCGGCCTGTATGACGTGTACGCGGTATGCGGCCGCGCCTGGCCAATGAGCGCCGCCACCGATCAGGTTCTCGGCGGCATCTTTACCTGGATTCCCCCCGCCATGATGACGATTCTCGGTGCCCTGGTGGTGCTGCGTCTTTATGTGCGCCACGAAAGCAAAAAAGGAGAGAGCCATGCCCCGTCGGCTGATTGCCCTGACCACTCTGGTTTTCGCCCTGGCACTGGCCAGTTGTAACAACGCGCCGGTCAGTTTCCACGGCAAGGACATCACCGGAGTGATGCCCGACCTGCAATTCCAACTCACCGGTGAGCAGGGCCAAACCGTCACCGAGCAACGCTTCCAGGATAAGGCGGTGATCTTGTTCTTCGGCTACACGCACTGCCCGGATTTTTGTCCGACCACGCTGACGTCCCTGGCGCAGGCATTGAAGAAACTGCCGGAGCAGACCCGCGAGCAGATTCGGGTGATGTTCGTCAGTGTCGACCCGGATCGCGACACGCCGGAGCTGCTGAAGAAATACACCGGCTACTTCGGCCCGCGGATCGTCGGCCTGACCGGCAACAAGGAACAATTGGACACGCTCACCAAGCGTTATCGCACCACCTACGGCTACGATGAGCCCGACGAAAACGGCAATTATCTGGTCTCCCACGGCCTGGCCATGTACGGCTTCGACAAGCAGGGCAAGGTGCATCTGTTTATGCGCAACGACCAGCCCGTCGATCAAATCGCCGAAGACCTGGCCGCGCTGGCGGGGTTGTAGGGCGGCGAGTTTCAAGCTGCAAGCTACAAGCTACAAGCTACAAAAAAACACGGCCAGACGGCCGCCCTTGCGGCTTGCGGCTTGCAGCTTGTAGCTTGAGGCTTACCCATCAACAACGCAGGCGCACCTGCCCCGGCACGGCCTTTCCCGGTTGTTCCCTGCATCGAATCTAACCGGGTTAAACCCTGCCGCGCAGTACTCGGGCGGCTTCGACCATGTTGGCCAGGGCGCCTTCGGTTTCCTCCCATTGGCGGGTTTTCAGGCCGCAATCCGGGTTCACCCAGAGTCGTTCCCGGGGCAGGCGGCTGGCGGCTTTGTCCATCAGTTGCACCATCCAGTCCACGTCCGGTTCGTTGGGGGAGTGGATGTCGTAGACCCCCGGGCCAATGTCGTTCGGGTATTGGAAGTTTTCAAACGCCTCCAGCAGTTCCATGTTCGAGCGCGAGGTCTCGATAGTGATCACGTCGGCGTCCATGGCGGCGATCGCTTCGATGATGTCGTTGAACTCGGAGTAGCACATGTGGGTGTGAATCTGGGTTTCGTCCGCGACCCCCACGGTGGCCAGACGGAAGCAATCCACCGCCCAATCCAGATAAGCCTGCCAGTCACCGCGACGCAGCGGCAGGCCCTCGCGAAACGCCGGTTCGTCGATCTGGATCACCTGGATGCCGGCGGTTTCCAGATCCCGCACTTCATCACGCAGTGCCAGAGCGATCTGTCGGCAGGTGGTTTCACGGGGCTGGTCATCGCGCACGAAGGACCACTGCAAAATCGTCACCGGCCCGGTGAGCATACCCTTCACCGGAACCTCGGTCAGCGATTGGGCGAAGCGGGCCCAGGCCACCGTCATCGGCTCGGGACGGCTGACATCACCGAAGATCACCGGCGGTTTCACGCAGCGTGAGCCGTAACTTTGCACCCAGCCGAAGCGGGTGAACGCGAAGCCCTGCAGCAACTCGCCGAAGTATTCGACCATGTCGTTGCGTTCCGCTTCGCCGTGCACCAGCACGTCTAGGCCGATCTGCTCCTGGTAGCGTATCGCCCGGGTGATCTCGCGCTTCATCTGTTCCTGGTAAGCGTCCTCGTTGAGCGTGCCGGCTTTCCAGTCACGGCGAGCGGCGCGAATGTCCGGCGTCTGCGGAAAGGAACCGATGGTGGTGGTGGGGAAGGCGGGCAGTTTCAGCGCCGCCTGTTGTTTGCCGATGCGCTCGGCGAAGGCGCTGAGGCGATCCCGGGAAATCGCCGTGGCTCCGGCCAGTCGATCCGCCACTTGCGGGTTGTGGATGCGCGGCGAGGCGGCGCGATTGGCCAGCGCCGCCCGTTGCGCGGCCAGGGCGGCGTCGTCACCGTGACCGTCCAGGGCATCACCGAGCAGTTTCAGTTCGTCCAGTTTCTGGCTGGCGAAGCTCAACCAGCTTTTCAACTCGTCGTCGAGTTTGTCTTCCTGGTCCAGATCCACCGGGCTGTGCAACAGCGAACAGGACGGCGCCAGCCACAGTTGCTCGCCGAGCTGCGTTTTCACCGGTGCCACGCTGTTCAGCACCGCGTCCAGGTCGGTGCGCCAGATGTTGCGGCCATTGATCACGCCCAGCGACAGCACCTTGCCGTTCAAACGGGGCAGCACCTGCTCAAGGGCGTCGCTGCCGCGCACCCGGTCCAGGTGCAGGCCGTCCACCGGCAATTGCAGGGCGGTGAACAGGTTGTCGCGCAGGCCCTCGAAGTAGGTGGCGAGCAGCAATTTCACGCTGGCGGCGCCGGCGAGCTGATCGTAGACGCGCAGGTAGGCGCGCTGCCAGGCGTCCGGCAGATCCAGACACAGAATCGGCTCGTCGATCTGTACCCATGCAACGCCCTGTTCGGCGAAGCGTTGCAGAATCTGGCGATACACCGGGATCAGGGCGTCCAGCAGGGCCAGCTTGGCGGTGTCGGCGGCGCCGTCGAACGCCTCCCCCTTGGACAAATACAAATAAGTGAGCGGGCCGGGGATCACTGGTTTGGCGTCGTGGCCAAGCGCGCGTGCTTCATCGACCTGATCGAACAGGGCTTCGCGGGCGATGCGGAAGCTCTGGTCGGGGGCCAGTTCCGGCACGATGTAGTGGTAGTTGGTGTCGAACCACTTGGTCATTTCGCAGGCCGCCGCCGGCTCGCCGCTGGGGGCCCGGCCGCGCGCCATGCGGAACAGGGTGTCCAGATCCACCGGCTGTTGCGGGTTCTGGCCAAAGCGGGCCGGCACCGCGCCGAGCAGGCAGGAAAATTCCAGAATCTGGTCGTACCAGGCGAAGTCGCCCACCGGCAGCAATTGAACGCCGGCGTCCGCTTGCAGCGCCCAATGGCGCTCACGCAGGCTGCGGCCGACGTGCTCCAGCTCGCTGCGTTGCAGGGTACCGGCCCAATACGCTTCTTGAGCCTGTTTCAATTCGCGGCGGGCGCCGATGCGGGGAAAGCCAAGATTGTGCAGGGTGGTCATGAGAGTTCCTTTAGAGACGCTGACACGCTTGATGCCGGCCCGCTTGCACCCCGGCCGGCGAGCGTCGGTAGCGGGCGGGCACAAGCGCAGTGCGGCTAGGCGCTGATTTAGGATGGCGCCATTGTGGTCCTTGCCTGACTTGAGGCAAAATCAAATATTTCATGGTTAATGTGAGGAATGCTCATAATGAACCGTATCTGCAAAGCGCCCGGCGCTGTCGCGTGCCGGCGGCCTGACGGGCCGGGCGGGGATGTCGGGTGATCTTGGAACTGCGCCATCTGACCACACTGTTGACCATCGAAGAGGCGGGCAGCCTGGTGGAGGCGGCCGAGCGGCTGCACGTCACCCAGTCGGCGCTTTCTCATCAGCTCAAGGACCTGGAACACCGGCTGGACGCCGCGCTGATCGTGCGCCGCACCCGGCCGATCCGCTTCACCACCGCCGGCTTACGCCTGCTGGAACTGGCCCGCGATGTCTTGCCCCGGGTAAAGCGCACCGAAACCGAACTGAAGCGGCTGGCGGCGGGGCAGAGTGGCCGCTTGCATCTGGCCATCGATTGCCACTCCTGTTTTCAGTGGCTGATGCCGGCGCTGGACCGCTTCCGGGAAACGTGGCCGGAGGTGGAACTGGATCTTTCGGCGGCCTTTGGTTTCGCGCCATTGCCGGCGCTGTTGCGCGGCGATCTGGACATGGTGATCACCTCCGACCCGGTACAGCAGGAAGCGGTGCGTTACCTGCCGCTGTTTCGCTATGAGCTGGTGCTGGCGGTGGCCACCGGTTCGGCGCTGGCCGGCCAGCGTTTCGTGAGCCCCGAACAGTTGGCCACGCAAACCCTGATCGCCTATCCGGTGGAGCGCCAGCGCCTGGATGTGTTCACCGCGTTTCTTGATCCCGCCGGGCAACAGCCGCAGGGCCTGCGCACCGCCGAACTGACGCCGATGATGGTGCAGCTGGTGGCGGCCGGGCGCGGCGTGGCGGCGTTGCCGAACTGGGCGCTCACCGAGTATCTGGCGCTCAAGCTGGTGAAGGCCGTGCGGCTCGGCGAGGGCGGTGTGTGGCGCACCCTGTACGCGGCGGTGCGCGAGGGCGATCACCAGGTGGCGTTTATCCAGGAATTCATCGATACCGCGCAGACCCTGTGTTTCAAGAACCTGAGCGGCATCAAGCGGGCCGGCAAGGACGGCTGAGCGGGCGCCGGTTGGTGAGGGGCCCGGCGTGGCGGGTTAGGGCCTGTTCACACTCATTTAGATGGTCACGTTGCCGCCCCAAAGCGGGCCAGGCAAGGCGCGAGGAGAGAGGTTTAGCATGCTAAATGAACGACGAGCAACACCGCCTGGCCCGCTTTGGGGCGCAACCCGAAGGGCCGGGGCGGTTTTCGCGCAATCCCGCGTTGCGGTTCGCTTATGTGGCGGGCCACATCGCGCTCACCGCGCCTTGGCTTGCGCGAAAACGGCCTCCGGCGCGACCATCAAAATGAGTGTGAACAGGCCCTAGGAGCAAGGCTTGTGCGGCGGTTTGCTGTCCGGTCCCAGGGCGCTGACCCAGAATCGCTCGCGCTGGCGGCGGGTCTGGAAGCGTGCACAGACCCGTTCAGCCTGTTGCCGGGAGTGAAAGCGATTGACCAGCGAGGCGTTGCCCTGGCTGTCCTTGCGCCAGAGCAGATACTGGGTGCTGCCGTTACCAGCGGACATAGGGCATCTGGCTGAGCGCGCTGTTGTAGTAGCGGGCATCGTCGGTCACTTCGTCACCGAGCCAGGCCGGCCGCTGAAACGGCTGATCTTCATGTTCCAGTTCCAGTTCCGCGACCACCAGCCCCTGGTTGTCGCCATGGAACACGTCCACTTCCCAAACCAGACCGTCGCACGGTACCCGGTAGCGGGTTTTATCGATCACGCCGGCGCCGCACATTTCGGCGAGCAGGGTGCGGGCATCGTCCACCGGCACCGGGTACTCGAATTCGCGGCGCCGGGCGCCGTTGTTTTCGCCTTTAAGGGTCAGCCAGGCCTGCTCACCGTGGATACGAACGCGCACGGTGGCGCGAGGCTGATGGCTCAGGTAACCCTGCACCAGCCGCTCGCCGGGCAACGGGTCTAAAAAAGTCTGGTCGGTGACCAGGAATTTACGTTCGATTTCCACGCCCATGGCCGGCTCCTTTTTTTTGCGGTTATCGCGCGACGGCGGAGGGAATCAGATCACGATTGCGCTGCAACTCATCCACCGGGAAGCCCTGCTCGCGGGCCTGATCGACCAGCGCCTGATATTGGTCGTCGGGCAGGGTGGGGGCGCGGGACAAAATCCACAGATACTCGCGGCCCGGCTCGCCGACCATCACGGTGCGATAGTCCTTATCCAGGGCGATGATCCAGTAATTGCCTTCGGCGATCTTGGGCAGCAAACGGGAAAACCAGTTGTCGAAGCGTACTTTTAATCTGGCGTTGCCGGAATCCGGCACCACGCTCGCCTGACCCTCGGCCACGGCCGGCTCGTCGTCCTCGCGCTGGCAGCGATTGATCACCTTCACGGTGCCGTCCGGGTTCAGGCTGTATTCGGCGGTGGAATTGTAGCAGCCCCGTTGGAACCATTGCGGCAGCCGGGCGATTTCATGCCAGCCGCCGGCGTAACGTGACAGATCGACCTGATTCACCGTGGCCAGGGGACGGTCCGCGCCACCGCAGGCGGCGAGCAGCGTGCAACAACCGGCCAGCAGAAGAGCGGTGATTCGCATTGGAAGATTCCTTTCAGCCACAGAGCGTTGATGGTAACGCAATGGCCCTTCAGTGTCCGGCCCAATGCGCCTGGAGCATGTTATACTGCGCCGCCGATCGGCGAGCCCGCTGGCGGGGGAGCCCGCGCGGAACGAATCAACCTCAGCGAACACCCATGACCGACCCCTCTGCACGACTCACAGTGAGCCGGCTCGGCTGCGAGCGCGATGATCGGATGCTGTTCCAGGATCTGGCCTTCAATGCGCGCGCCGGAGAGATCTGGCAGATCACCGGCGCCAACGGCGCCGGCAAGACCACCCTGTTGCGAATACTGGTGGGGTTGCACGGCTTTTATCAGGGGCAGGTGCGCTGGTCGCGGCCGTTGGCGCCGGATCTGCTCTATCTGGGCCACGATGCGGGCATCCGTGAGGAACTCAGCGCCCGCGAAAACCTCCAATTCAGCCGTGCCCTGAGTGGCCAGAGCGGTGATCTGGACGCGGCCCTGGCGGCGGTCGATCTGTATGGCTTCGAGGATGTGCCCGCCGGCCGTCTCTCCGCCGGCCAGCGGCGTCGTATCGCGCTGGCGCGGTTGTGGCTGGGGGGCAAGTCGGTGTGGGTGCTGGATGAACCCTACACGGCCATCGATCAGGCCGGCGTGGCGAAGCTGGATGCGCGTTTGCGCGAAGCCGCCGGCGCCGGTGTTCTGATCCTCTACACCTCCCACCACCGGGTGGGCGACGGGGTGCGGCAATTGCGGCTGGGCGCCGCCGGGGAGGGCCGGTGAGCGGCGTCTGGCGGGCCTCATTGCGCCGCGAGCTGACGCTGATCTGGCGGGCGCCGGCGGATGTGATTCAACCGCTGTTCTTTTTCGTGGTGGTGGTGAGCCTGTTTCCCCTGGGGCTGTCGCCGGAGCCTGAACTGTTGGCGCTGGTGGCGCCGGGCGTGGTCTGGGTGGCGGCGTTGCTGGCGGTGATGCTGTCGCTGGATGGCCTGTTCCGCCGCGATCAGGAAAGCGGCGCCCTGGATCAGATGCTGAGCGCGCCGGTAATGACGGTGGTGCCGGTGTCCGCCAAACTGCTGGCGCACTGGCTGCTCACCGGCCTGCCGCTGGCCCTGGTGGCTCCGCTGCTGGGCTACATGATGCAGCTGCCGGCATCGGTGTTGGACACCCTGGCGCTGAGCGTGTTGCTGGGTACGCCCACCCTCACCGTGGTGGGGGCCATTGGTGCCGCGCTGACGGTGGGGTTGAATCGCGGCGGCATCCTGCTGGCGGTGCTGGTGCTGCCGCTGTATGTGCCGGTGCTGGTATTCGGCGCCGGCGTGGTGCGCACCGCCCTGGATGGCCTGCCCACCGACGGCCTGCTGGCGGTGCTGGGCGCGATTCTGGCGCTGGCGCTGAGTCTGGGACCGCTGGCGGTAGCACTGGGTCTGCGCATCAGTGCGGGAGACTGAAAGTTGAAAGCGACAAGGGCTCCCAAGTGACAAGTCGAAAGGGCGGGCCGCTTCAAGGTTGAGCGTTCAGCTTTAAACAACGGGTTTGGCTTATGTGGAAAACGCTTACACGCTGGTATCACCAGCTTTCTTCGCCGCGCTATTTCTATCGCTTCGCCAGCGCCGTGCTGCCGTGGTTGATGCCGATCGCGGTGCTGGTGCTGCTGACCGGTCTGGTTTGGGGGCTCGTGTTCGCGCCGGTGGAGCGCTATCAGGGCAACAGCTACCGGATCATCTTTATCCACGTGCCGGCTTCCAGCGGCGCGTTGATGGGCTACATCGCCATGGGCGTGGCCGGCCTGATCGCCCTGGTCTGGCGTCTCAAGATGGCCGAAGTGATGCTCAAGGCGATGGCGCCGTTCGGCGCGGTGCTGGCCACGGTGTCACTGGCCACCGGGGCGCTCTGGGGCAAGCCCACCTGGGGCACCTACTGGCAGTGGGACGCGCGCATGACCTCGATGCTGATTCTGTTGTTTCTGTACCTGGGCATCATCGCCCTGCAAAGCGCCATTCGCGACCCGCGCCAAGCCGCCCGGGCGGCCTCGTTGCTGGCGGTGGTGGGGGTGATCAATGTGGTGATCGTCAAGTATTCGGTGGAATGGCTGAATACGCTGCACCAGGGCGCCACGCTTAAGCTGGTGGGCGAATCCTCGATCAATGACGCCATGAAATGGCCGCTGCTGATCAGCATGTTGGGCTTGTGGTTGCTGTACGCCGCCAACGTGCTGATGCGCGCTCGCACTGAGGTGCTCAACCGCGAGCGGCGCAGTGGCTGGGTGGCCACGTTGTTGGCCCCGGGCGCGAAGGAGTAAGGCATGTATTTCGACAGCGTTTCCGAATTCGTCGCCATGGGTGGCCATGGTTTTTTTGTCTGGAGCGCCTATGGCATCAGCGCGCTTCTGATCATTGGCAATATGGTGCTGGCGGTGCGTCAACAGGGGCGGGTGCGCCAGGAAATCCAGCGACGCTTACGCCGCGACCAGCGCCCGGCACACAATGCAGTGGAAGGTGAGGTGGAATGAACCCGGTTCGTAAGCAACGTCTGTTCGTAGTGCTGGCGATTCTCGCCGGCCTGGCGCTGGCCACCGCTTTGGCGGTGTACGCTCTGCGCCAGAACATCAACCTGTTCTACACCCCTCAACAGGTGGTCAACGGCGAAGCGCCGCTGGGCGCGAAAATGCGCGTCGGCGGGCTGGTGGTGGACAACTCTGTGCAGCGCGACCTGGACACCCTCGACGTGACCTTCACGGTGACCGATGGTAAAGGTAGTTTTCAGATTCACTATCAGGGCATCCTGCCGGACCTGTTCCGGGAGGGGCAGGGGATAGTGGCGAACGGCACGCTGGTCAGCCGGGACCGTTTCGAGGCCGACGAAGTGCTCGCCAAGCACGATGAGACCTATATGCCGCCGGAGGTAAAGGATGCACTGGAAAAAGCCGGACACCCGGGCGCCGCGCAGAGCGCCGGCAACGATTAAGGCGCTGGTGGCCGCCGCTGGATTGCTGGCGGCCTGCGGCCACGCCGAGACCCGCCTGGACACACTGAACGTGGAAAAAGGCTTCAGCGTGTCGGTGTTCGCTGATCAGGTGCCCAACGCCCGCCAGCTCGCCCAGGCCGCCGATGGCACCGTGTTCGCCGGCTCCCGCGACGCGGGCAAGGTGTACGCGATCCGCGACACCGACGGCGACGGCAAAGCCGACCGGGTCACGGCGCTGCTGGAGGATCTTAATATGCCCTCCGGCATTGCCCTGCGCGACGGCACGCTCTATGTGGCGGCGGTGAATCGCATTCTGGCGGTGCGTGACGTCCTCAACCACCTGGACGGCGCCGACGCCGAGGTGGTCTACGACGGCTTTCCCGACGCCTCCCACCACGGCTGGAAATACCTGCGCTTTGATGACCACGGCAAGCTGATCGTGCCGGTGGGCGCACCCTGCAACATTTGCGACGAAGACCCGCCGTTCGCCAGCATCCAGCGCCTTGATCCGGACACCGGCACCACCGAGACCCTGGCGCGCGGCGTGCGCAATTCCGTGGGTTTCGATTTCCAGCCCGGCACCGGCCAGCTGTGGTTCACCGAGAACGGCCGCGACATGCTGGGTGACAACGTGCCGCCGGACGAGCTCAACCGGGTCACCCGGGTTGGCGAGCATTTCGGCTACCCCTACGTTCACGCCGGTGACATTGCCGATCCCGAGTTCGGCAAGGGCAAAAACGCCAGCGACTACACCGCGCCGATGCAGAAAATCCCCGCGCACCATGCCGCTCTGGGGATGACCTTCTACGACGCGGACTCTTTTCCGGCGGCCTATCGCGGCAACATTTTTATCGCCGAACACGGCTCCTGGAACCGCACCGAGCCGGCCGGTTACCGGGTCACCCGGGTGGTGCTCAACGAAGACGGCACGGTAAAAAGTTACCAGCCGTTCATCGACGGCTGGCTGCAGGATGGCGCCAGCTGGGGCCGGCCCGCCGATGTACTGGTCGCCAACGACGGCAGCCTGCTGATCGCCGACGACAGCGCCGGCGTGATTTACCGGGTGCGCTACGCCGAATAGGCCCGCCGGCCCCGGTTTCGACGCCGCCCGCCGCGGCGGGCGCGCCACGGAAGCCGATGTGGACTTGGTATAGGGGCTGGCATACAGTGCGGCGATCTGTCACGGAAAGGACCCCATGAGCCAAGTCATTATTCTGGTCGACGACCCGGCGGACTGGGCCGCGTATTACCCCACCCGGCATCTGCTTTCCGCCCGCGACTATCTGCAAGCCGCTCAGCCGGTGTGCACCGATAAAAAAGTGCAGGTGATCAACCTGTGTCGCAGCTACAAATATCTTTCCCCGGGCTATTACTGCTCGCTGCTCGCCGAAGCGCGCGGCCAGCGGGTGATGCCCTCGGTGCGCACGGTCAACGATCTCAGCCGCAAAGCCCTGTACGGCTTGCACTTCGGCCATTTCGAGACGGCGCTCGACAAGGTCATGAAAAAGCAGGGCGGCGACGCCACCGAGCTCACCCTGACGCTCTATTTTGGCCATACCGAGCAGGAAGGCCTGGGTGAGTTGGGCCGGCAGATTTTCGACCAGATGCCCTGTCCGATTCTGCGCGTCTCGTTCCGGCGCCGCGATGGCTGGTCGCTGGCGTCGATTCGCACCGTGACTCTGAAGCAGCTCAAAGGCAAAGAGGAAGACGCCTTTGCCCGCGCCCTGGAGCGCTTCAATGCGCGCGTCTGGCGCAGCCCGCGCCGCCGCCGTGGCGACCGTTATGAGCTGGCCATGCTGGTGAACGAGCAGGAAGCGATGCCGCCCAGTGACCGCACCGCTCTGAAACGCTTTATCAAGGCCGGCCGCCAACTGGGCATCAAGGTGGAAGCGATTGGCCGCGACGATTACACCCGCCTGGGCGAATACGACGGGCTGTTTATCCGCGAAACCACCGCGCTGGATCATCACACCTATCAGTTCGCCCGCAAGGCCGAGCAGGAAGGCATGGTGGTGATCGACGATCCGGGCTCGATTCTGCGCTGCACCAACAAGATTTACCTGGCCGAACTGATGCAGGCCAACAAGGTGCCGGTGCCGCCCACCGCCTTTGTGTTCGACGACTCCGAAACCCAGGCCGATCAATTGATCGCCGAGCTGGGCCTGCCGATGGTGCTGAAAATTCCCGACGGCAGTTTTTCCCGGGGCATCGGCAAGGTGGAAAGCCGCCAGGAACTGCTCGATGCGCTCAGCGGCTACCTTAAGCAATCCGCGGTGGTGCTGGCCCAGGCGTTTATGTACACCGACTATGACTGGCGCATCGGCGTGCTCAACCATCGCCCGCTGTTCGCCTGCCAGTATTTCATGAGCAAGGGCCACTGGCAGATCTACCATCACCAGGAGGGCGGCAAAACCGCCTCGGGCCGGTTCCGCACACTGCCGGTGCGCGAGGTGCCGCCCAAGGTGCTGCGGGTCGCCCTGAAGGCCGCGCGGCTGATGGGCAATGGCCTGTACGGCGTGGATCTCAAGCAATCCGGCGACGACGTGGTGGTGATGGAAGTCAACGACAACCCCAACGTGGACGCCGGCGTCGAAGACCTGTGGCTGGGTGAAGACCTCTACCGGCAGATCATGCTGGAATTTCTGCGCCGCATGGAGGCGAAAAGGCTGGGGCTGCCTCTCTGAGCGCCGGTCTCTGACCGCAAACGGAAGATCATGAGCAATCGCGAAACCAGAGTAATCCGCCGGGAGGCCCGCCAGTGGCTGGCGGAAGGGCTGATCGACGAGACCCAGGCGAGCCGCATTCTGGCCCGTTACGGCGCCTCGTTGGATCAGCCAGATCCGGCTTCGACGGCCAGCCGGGTGCTGACCACCGTGGCGGTGTTGTTTGTTGGCCTGGCGATGCTGCTGCTGGTCTCCGCCAACTGGGACACGCTGCCGCGTCTGCTGCGCTTCGCCGGGCTGTTCCTGGTGACCGGCGCGCTCAACGGCGTCGGCGTGGTGCGTTACCTGCGTCATGGTCTGGGCGCGCTCTGGCTGTTCCTCGGCGGCATCAGCTTTGGCGCCTCGATCATGCTGGTGGGCCAGATGTACCAGCTCGGCGAACATTTCCCCAACGGCGTGCTGCTGTGGATGATCGGTCTGCTGCCGGTCGCCCTGGTCACCGGCCAGCGCTCGATGGCGCTGTTGTTGCTGGCCCTGACGATGATCTGGACGGTCATGGAAGGCCACTTCACGCCGCCCTGGTTGGCGCCGTTGTTTCTTGTTCCGGTGTGGCTGGCGGCGCGGCGGCATCGCTCTGGCACCCTGATGGGGCTGGCGCTGGCCGGTTTGTTCGTATGGCTTAATCTGCTGCTGTGCTGGCTCTATCACACCGATTTTGGCCCACGCTGGCTGGCGGGGCACCTGACCTTCAACCTGGCTCTTCTCGCCCTCGGGCACGCCCTGGTGGCGCGCGCCCGCGCCCGTGGCGAGCTGCTGGCGCCGCTGTCGCCCTGGCTGGAGCGGCTGTTTCTGCTGTTGGTGTTGCCGCTGACGTTCACCTCGCTCTGGCCCTCTTATCTGCGCGACAACTGGGGCTGGCTCGACCCGGGATTGTGGGCCGCCGCCTTGGTGCTGCTGGTGGCGCTGATCGTGCACTGGCGATCGCTGGCAATCTGGGTGGCGCTGCCGGCGCTGGCACTGATCCACGGCCTGGGCCGGCCCGAGCAAAGCCTCTATTGGGGCCTGGCGGCCAACCTGCTGGTGCTGCTGGTGGCCATGAACTGGCTGCGGCAGGGCATTGCCGACGACGACGGCCGCCGCTTCTTCAGTGGCCTGGGCACCTTGCTGTTGCTGGGGCTGTTGCGTTACCTGGACCTGATCGGCGATTACCTGGGCGCCGCGGCGCTGTTTCTGGTCATGGCCGGGCTGCTTTACGGCGGCGCGTGCTACTGGCGCCATCGCGGCGCCGTGGCGCCCGGAGGTGGGCATGAGTAAAACGATCTCACAGCGGCGCCGTATCGACGTGGTGATCGCCGCCCTGGTGCCGCAAGCGCTGATCCTGCTCGCCCTGTTGGGGTACAGCCTTTACCCGTTGTGGAGCGGCCGGGAAATCGTGCTGCGAACCGCGCCGGTGGACCCGCGCGATCTGTTTCGCGGGCAATACGTGCAGCTTCGCTATGAAATCAACCAGGCGCCGATGCCCGAGGTCGGCGTGCCCCGGGTGGGGCGGCAGGTGTTTGTGCAACTGGAGAGCCAGGACGGCGTTTGGCAGGCCGTGGAAACACGCTACACGCCACCGCCGGGGTTGTTCCTGCGCGGCCACATCACCTCGATTCGCACCGGTTCGGTGGGCGTGGATTATGGCATTGGTGCCTGGTTCGCGCCGCCTGAGCAGGCCCGAGCGCTGGAGCGGCAATTGCGCGCCGGCGCGCTGGCGCGGCTGCGCGTCGCCGACAACGGCCAGGCCGCGCTGATTGGCGTGGAGCCGCTGCCCGAACCGCCACCCTCGGCGCCGCCGGAATAACGCCGCCACCCGCGATCACACGCTGTGCGGCGGCCCGGCAGGCCGGCCCGGACGCAGGATCAGCGTTTCAGCCACTTATCCAGCAGGCCGCTTTCTTTTTCGATGGTCTTGGCGAACGGCTCCAGCGCGTGAATGCGCTGCACATGGGCGGCCAGGTTCGGATAGCGTTCGGCGTCCACCTGCTCGCCGGCGTGCTGGAAGTTGACCAACTGGCTGCCCACCGCCAGATCCGCCACGGTGAGCCGGTCGGCCGCCAGATACTCCTTGCCTTCAAGCTCCCGGTCCAGGTACTCAAACAGAGTTGGCACGCTGCCCTGTAGCGCCTTATCGACGGCCTGGTCGTTGCACTCCCGGCCCATCAAACGCATCACCACCCGGTTGCGGAACACCGCGAAGGTGCAGTGGGTGCCCAGCTCGTAGTCGGCGAACTTCTCGAACCACAGGGTGCGCGCGTGCTCATAGGGATCGTCATGGGGATAGAGCGCGGGTTCGGGCCGGGTTTTCTCCAGATACGAGCAGATCACGGCGGAGTCCGCCAGGGTGTGACCGTCCACCTCGATAGCGGGAATGCGGCGCAGCGGGTTGAGCTTCTCATAGCCTTCGGGCGGGCTGTTCGGGTCCACGTTCACGGCCTCGTAATCCAGGCCTTTAAGAGCCAGGAACACACGGGTTTTGCGGACAAACGGGGACAAAATGGCGCCGTACAGTTTGATCGACATGGGTTTCTCCTGATATCAGCGGAATGATGGCGGGGCTACAGGGATAAAGCAGGAGCCGGGGGCAGGTCAATGACTGGATGCGCGCGACACTTTCACTGGTCAAAGTTTCCGCACCCGGCGGCGCCCACGCAATTTCCGCTTG
>NZ_NMQZ01000070.1 GCF_002864685.1 Alloalcanivorax mobilis
CCGCTGTGGGAGCGGTCCTCGACCGCGAACCGAGCCTGAAAGGCGAGGATGGCCTGGCAAAGCCCATTCGCGGTCAAGGACCGCTCCCACAAAAAAAGGGCCCCGAAATCGGGGCCCTGGTATCGCCGGGAGAGGGGTCACCGGGGGGCGTGGCGCCCCTCCCCGGAGTGGCGATTAGCCAAGCAGAGACAGAACGCTCTGCGGTACCTGGTTGGCCTGGGCCAGAACCGAGGTGCCCGCCTGCTGCAGGATCTGCGAGCGGGTCATGTTGGACACTTCCACCGCGTAGTCCGCGTCTTCGATGCGCGAGCGCGCGGCGGACAGGTTGGTGGTGGTGGTGCTCAGGTTGGTGATCGCGGAATCGAAGCGGTTCTGCATGGCACCCAGCTCGGAGCGCAGGGAATCCACGGTGCTCAGGGCGCTGTCGAGGGACTTCAGCGGATCGGCGGTGACCGTGCTGGTGTCCACGCTGGTGGCTTCGGTGGTGATGGCGCC
Organism: Alloalcanivorax mobilis; assembly: GCF_002864685.1. Taxonomy (GTDB): domain Bacteria; phylum Pseudomonadota; class Gammaproteobacteria; order Pseudomonadales; family Alcanivoracaceae; genus Alloalcanivorax; species Alloalcanivorax mobilis. The sequence goes on from NZ_NMQZ01000070.1 coordinate 496, forward strand.
ATCGGCATCGGTGTACAGAGCGTCGCCGGAACCGTCCTGAGCGGTGTTGAATGAGCCGTCAGCCAGTTCGTAGTAAGAGGTGGCGTCTTCCGAGGTGGTCAGGCTGCTGTCGCCCGCGTCCACATAGACCGCGTCGCCACCGTTAGTAACGGCACCGGCGTCGTCTACCGCATAACCGGTGGAGGTTGTGGAATCCACACCGTTCATGTCGCCCGCTAGAGTTGCGGCGTCAACTTCGTCGGTGCCGGCGGTGCCGCCTGCAGCCAGGAAACCATCGTCGTTTTTGGTGTAAACGGTGCCGTCGACATCAATGGTGTCGCCGTTGGCCAGGGAGCCGAGAACATCATCCGCATCGGCAGCGGTGTTGCTGGCAGTGTACTCGGTCACGCCATCGCCATCGGCGGTGCCGGCGGTGAAGCCAGCGCCGGTGAGGTCGGCGGCGGCAGCAGCGGTGTTGTCCACCTCGGTGCCGGCCACGTTGAAAGTGTCCAGCTGCAACGTCTCGGCGTTGATCTCTTTCAGGTTCAGGGTGATGGTTTCGCCGTCGTTGGCGCCAACCTGAATGGTCAGGGAGTCGTCTTTGGCGAGCACTTTAACGCCGTTGAAGCTGGTCTCTTCGGAGATGCGGTCGATCTCTCCCAGGCGCTGGCCGATTTCGTCCTGGATCGAGGACAGGTCGTCGGCGGAGTTGGTGCCGTTCTGGGCTTGCACGGTCAGCTCACGGATGCGCTGCAGGTTGTCGTTCACCTGGTTGAGCGCGCCTTCCGCGGTTTGTGCCACGGAGATGCCGTCGTTGGCGTTGCGCTGTGCCTGGGACAGACCGGTGATCTGCGAAGACATGCGGTTGGCGATGGCCTGGCCGGCGGCGTCGTCGGCGGCGCTGTTGATGCGCAGACCGGAGGAGAGACGCTCCATGGAGGTCTGCAGGGAGCTCTGGGATTTGCCCAGGTTCTGCTGGCCGATCAGGGCGGTGATGTTGGTGTTGATAACTGCCATAAGTAAATGTCCTTTTCGATTCACCGTTTCGGTTTGGGTGCGACTCCGGCGGCTCCGTGATCGCCGGTTCGGGCAACGCCGGAGCCGGGGAGCGCCGCAACGGCGCGGGCCGTTACACACTCTTTCGGCGGCGGCGCGCCGGGCTTTAGGGTGGAACGCGAAATTTGTTGTTGGGGGGCGGTACGCCTGCGCTTGCGCGCAGCACGCAGCACGCAGCACGCTCAGTCAAAACCCCGGGCCTTGCTACGAAGCCGCTGTGGGAGCGGTCCTTGACCGCGAACCGAGCCTGAAAGGCGAGGGCGGCCTTGCAACGCCGATTCGCGGTCGAGGACCGCTCCCACAAAAGCTCAGAACCAAACCCAACTCCGCTACAACGCCGCCTATTCCTTCAAGCGTGCCAGCCAAGGCTTTACGGGTTTTGGTTCCCTGCCAGGGGCGAGTTGGTTAAAGTTCGACCACCGCCGCGCCGATAACACAACAATACGTCTCTTTATCAGGTCATACCGGGCCGACGAAGCGACCTCTATGCATGCTTATTTTGCGATAACGAAGAGGGGCCGATGGGGGCACAGGAGGAGAGCTATGCCCGCGTGTATCACGCCGGGCGTATCGAGCAGTTGATGGAGGTGCTGTGTCGGCCGGGCGGCGCCTCGCTGCTGCTTGAGCGGCAGGGCGCGCAACCGCTGCCGGTGGTGGTGCGTTCAATGCATCAGGGCCGGTCATTGACGCTGGATATTTCGGCGATTCCCGAAGTGGCGCCGGCGCTCAGCCGGGGCGTGGGCTTTCGGTTGCTGGGCAGCAGCCACAGCGGCATGTTGCGCACGCCGGTGATGATTCTCAAACACACCGGCCGGCCCGCGGATTTGCTGCACAGTGAATGCGATTACCCGCTCTATCTGGAAGAGATGCAACGGCGCGATACGTTTCGAGCGGCGCTGCGCCTGGGCATGGAGGTGGGCGTGGTGCTCAGCCGTGACGGCGACGCCGACGGTGTGTATGGCGATCTTAAGGACCTTTCCCTGCAAGGGTGTCTGGTGGAGCTTTCCGCCCACGCGGTGGCGCTGCTGGAGCCGGGCGGCCCGTCGCTGGAGATGCAATTGTGTTTCCCGGACGGCTCGCGATTGGTGCTGTTCGGTCGCGCCCGCCACCATCGCGCCGAGCCGGATCGCGGCGTGATCCTGGCCGGTTTTCAGTTCGAGCCGCACAGCACCGAAGTGGACCGGCTGCTGTGGTTCTACGTGCGTGAGATCGAGCGTGAAGCGGCTCGGCACGCGGAGGGCGGCAACCCGATGCTGCGGCCTTCGGCGTTGTTTCTGGCCAACGATCCGCTCGGCAATCCGGTCAGCCGCCGCGCCGGTGACAGCTATGCCACGCCGATGGCACGGCGGCTGGCGCGCAGCGCCGGCTATCTCGACACCCAGATTCTGGAACTGCGCGGCGGCGGGCGTATCGACCGTTCGGCGCTGTCGCGGCACGCGGAACGGATCATGGCGTTGCACGATGAAGATCGCGAAGGCGTGCTGTTCGCGGCGGAATGTTTGCACCACGAGCCACCGATGGTGCGCCACGGGCTGGCGGTGGCGGTGCGCCTTCTCGACCTGGCCCAGGCCCAGCGCATGCCCCGCGAGGTGTGCAAAGCGATCACGGCGGCGGCGCTGGTGCACGATTTGGGCAAGGCCCTGTTGGCGCCGGAATTGCTGGGCGCCGAACGGCTTGACGCCAGCGCCTACCGTGAGGTGCAACGGCACGTCGGCCTGTTGCAGGCGCGGTTGCAGGAATGCCGGTGGTTGTCGCCGGCGGTGGCCGAGGCGGTGATCGGCGCCATCAACGAACGTCTGGACGGCAGCGGTTACCCGCAACAACGCAGCGCCGACCAGCTTCCCGAGCTGGCCCGCCTGGCGGCGGTGGTGGACGTGATCGACGCCATGGGCCGGCCGCGCGCGGACCGCGCCCCCTGGCCCATGGATCGTATTTATCGGCATATGCTGGACAGCCCGGATTGCTTCGACGGCCGTTGGGTAAAGCGCTACATCGAGCATTTCGGCCTGTACCCGGTGGGCACCCGGATCGCCTTCCCCGGCGGCGAACAGGGCTGGGTATGCGCCCTGGACACACAAGGCCGCCCCCACGAAGTCTGGATCACCGACCACGGCGACCCGCCACAGGCTGGCCAGGGCAAGCGTTTGCATGGCGCGGCGCTGGCGGCGCTGGGGGAGGCGCGGTGTGTTGAATTTGGCGCTGGACGCTAGACGCTAGACGCCGGACGCCGGACGCCGGACGCCGGACGCCGGAC
>NZ_NMQZ01000071.1 GCF_002864685.1 Alloalcanivorax mobilis
GGACGCCGGACGCCGGACGCCGGACGCTAAACCCTTAACCTGGAAGGCATGGCGTGTTTCCTGCGGTTCAGTAAACACACCATTCCTATCCGCCCCGGGTTTAGCGTCAAGCGTCCGGCGTCCGGCGTCCAGCGTCTCCATCCACCCTGCTCCCTTCCAACCCTAAAGTCCCGCCGATCCGGGCCGATAGCGTGAAATAGCGGTGCATGCCGGGGTTTATCGGCGGCTCACCGCGGGTTCGCTTGGGCGACAATGGTTTATTGGGTCAGTAAAGGAAGGAACATGGCTAGCATTTCAGCATTGGGGGTCGGGTCCGGCATGGATCTCAGCGGCTTGCTTGATCAACTCGCCGCCGCCGAGAAACAGAAGCTGACGCCGATTGCTCAGCAGCAGCAGAGCTATCAGACCAAGATTTCCGCGTTCGGAAAGCTGGAAAGCGCGCTGGCCAAGTTCCGTGAAGCGGCGCAAGACCTGGATGATCCGAAACAGTTTCAGGCGGTCAAGAAGACGCTCACCGGGGAGTCCCTGACCGCCACCACCGCCAATGGCGCGCCCACCGGCACCTACAGCATCGAGGTGACGCAGACCGCGCGTGCTTACAGCATCGCCACCTCCGGCGTGGCGGACAAAGACGAAACCCTGCTGGGCGCCGGCACGCTGACGTTCGACATGGGCGATGGCGAGAGCTTCAGCGTCAACATTAAAAAAGACGACAGCTCGCTGGAAGACATCCGCGATGCCATCAATGAGGCCAATGGCGGCGTGCGCGCGTCGATCATCAGTGACGGCAGCGATCAGCCGTACCGGCTGGTGTTGTCCTCGGAGGATTCGGGCACCGAAGGGGCGGTCAGCGAAATCACTTTCAGCGGTGATCTGGGCGGCGCCCTGGCGCTGGATCAGGACACCGAGGTGAGTGCCCGCAACGCGCTGCTGGATGTCAACGGCATCAAGGTGGAAAGCCAGAGCAATCATGTCGAGGAGGCGATTCAGGACGTCACCCTGAACATCACCGAGCTGGGCACTTCGACGCTGGAACTGACCCGCGATGACAGCGCCATCAAGAAGGCGGTGGGCGCCTTCGTGGACGCCTACAACGATCTGAAAGAGAACATGGGCAGCCTCAGCAAATACGATGCGGAGAGCCAGACCGCCGGGGTCTTGCTGGGCAACAGCACCTTGCGTGGCATCGAATCGCAACTGCGTGGCGTGCTCAGTGGTGGTCTGGAACAGGGCGATTTCCGGCTGCTCAGCGACATGGGCATTACCCTGCAGCGCGACGGCACCCTGGAAATCGACGACGACGACCTGGACGACGCCATCGCCGAGAACGCCGCCGGCATGTCGGCGTTTTTCGCCGGCGTGGGCGGCAATGATGGCCTCGCCGCCAAGCTGGACGACACCCTCGGCGGCATGCTCGACGACGGCGGCTCGCTGGACAACGTCACCGACGGGCTCAACGCCAGCATCGATTCCCTGCAGGACACCTATGACCGTACCAACGAACGGATCAGCGCGACCATCGAGCGCTATCGCACCCAGTTCAGCCAGCTCGACAGTCTGGTCTCGCAGATGAATTCCACCAGCAGTTATCTGACCCAGCAATTCGATGCCTTGAGCGCGATCACCAAAAGCTGACGCCATCACTACAGGAGAGACTCATGAATGCCACGCGTAAAGCTTCCGCTTACGCCCGGGGGGCCGGCGCCTACGCCCGGGTCGGAGTGGAATCGGGCGTTCTCTCGGCCAGCCCCCACCAGTTGATCACCCTGTTGTTCGACGGTGCGCAAAGCGCGATTCGCACCGCCCGCCTGCACCTGGACAACGGCGACATCGCCGCCAAGGGGCTGGCCATCTCGAAAGCGCTGGATATCGTGAACAATGGGCTGATGGCGGCCCTGGACCGGCAGCGCGGTGGCGAGATCGCCGACCGGCTGGCGGCGCTTTACGATTACATCGCGCGGCTGCTGCTGAAAGCCAACATCCACAACGACGCCGCCCACCTGGACGAAGCCGCCCGGTTGCTCAACGACATTGGCTCCGCCTGGCGGCAGATCGACCCTCAGGGTCAGCGGGGCGCCCATGACTGATTCCACCCTGACCGTGGATTGCACCCCGGCGCCGCGCATTCTCAACACCTACGAGCAGTTGCTGGCCTGCTCCACGCGCATGCTGGGGCTGGTGCGGCGCCAGGATTGGGAAGCGCTGATCGGCGAAGAAACCGATTATCTGAGCGTGGTGTCCGGCCTTGCGGAGCTGGAACAGAACATTGTTCTGAGCAAGCCGCAGCAGGACCGCAAGGCGGATCTGCTAGAGCGCATCCTGGAACAGGACATGGAAATCCGCCACGGGCTGATGGCCCGGCGCGACGAGCTCAGCCGTCTGATGGACGTGTCGCGCCGGCGCCGTGATCTGGGCCGCTCCTATGGCCGCGTGGAGGCGTCGGAGCGCCACGATAAAGGCCGTTCGTGAGCGGCATTACGCCGATTCTGGATACCCTGCTGCACCAGGTGCTGGGCAAGCGGGTGGACATCCCACCACCGCGCGAATTGAATCCGCCGGTGCAACCTCTGAGCCCCGGCGACGCCTTGCAGGCGCTGGGCCGGGACGCGGGCGCCGATGCCCAGGCGGCGCGGCTGAAACCGGCGCTGCCGGCGCCGGCCACGCCGGCCGAGGGC
>NZ_NMQZ01000072.1 GCF_002864685.1 Alloalcanivorax mobilis
AGGCGAGGAACAGCCTGGCAGCGCCGCTTCGCGGTCAAGGACCGCTCCCACATCAAATCCACACCCGGGCCAGGCCCGACGGCTCCTTTCACCCGCCGCCCGCTGAACACTGAACACTGAACACTGAAAACTAAAAACGCCTTCACCCCCCTCCCGATTCCCCACCGCCATCCTGCCCCGGCTTGCTTCTGGCTTTACGCTTGCCTTTGTCCCTACCCCTGCCGATGCGCGGGCGCATCATCGCCGGCCAGGCGTCCAGATTGGCCAGCAACATGCTGTTTGCCAGCCCCAGCAACAGCATCTGATCACGCACCGCCACGTCACTGAACATCTGCAGCATCTTGCGCGCGCGCAGGGTCAGCTCGTCGCGACCGCTGCCGGCGGCTTCCATCTCTTGCCAGCGCTCCACGTGCCGCAACAATTCCACCACACGCAGCCCCAAGGCATCGCAGATCCGAGCCAGGCGCCCGAAGGTGATGTGCTGTTCGTTACGCTCCACTCTGGAGAGGTTGCCGGCGTCCGTCTCGGAAAGGGTGGCCACCTCGGTCAAGGTGAGGTTTTGGGCCAGCCGCAACCGCCGCAACCCGGCGCCGATGTCCAGATCGGCCTGGCGAGGCTTATTAGAATGCATGCGAATTCTCCCGATGGCTTATCAATATGATTTGCAAACACGCAAATAATGACTCGACGAAAAACGCTTTTCAAGCAATAAGGCCATCTGGCAGGCCGCTAACGGCCACGGGGAATCAGACAATGCGGGAGCGCGCCCACCCGAAAGCGGGCGCCGGGGTCACAGGCAGGAAGCGGCCCGCGCCGGAGGCTGGGGATTGGCCAACACATGCTCGACACTGGCGAAACCGGCCAGACGCCGCAGCACCGCCAGCGTTGGCGTGGCGAACTGACGCCGCTTGGCACGGTGATCTTCCAACGCCACCAGCGGACGAATCCAGCAGTGATCAATGGTTTCCTGGCCATCGTGCAGAGGCGCCTGCCCCGGCGGCGCCGCCGCCGCGAAAAAGCGGGTATCGAAACGGCGCGGCGGCCCCGGCGGCGTGACCCAGTGATCCAGGTAGGCGATGCGATCCAGCGGCAGCAACAGATCGTGCTCGCGGAACAGGCTGTCCAGGCTCAACCGGCCGCGCGCCACCGCCTCGCGGTCCGCCGCCAGAATCGGGTGATCGGCGGGCAGGTCGTTGCCAGCGCGATCACGGGCCAGCAACACCCCGGCTTCCTCGAAGCACTCGCGCACCGCCGCCACCAGATAGCCGAGCCCGCCCCGCTCCAGCCCCAGCAACGCGCTGGCCGAAATGTCATCGTGGCCATCGATCAGATCCGCCAGAGCAGCGCCCTGGTCCGCCTCGTCCACGGCACCGCCGGGGAACACATAATGGCCGGGCATGAACACCGCCCGGTGGGTGCGCTGAAGCATCAACACCTCGGGCCCCTGCGCGGAATCGCGCAGCAAAGCCAGGGTGGAAGCGGGACGTGGTTGCATGAACGGAATGCTCTTTTGTTGTGATGACTTCGACAATAGCGGCTCACGGGACCGATTGCGACCGCCGATATCACGCCATGGAAACAAGCGGACAAAAAACCGGCAGCGGCGGCGGGAACAGCGCAGGCAACGTAAAAACCCTTGCCGGCCAGGTGGCGCGCCACTCGCCCCGGCGCTAGGGCCTGTTCACACTAATTTGATGGTCGCGCCGGAGGCCGTTTTCGCGCAAGACAAGGCGCGGTGAGCGCGGTGTGGGCCGCCACACAAGCGAATCGCAACGCGGCATTGCGCGAAAACGGCCCCGGCCCTTCGGGTTGCGCCCCAAAGCGGGCCAGGCGGTGTTGCTCGTCGTTCATTTAGCATACTAAACCGCTCTCCTCGCGCCTTGCCTGGCCCGCTTTGGGGCAGCAACGCGACCAGCATAATTAGTGTGAACAGGCCCTAGTCCATCACGAACGCCTGAATCACTTCCGGAAACCGCAGCGCCACCAGCAGCACCGTGCGCGCCGCCCCCGCCGGCGTCTCCTGATCGTGCTCCCAACGCTGCAACGTGGGCACGTCCACCCCCAACAGCTCGGCGAAGCGCGGCGGCGACAGGCCGCACAGCACGCGCGCCCCCGCCACATGCCGGCCACTGAGATACATGTCCGGCCGTATGCGCACCAGGCGGGCATCCCGGGCGATGTCCAGCAAGGTACGAATCAACTGATAGTCCGCGTCATAGGGAGGCCGCTCTTCCGACATACCCCTACCCTCCTTCACCGGCACCCACCGGCGACACCCTGAAAACCACAGTGTGGAAAGGCAGCGCGCGCCTGCCAAGCGGCCATTGGCGCACGTGCGGGTAAGCAGAAGCGGATTTTGTTGTCAGAGATCGGCTTGCGAGTTGCGAGTTGCGAGTTGCAAGCTGCAAGCTGCAAGCTGCAAGCTGCAAGCCAATGATCGGCTACGGCGCCGCTGTGGGAGCGGTCCTTGACCGCGAACCGAGCCGAAGGCGAGGCAAGGCTTGCAAGGCCCATTCGCGGTCAAGGACCGCTCCCACAAAAACACAGTGCCAACTCCAGCCTCAGCCCCAACTCCGGCGCCGCCGTGGGAGCGGTCCCTGACCGCGAACCGAGCCGAAGGCGAGGAACAGCCTTGCAACACCCATTCGCGGTCAAGGACCGCTCCCACATAAAGACAGTGCCAGCTCCAGGCTCGGCCCCGGCTACGGAGCCGCTGCGGGAGCGGTCCTCGACCGCGAACCGAGCCGAAGGCGAGGCAAGGCTTGCAAGGCCCATTCGCGGTCAAGGACCGCTCCCACAAAAACACAGTGCCCGCTCCCGGCGCGCGGCCCCGGCTACGGAGCCGCTGTGGGAGCGGTCCCTGACCGCGAACCGAGCCGAAGGCGAGGAACAGCCTGGCAGCGCCGATTCGCGGTCGAGGACCGCTCCCACAAAAACACAGTGCCAACTCCAGCCTCGGCCCCGCTACAACGCCGCTGTGGGAGCGGTCCCTGACCGCGAACCGAGCCGAAGGCGAGGAACAGGCTGGCAGCGCCGATTCGCGGTCGAGGACCGCTCCCACAACAACACAGTGCCAACTCCAGCCTCGGCCCCGCTACCACGCCGCTGTGGGAGCGGTCCCTGACCGCGAACCGAGCCGAAGGCGAGGAACAGCCTGGCAGCACCCATTCGCGGTCAAGGACCGCTCCCACAAAAACACAGTGCCCGCTCCAGGCTCGGCCCCGGCTACACCGCCCCTGTGGGAGCGGTCCCTGACCGCGAACCGAGCCGAAGGCGAGGAACAGCC
>NZ_NMQZ01000073.1 GCF_002864685.1 Alloalcanivorax mobilis
AAAGCCGCGGTCTGCGAAGGGGCAGCGAAGTCGGCACCCTTGTAGCCTGCAGCTTGAAGCTTGAAGCCGCACTCCTCGGAGCACGGCTTCACCGCCGGCACGGCTTGTTCCCTTAATCCTGTTCCCTCTTTTTCCCCTTCAACGCCCAACAATAATGCCGGTGCGCAGCCGGGCCTGGCCGTAGCGGCTCATTTGTTCGAAGCGGGCGCGGCTGATCGGCACGTGCTGGCAGTCCAGCGGGTCCTGGTGGTCGGCGGGGTCGGGGTCGTGGATGTAGAAACATTCCCGGTCGCTGCCGCTGATCACCACCCAGTGAGGCGCTTTTCGGCCATCCAGCCGCCAGGTGCTGATCAGCACGATGGCGACGTCGCCGTTTTCCAATGCGCGGTCGAGCCGTTCGGCACTGAGTTCGCCGTAGTGGATCGGGATGCTCAATTCCCGGGCGTCGTGTTCGAAGTGGCGGTGCACGGTTTCGATCACTCTTTTCTTGTTGTCGTCGCGCACCGAATCCATGAACAGCGGGCCGATCTGGTTACACCACACTTCCACATTGAGCCCTCGACGGTGGGCGGCCAGCGCCAGGCCGAGCGGATGGCAGCCGCCGTGACCGGCGGTCATAAAGATGGTGGTGGCTTCGCGCCAGATAAGCAGCTCTTCGCTGTCGCTTTGCAGTTCCGCCGACGCGCCCTGCGCGGCCCGACCGAGCGCGGCCCGTGCCATCAACAGGCAGGCCGGGCCACAGGTGAAGTCGGTGCTTTGCCGCAGCCAGGGAATGCTCAGCTGTTCGCCGCTTTCCGGCTTGTAGTGCAGCCGTTTCTGAAAGCGCAGAGCGTCTTCGTGGTCTTCATAGTAGTCGGCGGTCTCGCCGAACAGTTTATAGCCCAGGCGCTGATACAGGCGGATCGCGGCCTGGTTGTCGCGGCGCACTTCCAGGCGCAGATACAGGCGTTTCTGATCGTGAGCGTACTGTTCCGCCGCCGCCATCAGGCGCTCCGCCAGGCCGCGACCGCGTTGCGCCGGGTCGATGGCGATCGAATACAGGCGCGCCAGGCGGGTGCCTTTTTGCAAAATCACCAGCACGTAACCGGCCAGGTCAGTGCTCGAATCGTGCGCCACGATCAAGCCGGTGTGGCCTTGCCGCACCCAATGCCGAAAACTGCGCCGGGACAAGCGGTCGCCTTGAAAGCAGCGCTCTTCAAGCGCGGTGAGCGCGTCGAGATCGGCGGCCTGGGCGGGGCGCAGTGAAAGCGAATCGGTCATGGCGGGCGGGTCCGGTGATCGGCGGGCGGCAATGGGCGCAGCATAAAGCAGGGTAGGGGGCGGTGCCAGTCGCGCGCGGGATGACGAAGCACCCCTGGAAACGGCATACTTGGCGCCGAAGGAGACAACGCAATGGCAACCCCCCCAACCCCGCTCAGGGGTTTGATTTTATCCGGCGGCGGCGCCCGTGCCGCTTACCAGGTGGGCGTACTGAGCGCGGTGGCGGACATGCTGCCCGCCGGCGTCACCAACCCGTTTCCGATTATCTGCGGCACCTCGGCGGGCGCCATCAACGCCGCCGGTCTGGCCGCCGGCGCGCACGATTACCGGCTCGCCGTGCGCGGGCTGGAACAGGTGTGGGCGAACATGACCGCCGAGCAGGTTTATCGCACCGACATCCTGGCGTTCGTGCGCAGCCTGGTGCGCTGGGCGTTCACCACCGCCGCCGGCGGCCGCGTCATGACACGCAGCGCGCTGTTGGACAACACGCCGCTGAAACGACTGCTGCGGCTGGTGATCAATTTCCAGCGCATTGATGAAAGCATTCGCAACGGGCATTTGCGGGCGCTGTCGATTACCGCCTCCAGTTACTCCACCGGTGAGTCGGTGGCGTTCTTCGAAGCCGCCGAGGAGCTGGAAGAATGGACCCGGGCGCGTCGCCTCGGCCGCCGCTCGCGCATCAATGTGTCGCACCTGCTGGCGTCCGCCGCCATCCCGCTGCTGTTTCCCGCCGAGAAAGTGGACGGCAGCTTTTACGGCGACGGCGCGGTGCGCCAATTGGCGCCGGTCAGCCCGGCGCTGCACCTGGGCGCCAACCGGCTGCTGGTGATCGGGGTGTCCGGCAACGTCAGCGCTGATCATCAGCGCGAGTTGAGCGGCTATCCATCGCTGGCGCAGGTGCTCGGCCATGTTCTCAACAGCGTGTTCGTGGACACCCTGGAAGCGGATGTGGAACGCCTGGAGCGCATCAATCACACGGTCGGTGCCCTGAGCCGCAAGGAACGCGCCCAGAACAACGTGCAACTGCGCCACATCGAAGTGCTCAAGATCTACCCGTCGCAGCCCATCGATGAAATCGCCGCCGAGCACACCCGCGAGCTGCCGCGCACCCTGCGCTTTTTCCTGCACGGCTCCGGCGCCACCCGCTCCCCCGGCGCCAGCGCGGTCAGTTATTTGCTGTTTGAACCGGGCTTCACACGCCGCCTGATGGCCCTCGGCTACCAGGACGCCAAGGCCCGCGAGGAAGAGATCCGGGCGTTTATGTTGGAATAGGAAAAGCGATGTAGGGTGCGGGTGAATTAAAGGTCAGTGGTTTTCAATGTTCGGTTTTCAGTTTTCAGTTTTCAGAATAAGACTCGCTACAGCGCCGCTGTGGGAGCGGTCCCTGACCGCGAACCGAGCGAAGG
>NZ_NMQZ01000074.1 GCF_002864685.1 Alloalcanivorax mobilis
ATCCCCCTTGCATTCGCGCCTACGCTCATGAGCTACAAGCCACAAGCCACAAGCCACAAGCCACAAGCCACAAACCCCAAGCCCCAGACCCAACCAATCCCAGAAACCCCTCTACACCCCAACCCAATCCCAGAAACCTCCCTAAACAAACCAAACCACCCCCCCCCACAAAAGGCCAATCCACTTGCCTGAAACAACAGAGCAAAGCCGGCAGACTGTACCGGGAGGCCCCGGTGCGAGGTGCGCTTTTGTTCGGCCCACTCTTTATCCGATGCCCATGTATCTCTATGCTCGAAAGTCATAATCGCTGACCGGAGTGCGGCAATGCAGTGGGCTAAGGCGTTCGCGGCGGGTTTTTTATCGACGCTGGTCTTCCACCAGGGGCTGTTGGCGATCTTGCACCTGCTGGGTGTGGTTCCGGTGGCGCCCTATAATCTGGCCGCCAGTGGACCGTTGGCAGTGCCCGCGGTGTTGTCGCTGGCATTTTGGGGCGGGCTTTGGGGATTGCCTTTGTGGTGGTTGATCCGCTTCAAGCGTCCCGGCTTGTATTGGGCCGTGTCGCTGTTGTTCGGCGCCATCGCCCCCACGGTGGTGGCGATGTTGTTGGTGTTCCCGCTCAAGGGGCTGCCTGTCTCGACCACCACCTGGATCGGCGGATTGATTCTGAACGCCGCCTGGGGGCTGGGCGTGGCGCTGTTTATGATCGTGCTATTCCGAAATTACCCGGCGAGTCTGCGACAGATGCGATAAGTCCCGCCAGTGCGGTGCGCTTCAGGCATGCGCGTCGAAATTAAATAAAACTTTTGGTTTGGGAAAGGTGATAACTATGACAAATGAAAGCAGCGTGGCCAACAAGACCCCGATTCAAGCCCTTCAGGAACGTAGCCGTGATCAGGGTGAGCGGACTGCCATGGTCCAGCCGCTGGGCGAAGGTGAAGTGCGCCACTACACCTGGCAGCAGGTGTCCGATGAGGCCCATCGCATGGCGTCTTACCTGCAGCAACAGGGCCTGCAGCGTGGCGAAAGAGTTGCCCTGGTATCCAAGAACTGCGCCGAGTGGATCATCGCGGATCTGGCCATCTGGATCGCCGGTGGCGTCAGCGTGCCACTGTACCCGACGCTGGTCGCCGACTCGGTTCGCCAGATTCTGGAGCACAGTGAATCGCGGCTCCTGTTTGTCGGTAAGCTCGACGACTGGGACCTGATGAAAGAGGGCGTGCCTGACGAAGTTAAGCAAATCGCGTTTTCGCTGGCCCCGGAAGAAGTGTGCGCGAAGGCGCCGAATTGGGCTGACATCATTGCCGGGCAAGAGCCGTTGGCTGAGCCGTTCGCGCCAGAGCCGAATGATCTCGCCACCATCATCTATACCTCCGGGACCACCGGTGTGCCGAAAGGGGTGATGCACGAGTACAAGAGCCTGTCGTCGGTGGGCGACAAGGTGGTCCGGGTTTACAACATGCAGCCGGATGATCGGATGATCTCCTACCTGCCGCTGTCCCATGTGGCGGAGCGGGCGGCGGTGGAGATGACGCTCCTGTACGTGGGCAACACGGTGTATTTCGCGGAATCGCTGGATACCTTTGGCGAGGACATCAAGCGTGCCAAGCCGACGCTGTTTTTCGCGGTGCCGAGAATCTGGTCGAAGTTTTATCAGAAAGCGTCCGAGGCGTTGCCGCCGAAGAAGCTCAATACCCTGTTGAAAATCCCACTGCTGAATTCGCTGATTAAAAAGAAAGTGCTGAGTGCCATGGGGCTGGAGGAGTGCCGCGTGGCGCTTTCCGGCGCGGCGGCGTTGTCTCCGGAAATCATTGCGTGGTTCGAAAAGCTCGGGCTGGAGATCCTTGAAGTGTACGGCATGACGGAGAACTTCGGCTGGTCCCATGCCACCGAGCAGGGCGATCAGCAGATCGGCTGGGTTGGCACCGCCAATGAAGGGGTGGAGTGCCGGATCGGCGAAGGTGGCGAGGTGCTGGTGCGCAGCGCTGGCAACATGAGCGGTTATTACAAGCAGCCGGAGCTGACCGAGGAAGTAATGACCGATGGCTGGTTGCGCACCGGCGACGTGGGCGAAATCGACGCCCGTGGACGCCTGCGTATCACCGGGCGGGTAAAGGAAATCTTCAAAACCGAGAAGGGCAAATACGTGGCGCCGGCGCCGATCGAAAACCGCCTGGTGACGCTGCCCGGGCTGGAGCTTGCGTGCGTGGTGGGGTCGGGCATGTCCCAACCGATCGCGCTGCTCAATCTGACCCCGGAAGAGCAGGGCAAGCTGACCAAAGGCGAGGGGCGGGAACATTTCAATCGGCAATTGGCGCAGCTGCTGGACAACGTGAATAAGCAGCTCGACCCCCATGAGCGGCTGAGCGCCTTGATCGTCTGCAAAACGCCGTGGACCGTGGAGAACGGTCTGATCACCCCGACTCTGAAGCTGAAGCGCAACGAGATCGAGAAATTCTATTCGGCGGACCTGCCCACCTGGGCGGCATCCCGCGGTGTAATCTGGGAGCAATAAGCAGGCATGGAAAACTCCGTGGACCTGGAGATGGTCCGGCTACTGGCCGATGGCAGGTTTCACTCCGGGGCGGATTTGGGGGAGGCCCTGGGCATCTCCCGCACCGCCATCTGGAAGCGTATACAGAGGCTCACCGAATTCGGCATTGATGTGGAGTCGGTGCGTGGTAAAGGGCATCGTCTGCCGCGTGCTCTTGATCTTATCGATCCGGCGGCATTGGGGCAGGCACTGGCTGGTCGGGCGCAACTGGACTTCAGGCCGGTTACCGGTTCCACCAACGCCGACGCCCTGGCTCTTGCCGCGCAGGGGGTAGCCGGGCCGCTGGTGGTGAGCAGCGAGTCTCAGAGCGCCGGCCGGGGCCGGCGCGGGCGGCAGTGGCGCTCGCCTTTTGGCGCGAATCTGTATTTGTCGGTGTTGTACCGGCTGGGTGGTGGTTTTTCGTCACTGGGCGGCCTCAGCCTGGCCGCCGGCGTGGCGGTCAGCCGGGCGCTGGCCCAATTGATGCCGGATCTGTCGCTGGGGCTGAAGTGGCCTAATGATCTTTACCTCAATGGCGCCAAGCTCGGCGGCGTATTGATCGAGCTTGCCGGCGAAATGGAGGGTCAGGTGCAGGTGGTGGTTGGCGTGGGTATCAATGTCTCCATGGGCGACACCCAGGCCGCGTCGATCGATCAGGCCTGGACTGATTTGCAGCGGGCCTGCCCGACGCTGCCGTCGCGCACCGCGCTGGCGGCGGCGGTGGCGGTGGCGTTGATCGACATGCTTGACCAGTTCGCCCGGGACGGATTCGCGCCGTTTTTGGATGCGTTTAATCAACGGGACCTGTGCCGTGATCGCCCGGTCACCGTGCAAACCGCCGGCGGCAGCCGCTCGGGAATCGCCCGCGGTGTGGCGGAGGATGGCTCATTGCGGGTGGACATTGATGGGGAATCGCATTTAATGCACGGCGGTGAAGTGAGCTTGAGGCTGCAATGAAATTGTTCGTGGATGTGGGTAATACGGCCCTCAAATGGCGCCAGCGTGATGGCGAGCGAGTGCGTCAGGGCGGTGAGATGCATCAGCGGCACTGGGATCAGGCTCTGCAGGCGCCGCTGGCGGCGGAGTCGGCCCTGGGCGAAGTCTGGATTGCCTCAGTGGCGGGGCCGGAGGCCGATCAGCGTATCGCCGAGCTGGTGCGCGAGCGCAGCGGTCTGGAAGCGCGTTTTTATTACTCCCGGGGACAGGATTTCGGCGTCAGCAACTGTTATCCGGAGCCGCGTCGCCTGGGTGTTGATCGCTGGGTGGCCCTGGTCGAGTGCTGGCAGCGTTTTGGCGCCGGCATCGTGGTGGACTGCGGCAGTGCTCTGACCATTGACGCGTTGGACGCGCAAGGGCGTTTTATGGGCGGCTATATCGTGCCTGGTCTGGGAATGCTCAGAAACGCGCTGCTCAGGGACACCGCCGACGTTCATGTCGACCAGGCCGCCGCCAGTCTCGGCCTGGGGCGTTCCACCGGGGAATGTGTGCATAACGGTCTGTTGCGCATGTCGGTGGCGTTCGTCTCCGATGTGGTGGTTGAACTGCGTCAGCAGCTTCCTGATACTTGCAAAGTCTTGCTTACGGGCGGTGACGCGGGCGAGCTCGCTCCGGCTTTCTCCTTTGATTTCCTGCACATGCCGGATCTGGTATTGGACGGCCTGGAGCGAGTGGCGGCGCGCCAAGATTAGGGTTTGGGGGGGGTAAGAAATCGTGCGTTGGGTCTTCTACAGCCTGGTGGTGCTGAATCTGGTCTACCTGGGCTGGCAACTGACTCTGGGCGGGCATAAGCAGCCGGTTGAGGCGGCCGTACCGGCCGCTCAGCACGGCGCGCGCCTGCAATTGCTCAGCGAGAGCGCTCAACGGCGCCGGCAGGCGGAGCCGCTGCGGGCCGCCGGGGCAAAGCAGGGCCTTTGCCCGGTGGTGGGGCCTTGGGCCAGCCGCGAGGAGGCCGGGCGCGCCGCGATCCAACTGGAGGCGGCCGGGCTGCGGGCCCATATCCGGGCGGTGACGGTGCAAAAAGACCACCTCAACTGGGTTTATCTGCCCGCCTACGACAGCCGGGCGCGGGCCCTGGAGGTTCTCGGTGAGTTGCAGTCCCGGGGCGTGGACAGTTTCGTGGTCAAGGAAGGGGAGGACGCCAACGCAGTCTCGCTGGGCTACTTCTCCAGCGCCGACTCCGCCGAAGGCTTGCGCATAAAGATGCGCAATGCGGGTTACCCCGCCTTTGTCCGCGAGACCTCGCGGCCGGTCACCGAGTACTGGCTGTACCTGCCAATGGCGCAGGCGGAGTCGCCCGCCCTGGAGGATTTCCTGGTGGGTAACCCGACGGTGATCCGGGACCGGGCGGCCTGCACCGGTGGCTCCGGCTCGGCCGGATAATTGTCGGCGCACAACGATTGCGCCGGGGGTGGGGTTTATATAGAATGCGCAGCCCTTACGCGCTGGCGTAGCTCAGTTGGTAGAGCAGCTGATTTGTAATCAGCCGGTCGGGGGTTCGACTCCTCTCGCCAGCTCCAACTTTACGCTAAGAGCTTGAAAATCCCTGAAAAGATGTTGACAAGGGATTGGGGCGTAAAGAGAATATAGGCCCTTTTCAGGAGGGGTTCCCGAGTGGCCAAAGGGATCAGACTGTAAATCTGACGCGAAAGCTTCGGAGGTTCGAATCCTCCCCC
Organism: Alloalcanivorax mobilis; assembly: GCF_002864685.1. Taxonomy (GTDB): domain Bacteria; phylum Pseudomonadota; class Gammaproteobacteria; order Pseudomonadales; family Alcanivoracaceae; genus Alloalcanivorax; species Alloalcanivorax mobilis. Next base: position 5,203 of record NZ_NMQZ01000074.1, read on the forward strand.
CTCCACCAGGTAAAAGTGTCGAGGCGCTGAATCGGCTCCGGCATTAGAAGGTTCCCCCGGCGTGATCCGGGGAGGGTTCGAGCCGAGAGGTTCGACGCGTCCGCGAAGCGGACCGAACGGCATCGGAACGATGCCGGCCCGAAGGGCGGAGTCATCCTCCCCCTCCACCAGGTAAAAGTGTCGAGGCGCTGAATCGGCTCCGACATTGCAAAGAGTTAGAGGCTCGTTCGCGGGTCGATGTGGCGCAGAGAGTGCGCCATCGGGCGCAAGCCCGGTGCCAGATTTCGCCGTGGTCTGGTTGGCAAAGGAAGGTTCGCGGGCATAGTTCAACGGTAGAACCTCAGCCTTCCAAGCTGATGATGCGGGTTCGATTCCCGCTGCCCGCTCCAGGCTCCGGCAACAATTTGGTTGCCTGACAAGGTGATATGAAGATTACGCTCATGTAGCTCAGTAGGTAGAGCACACCCTTGGTAAGGGTGAGGTCACCGGTTCAAATCCGGTCATGAGCTCCAATTTCCGGGCCCGGGTCGTACCTGGGTCCGGCTTCATGTGTCTTGGTGGTGCCAGGGTGGTCCGCGTTTGCGCGGTTCGTATTGTGTTTTCCGGGCGGTTGCCGTTCGAAGGGAATGCACAGCCAAGTTGAGAGGTAGAGTGTCGTGGCAAAGGAAAAATTTCAACGTAACAAACCGCACGTAAACGTAGGC
>NZ_NMQZ01000075.1 GCF_002864685.1 Alloalcanivorax mobilis
GGCGCGGCGCCCTGGGGCTGCGACACTGGCGGGCCGGCCGCCGTGACAGCGCCGCCGCCCGCCATTTCGCCCGCCCCGAGCCGGCGCTGAGCTGGCCCGGCAAGCTGGCCGGCGCTGGCGCCGTTATCGATGTCTCCGATGGCTTGCTGCAGGACCTGGGCCACCTTCTCCACGCCAGCGGGGATTTGGGCGCCGAGATCGACATCGCCGCGCTGCCGACCGATGAAGAACTCAACGAACTGGATGCCGAGCAGCGGCTGGCCTTGCAGCTTGGCGGCGGCGATGACTATGTGCTGCTGTTCACCTGGCCCGACGGGCGGCCGCTGCCCTCCGGCGCCCACGCCATCGGCCGCGTGAGCGGCCCGGGCCCGGTGCGGCTGCGGGCCGAGGACGGCACGCTTCGCACACCGCCGGAGGCGGGGTGGCGGCACTTCTAGCCTTGGCCGTGGGTGAATAAAAGAGGTTCTTCGCGCTTTGGCGGGAACCGCTTTGCAGGGAGTCGTCTCTATCGGGTACGCGGATCTGTGTGGGTCCCTTCCGGGATCGCTCAAGCCGTCCCTGGGCGCTCCCGTTTTTGGCATCCCTGCCAAAAAGGGTCCCGGAAGGGACCCACACAGCTCCGCTTCGGGGTTGCCCAACCGCCACCCGGTTTACTTACCCGGCCGTAACCTTGAGGCGGCCGCGGTTGTGTCGTCCTTCGGATACCCTCATTCTCCCGCCTCCATCTTCAAGGACCGAATCACACCATGAACCTGGACAGCGTCATAGTATTTATCGCCCAGGGCCTGGGCGCGGGCCTGTCACCGTATGCGCCGGGCACGGTGGCCAGTTTGGTTTTTCTGTTGCCATGGTGGTGGTTGGCGGGTCTGCCTCGCGTTGGCTATTGGGCGCTGTGGGGCGTGATCTGCCTGATCGGCGTGCCGTTGTGCGGCCAGGCCAGCAGCGTGCTCGGGGTGCATGACGCGCCGTCGATTGTGTGGGATGAGTTCGGTGGGTTGCTGCTGGCGCTGGCGGTGGTGCCGCGCGGTGTCGGTTGGGGGCTGGCCGGCTTTCTGGCGTTCCGGTTGTTCGATGTCACCAAGCCCGGCCCGGTGGGTTGGGTGGACAGCCATTTCAATAATGGCGCCGGCATTGTCGCCGACGACCTGATCGCCGGCGCCTTCGCGTTACTGGTGATGCTCATGCTGCGCTGGTGGATCGCGGGGCGGGCGCGCCGCCTGAGGGGCCGCCCCGGCCTCCGGTAATGGCTTCAGGCGCGGTGCGGGCGGGCGCCGCCGTCCAGCCGTTGCAAACGCTCGCGGATGCTCGCTTCGATGCCGGCGGCGTCCAGTCCCTGTTCGGCCAGCAGGCCGTCGCGTTTGCCATGGTGGATGAACTCGTCCGGCAGGCCGAGGTTGAGCACCGGCACCATCAGGGCTTCTTCCATGACCAGTTCATTGACCGCCGAGCCGGCGCCGCCCATGCGCTGGTGATCCTCCACCGTGACCAGAAGATCGTGGCGGCCGGCGGCCTGCACGATGGCGTCGCGGTCGAGCGGTTTGACCCAGCGCATGTCGATCACGGTGGCGTCGAGTTTCTCCCCCGCTTGCAGGGCCGCCGGCACCAGCGCGCCGAAGGCGAGCAGCGCCACCGGGCCTTTGCCCTGGCGCAGGGTGCGGCTTTCGCCCACCGGCAGGGGCGCCATCGTTTCTTCGATATGAGCCCCGGGGCCGGTGCCGCGCGGGTAGCGCACCGCCGCCGGGCCGTCGTGCAGCCAGGCGGTGTGCAGTAACTGGCGGCATTCGTTTTCGTCCGACGGCGCCGCCACGATCAGGTTGGGCAGGGTGCGCAGGTAGGCCAGATCGAACACGCCACCGTGGGTGGCGCCGTCTTCACCGACCACGCCGGCGCGGTCCAGGCCAAAGGTGACGTCCAGGTTCTGCAGCGCCACATCGTGGATCAGCTGATCGTAACCGCGCTGCAAGAAGGTGGAATAGATCGCCACCACCGGTTTCTGGCCTTCGCAGGCCATGCCGCCGGCCAGGGTGACGGCGTGTTGCTCGCAGATCGCCACGTCGTGGAAACGGTCCGGGAACTGGCGGCTGAATTCCACCATGCCCGAGCCTTCGCACATGGCCGGAGTGATGCCCACCAGGCGGTGATCCAGCGCCGCCTGATCGCACAGCCACTGGCCAAAAATGGACTGATATTTGGGGCTCGGTGCTTTCGCCGGCGCCGCCACCTCGACCTTCGGTTTGGGCTCGATCTTGTTGATCGCGTGGTAGCCGACCGGGTCCGCCTCGGCGGGGCCGAAGCCCTTGCCCTTGGTGGTGTAGACGTGCAGCAGTTGCGGGCCTTCCAGGTCACGCATGGTGTCCAGGGTGGCCATCAATTCGTCCAGGTCGTGGCCGTCGATGGGGCCGATATAATTGAAGCCGATCGCCTCGAACAGCATGTCCGGGCTGACCATGTTCTTCATGCTCTCTTCGGTGCGGCGCACGAAATCCCAGGCGGCGGGCATCGCCGAGAGCACTTTCTTGCCGCCTTCGCGCAGGGCGATGTAGGTCTTGGAGGCCCAGATTCGTGCGAAGTAGTTGGCCAGCCCGCCCACGTTCTGGCCGATCGACATGGTGTTGTCGTTGAGAATCACCAGCAGGTTGGCGCGCGTATGGGCGGCGTGGCTCATGGCCTCGAAGGCCTGGCCGGCGGTCATCGCGCCGTCACCGATTACCGCTACCGTGCGACGTTTCTGCTCCGCTTGCCGCGCACCCAGGGCCATGCCCAGGGCCGCGCTGATGGAGGTGGAAGAGTGGCCGACGCCGAAGGTGTCGTAGGGGGATTCGGCTCGGTTGGGGAAACCGGACAGGCCATGGCGCTGGCGGATGCTGAGCAGCTGTTCGCGGCGCCCGGTGAGAATTTTGTGCGGGTAGCACTGGTGGCCCACGTCCCAGACCAGCCGGTCGTGGGGTGTTTCAAACAGATAGTGCAGCGCCACCGTCAGTTCCACCACGCCCAGGCCGGCGCCGAAGTGACCGCCGGAGCGGCCGACCGCGTAGAGCAGGTAGGCACGCAGTTCATCGACCAGCGTGTCCAGGCGGCTCTGGGGCAGCTTGCGCAAATCCGCCGGCGTGCTGATGGTGTCCAGCAACGGCGTGGCGGGGCGGGTCAGGGGAATGTCGGTAAACGTCTTTGGCATCAAATCTGGCCTGCGTGAATCGGCGTTGCCGTGTCGTCCATGGCGGCCCGCGCAGCGACCCGGCGAGGGGACGTCCGGCGAAGTGAGCGACCATTATAACGGCCCGGGCGGGCCACCGTCAGTGATTGCGGTGGATGATGTAATCCGCCAATTGTTGCAACGGCGCCGCTGCCTCACCGTGGGCCTGCAGGGCGCCGCGTGCCTGCTGGCACAGCGCTTCGGCGCGTTGCTGGCTGGCGCGTAACCCGAGCAGCGCCGGGAAGGTGCTTTTACCGTGTTTTTCATCGGATTTGCTGGGTTTGCCGAGCTGGGCGGTGTCCACCGTGACGTCGAGAATGTCGTCTTGAATCTGGAACGCCAGGCCGATGGCATCGCCGAACGCGCGCAGATTGTGTTCCAAGGTGGCGTCCGGGCGGCCGGCGGCTTGATAGCCAAGCAGCAGGCTGGCGGTGATCAGCCGGCCGGTCTTCAAGTAATGCATGCGTTCCAGGGCGGTCACGTCGCGGGTCTGGCCGTGGCCTTCCATGTCCTGCATCTGCCCGGCGGCCATGCCGGTGCCGCCGGCGGCCTGGCAGAGCGTGCGGATCATGCCAACCCGCGCGCTGTCCGGGTAGTCGCCGGCACTGCTGAGCAGTTCGAAGGCAAAGGTGTGCAGAGTGTCGCCGGCGAGAATCGCGGTGGCTTCATCGAAGGCGCGGTGGCAGGTGGGCTGGCCACGGCGCAGGTCGTCGTCGTCCATCGCCGGTAAGTCGTCGTGGACCAGGGAATAGGCGTGGATCAACTCCACCGCCATCGCCGCTACGTCGGCCTGGGCCGGTTCACCGCCGGCCAGCCGGCAGGCGCCGTAGACCAGCAGCGGGCGGATGCGTTTGCCGCCGGCAAGGGCCGCGTAGCGCATTGCCTCGGCCAGGCGCGGTGAGTCACTGTGGGCGGGGGCGGGCAGATGGCGATGCAGGGCGTCCGCGAGGCGCTCGCGCATGGCGTCCGAAAACGGGCCCAGGTCGTCCATGTCAGGGCGCATCGCGGTCTTCGAACGGCGCCGGCTCGGCCTGGGCGTCCTGTTCGAGCAGAATGCGCACCTTCTGTTCCGCCTGGGTCAGTGCCTGCTGGCACTCCCGGGTGAGGGTCACGCCCTGTTCAAAGGCCGCCAGGGACTCTTCCAGGGTCATCTCACCGGATTCCATCCGCTCGACCAGAGCTTCCAGGTTGTCCAGGGATTGTTCCAGTTGGGGGGCGTTTTTCGCCATGACGAAGGGGGACCTCTAATGGTAGCCGGCGCAACACTACTTCAGCGCCGCCGGGGGGTCAATTGGCGCCCCCGGCGGCGGCCGTGCTACTCGGGCGCCTGGCGGTATTTTTTGGCGCCCAGGCCGGTTTCGTACCAGTGCGCCCGGTCGTCATAGAAAATATGGTCGTTGGGGTCGATGTCCGGTTCCTGGTCGAGGCCACCGGCGGGCACCGTTACCGCGCTGCCGTCGCGCTTCAGGTACGCGACCATGCTGCCGCAATGGGTGCAGAAGGCGCGGGAAAAAGACTTCGCCTCCGGCAGGTCGAAGCGGCGTACCTGATCTTCGCCCTGGAGCCACTCCAGGCTGTCCGCGGCCGCGATCAGATTGGCGGCGTGGGCGGTGCCGCTGAATCGGCGGCAGCGCGAGCAATGGCATTGGTGAAACTGGTGAAAAGGGCCACGGATACGGTAACGGACCCGGCCGCACAGGCAGCCGCCTTGATAATCGCTCATCTCGGTTCCTCGCTGCGGCCCCCAAGCAATGGGGCCTGTTGTTATCAATAAGGCACGCCGCCGGTTACGGCAACCCCCCATCCTGGCAATCGGCACCCTGGAGTTTGTGAGTGCTCACATTTGTGGTGGTGAAGGTGGCCCGGGAATGAAGAGAGAGGGGTGATTCCAAAAGGGTCTAAACGTCCCCTTTCGTGTCCGCGATGCCCGGCCTATATTGAAATGCCCGCCGGTTGGCGCAAGCGTCTTCTTCCTCTGATCTCCTTTTCTATGGCGTATCGCTTGCGGTGCCGGCGGGGTCTTCAGCG
>NZ_NMQZ01000077.1 GCF_002864685.1 Alloalcanivorax mobilis
GTTGTTCCGGCACCAAGAAGCCGGTAACAAGTGATTCGACTGAATTATTTGTTACCGGCTTTTTAATCCGGTCCTGAAGTTCACCTTCGGGAAGCTCTTTAACAATCTGGGAAATGAGAAAGTCCAAGTATTCCTGATGGAATACAAGCGTTAGAAGAAATATCTGACACTTGTGTCTGTTTGGTGCGTATCGTTAATTGTTGCGACGCCGTGTGACTTGAGAGGGTGACACCTTGGTGTGACTGTTTTGGGTTATATGGTCAAGTGACGAAGCGTGCACGGTGGATGCCTTGGCAGCCAGAGGCGATGAAGGACGTTGTAGCCTGCGATAAGCGCCGGTTAGGTGGCAAACAACCGTTTGACCCGGAGATCTCCGAATGGGGCAACCCACCTGTCGTAAGGCAGGTATCCGTTACTGAATCCATAGGTAGCGGAAGCGAACGCGGGGAACTGAAACATCTAAGTACCCGTAGGAACAGAAATCAATTGAGATTCCCTGAGTAGCGGCGAGCGAACGGGGATTAGCCCTTAAGCTGATGAATGATTAGGAGAACGGTCTGGGAAGGCCGGCCACAGTGGGTGATAGCCCCGTATCCGAAAATCTGAATCAGTGAAAACGAGTAGGTCGGGGCACGTGAAACCTTGACTGAACATGGGGGGACCATCCTCCAAGGCTAAATACTCCTGGCTGACCGATAGTGAACCAGTACCGTGAGGGAAAGGCGAAAAGAACCCCGGAGAGGGGAGTGAAATAGATCCTGAAACCGTGCACGTACAAGCAGTCGGAGCCCGCTTTGTTGGGTGACGGCGTACCTTTTGTATAATGGGTCAGCGACTTATTCTCAGTAGCGAGGTTAACCGTTTAGGGGAGCCGTAGGGAAACCGAGTCTGAATAGGGCGTTAAGTTGCTGGGAATAGACCCGAAACCGGACGATCTACCCATGGGCAGGTTGAAGGTGCGGTAACACGCACTGGAGGACCGAACCGGGATCTGTTGAAAAAGATTCGGATGACCTGTGGGTCGGAGTGAAAGGCTAATCAAGTCCGGAGATAGCTGGTTCTCCCCGAAAGCTATTTAGGTAGCGCCTCGGACGAATACCACTGGGGGTAGAGCACTGTTTCGGCTAGGGGGTCATCCCGACTTACCAACCCGATGCAAACTCCGAATACCAGTGAGTACTATCCGGGAGACACACGGCGGGTGCTAACGTCCGTCGTGAAGAGGGAAACAACCCAGACCGCCAGCTAAGGTCCCCAAATTCCAGTTAAGTGGGAAACGATGTGGGAAGGCTCAGACAGCTAGGAGGTTGGCTTAGAAGCAGCCACCCTTTAAAGAAAGCGTAATAGCTCACTAGTCGAGTCGGCCTGCGCGGAAGATGTAACGGGGCTCAAACTGGATACCGAAGCTGCGGCAGCGTGCTTATGCATGCTGGGTAGGGGAGCGTTGTGTAAGTCTGTGAAGGTGAGTTGAGAAGCTTGCTGGAGATATCACAAGTGCGAATGCTGACGTGAGTAACGATAATGGGAGTGAAAAACTCCCACGCCGAAAGACCAAGGTTTCCTGCGCAACGCTAATCGGCGCAGGGTAAGTCGGCCCCTAAGGTGAGGCTGAAGAGCGTAACTGATGGGAAACGGGTTAATATTCCCGTACTTCTTGTAACTGCGATGGAGAGACGGAGAAGGCTAGGCCTACCGGGCGTTGGTAGTCCCGGGGAAAGACCGTAGGCTGGGATCTTAGGTAATTTCGGGATTGTAAGGCTGAGAGTCGAGAGCACCGGCCCTTTGCGGCTGGGAAGTGGTTGATGCCCTGCTTCCAGGAAAATCTTCTAAGCTTCAGGTTACAAGGAACCGTACTCGAAACCGACACAGGTGGTTGGGATGAGTATTCTAAGGCGCTTGAGAGAACTCGGGTGAAGGAACTAGGCAAAATTGTACCGTAACTTCGGGAGAAGGTACGCCGCTGAGGGTGAAGGGCTTGCCCCGTACGCTTTTAGCGGTCGCAGTGAAAAGGCCCCTGCAACTGTTTATTAAAAACACAGCACTCTGCAAACGCGTAAGCGGACGTATAGGGTGTGACGCCTGCCCGGTGCCGGAAGGTTAATTGATGGGGTTAGCTTCGGCGAAGCTCTTGATCGAAGCCCCGGTAAACGGCGGCCGTAACTATAACGGTCCTAAGGTAGCGAAATTCCTTGTCGGGTAAGTTCCGACCTGCACGAATGGCGTAATGATGGGGGCGCTGTCTCCACCCGAGACTCAGTGAAATCGAAATCGCAGTGAAGATGCTGTGTACCCGCGGCTAGACGGAAAGACCCCGTGAACCTTTACTATAGCTTCACAGTGGACTTTGAACCTGCTTGTGTAGGATAGCTGGGAGGCTTTGAACCCGGGACGCCAGTTCCGGTGGAGCCAACCTTGAAATACCAGCCTGGCATGTTTGAGGTTCTAACCCAGGCCCGTTATCCGGGTCGGGGACATTGTGTGGTGGGTAGTTTGACTGGGGCGGTCTCCTCCCAAAGAGTAACGGAGGAGCACAAAGGTACCCTCAGCACGGTCGGACATCGTGCAATGAGCGTAAAGGGAGAAGGGTGCTTGACTGCGAGACCCACAAGTCGAGCAGGTGCGAAAGCAGGTCTTAGTGATCCGGTGGTTCTGTATGGAAGGGCCATCGCTCAACGGATAAAAGGTACTCCGGGGATAACAGGCTGATACCGCCCAAGAGTTCACATCGACGGCGGTGTTTGGCACCTCGATGTCGGCTCATCTCATCCTGGGGCTGAAGCCGGTCCCAAGGGTATGGCTGTTCGCCATTTAAAGAGGTACGCGAGCTGGGTTTAGAACGTCGTGAGACAGTTCGGTCCCTATCTGCCGTGGGCGTTGGAGATTTGAGAGGAGCTGCTCCTAGTACGAGAGGACCGGAGTGGACGAACCTCTGGTGTTCCGGTTGTCACGCCAGTGGCATTGCCGGGTAGCTACGTTCGGACGGGATAACCGCTGAAAGCATCTAAGCGGGAAGCCTCCCTCAAGATGAGATCTCCCTGACTCCTTGAGAGTCCTAAAGGGCCGTGGAAGACCACCACGTTGATAGGCTGGGTGTGGAAGCGCTGTAAGGCGTGAAGCTAACCAGTACTAATTGCCCGTGCGGCTTGACCATATAACGCCAAAGCAGTTATGGCGTGGCACGATTAACATCGCGCGAATGAACACGAGTGTTGGATATCTGACGCTGGACGATCTCATAACCCAGAATTGGCTTTGCTTGCGAAAGCGGCAAGGCAACCTTATTTGGCGAAAGCCAAACCGGTTTGCCTGACGACTA
>NZ_NMQZ01000078.1 GCF_002864685.1 Alloalcanivorax mobilis
GCGAGGCGGGCCTGGCAAAGCCGATTCGCGGTCGAGGACCGCTCCCACACCAGAATCAAACCCCGGCGCGAGCCCCTGAAAACTGAAAACTGAACACCCCAAACCCTTCCCGCCCCAACGACATGCCGCCCCTTTCAGCGCCCGCCGTTGGCTTGGGCGGCGAGGTTGGCGAGCATCAGCAGGGAGGCGGAGTAGTAGTCGTCTTTGCTGCTCAGCGAGGCGGGGATTCTGGAGCCGTGACCTTGCAGCAAAGCGCGCACCGCGAGGCCGCCTCGGGACAGTGGGTAGTCGGCCCGGGCGCCGCTGTTGAGGTCCACCCAGGCGGGCGGGCGGGGGCCGCTGGTGCGCCAGAAATGATCAATCGCGGCCAGCGCTTCGCCGCCGGTGATGCCGGCCCAGACCCAGTACAACGGCACCCTCACCGCCTCGAAGCCAAAGCGCGCGGGCCAGCCATCGGCGGGGCTGAGCCGGCCGCTTTCGGTCCCACCCGGCGCACCAGATGGCGCACGATCAGCCCGCGCAGCGCCACCGATTGCGCCTGCAGCGCTGGCGCCTTCCACTGGTCGGCGGCTTCGCTCAACGCCCAGGCGATCAGCAGATCGCCGTCGCTGGCGTTGTTGGTGTCCGCCACCGGCACGCTGGCGCGCGGGTCATAACGCCAGGCGAACAGTTCATGTTCGCTACGCCGCAGGTGTTTACGGGTCCAGTCCCAGAGCGCATCGAAACGGGTCCGGTCGTTGTTGGCGACCGCCAGCAACATACCCCAGCCCTGCCCTTCGGTGTGGCTGACGCCGCCGTTGCCGGTGTCCACCACGCGGCCGTCGTCGGTGACGAAGCGCTGCGAGTACTGCCGCCACAGCGCGGACGAGCCCGGCGACGAAGACGTCACGGACTGGGCCGCGCAACCGGTGGCGATCACCACCCCGAGCAGCACCAGGCACGACAACAGGCCGTTGGGGCGCCGCTGGCGAGCGCGCCGGTCAGCATCCATAGCAGAATTCCAGCGCGCCGCCTTCTTCGGCCCTCAAGGTGCGCACCGACACGGCTCCACCGCCCTGGCGCTTGAGCCAGAAATCGTAGGCGCCCTCCAGAGTCGAGGCGATCGCCAACGGCCAGGCCGGGCCGTGGCTCACGCGGGGCCAGGCGCCGTGTGGTGTAGCCGTGTTCAGTGAAGCGTGCCAGGGGAGACGACGGCGGCGCTGGGGGTGTTGTCTTCGATTTCATCGAGGTCATCCAGGGTAACCCGGGCTGCCTCGTCTGGCGTGGCGCGGCGTTGGGCTTCCTGCCGGGCATCCGGTTCGTCCGCCTCGCTTTGTTCGCCATGCTCCTTCTCTGGCTGATAACCGTTGACGTAAGAGCGTAACAGCGCTTTCAGGGCTTCAACCTCGCCACCCCGGGCCAGCGCATGACGAAAAGCGTCCAGCGCGTCGAGCACTTCCGGGGCGGCCAGTTGCTCTTCGTGAGCCTGCATGATCATTTCATGTTCGGTACGCACGCTGGCGTCGCCGATCAACAGTTCTTCGTAGAGCTTCTCGCCGGGGCGCAACCCGGTAAAGTTGATCGCCACATCGCCGTCCGGGTTGTTGTCATCGCGCACCGTCAGGCCCATCAGCCGGATCATGGTGCGGGCCAGATCAACAATGCGTACCGGCTCACCCATGTCGAGCAGGAACACTTCACCGCCCTCCGCCATAGCACCAGCCTGAATCACCAACTGAGCGGCCTCGGGGATGGTCATGAAATAGCGGATCACGTCCGGGTCGGTGACGGTCACCGGGCCGCCTCGGCGAATCTGGTCGCGAAACAGCGGCACCACCGAGCCCGATGAGCCGAGCACGTTGCCGAAACGCACCATCGAAAACACCGTCTCGCTGCCGCGCTCGGCAATCGCCTGCAGCACCATTTCCGCGAAGCGCTTGGTGGCCCCCATGACATTGGTGGGCCGCACCGCTTTGTCCGTGGAAATCAGGATGAAATGCTTTACCCCCGCCGCTTCGGCGCCCTTGGCGGCGGCCAGCGTGCCGATGATGTTATTGCGCACCCCAGAGGCCGGGTTGGCTTCCACGATCGGCACATGCTTGTAGGCGGCGGCGTGGTAGAGCGTGTCCACCCCGCTCTCTTCGCACACCCGCTTCACGTAGCCCCGGTTGATCACCGAGCCCAGCCGGGCCACCAGTTCAATGGGCGCTTCCGCCTCTTTGATCAGCGTGCGGATTTCCCGCTCAATCGCGTACAGGCCCACCTCGCTTTGCTCCAGCAACACCAGACGCGTCGGCGCCAGCTTGATGATCTGCCGGCACAGCTCCGAACCGATCGAACCGCCGGCGCCGGTCACCAGAACGCTCTTGCCGGTGATGCAGCGGCTGAGCAGATCCTCGCGGGGCGGCACCGTATCGCGGCCCAGCAGGTCCTCGATCTCAATGTCCTGGATGTCCACCAACCGCGCACGGCCACTGGCAATATCCGCGAATGCCGGCACCGTCTGCACGCGAACGTCCAGATCCTCGAGCCAGTTCACCAGCTCCATGCGGCGGCTGCGCGGCATCGCCGGCATCGCCAGCAAGACCGTGTGCAGGCGCCCTTCTTCCACCGCCGTTTTCAGCTCTTCGCGGTCCACCACCGGCACGCCGCCCAGCAAGGTGCCCTGTTTGCCCGGGTCGTCGTCCACCACCAGCACCGGCGTCAGCTCGCGGCCGGCCTCCAGCGCCGCCACCAACTGCGCCCCGGAACCGCCAGCGCCATACACCGCCACCGCTTCGGTATCCGGAAAGCCCGACATCACCCGAAACAGAAAACGGCGCACCATGAAGCGGCTGGCGCCAAAATAGAACAGGCCCATCAGCCAGAAAATCAGGAAGATCGAACGGGGCACATCCGCGGGTGCCATGTAGGAAAGCGCCGCCAGCGACATCACCGACGCACTGACCCCCAGGCCGATCGACCAGGCGGCCTCGGTACCCAGATAGCGCACGATGGAGCGGTAAAAACCAAACGCATAGAGACTGATCAGGGTGGTGACGATGGCGCCACCGAACAACCAGGGGTCCAGAATCACCGGATCAGTGGAACTGAAACGCAGCGCATAGGCACACCACAACAACACCGGAATGGCCACGGCATCGGCGAGCAGCATAATGATGCGCTTATGCCACCTGGAGAAACCCAGAACCCAAGTGACCCAGCGCTGAATGGACTTTAACGCCATAGTAAGAACCTTATCGTTCTTGTAGCCAGCGGGGCACCAAGGTGGGACCCGTTACGCTTATACCAGTTCAATGCAACGCAAGAGTATAGATTCATATGCCCCTCCTGCCCGCCCACTCCTGCCCCTTTACACGAAATTTTGCAAACTGGCGCCCACCGAGTAACGCGCCGGCTAAACCAATGCAAAATGGCACCAACATGGACAACGTAACGCAACGTGGGCATACCAACGGAGACAAAATACAAATTGAGACTCACGTACCTGAATGGCAGGCTGAACAGGTCGGACAACGGAACGGTAGCAACAAGGACGTGGCCGATGGACGACACCGACAGACACTCTTCTTCACTCTCCATTTATCTTGCTCGCGCCTTCTCTGAAGGCGCTTTTTGTTGGTGTTCAGTTTTGCGTGTTCAGTGTTCAGTCGCGGGAAAGGAGAGGTGGCTGCAGGGCCCTTTGACCAAAATATGTCGCTGGCTGGGCGGAGCGCCGCCCGGCCTCTCCTACAAGCTGTAAACAATTTTCTCGCAAATGTTTGTTGAGGGCGATGTCACAAAGGCGCAAGATTCAGGTGTCTTGCAGCGGAAATTCATCAACAGGGACGTGGCCAATGCAGGGCAACTGATGGACAGTCTCCTAACTTTTCATCATGGTAAATCAGGGCGCCTCTTCGGAGGCGCCCTTTTTATTGGGCGGCGGGAACGGGGAACAGGCAGGCTCGCACCGGGGTTGGATTCCGGTGTGGGAGCGGCTCTTGAGCGCGAATCGGCTTTGCCAGGCCGGCCTCGCCTTCGGCTCGGTTCGCGGTCGGGGACC
>NZ_NMQZ01000079.1 GCF_002864685.1 Alloalcanivorax mobilis
ACGGTCTTTTGTGGGAGCGGTCCTTGACCGCGAATCGGCTTTGCCAGGCTATCCTCGCCTTCGGTTCGGTTCGCGGTCGAGGACCGCTCCCACGGCGGCTTCGTAGCCGGCCCGTTCCGGATTGGCCCGGGCTTTCGTGGGGGCGGTCCTTGGCCGCGAATCGGCCTTGCCAGGCCGTCCTCGCCTTCGGCTCGGTTCGCGGCCGAGGACCGCTCCCACGGTGGCTTCGTCGCCGGGTGAGCCTGGAGTTGGCACGGTCTTTTGTGGGAGCAGTCCTTGACCGCGAATGGGCTTTGCCAGGCCATCCTCGCCTTCGGCTCGGTTCGCGGTCGGGGACCGCGCCCACAGCGGCTTCGTAGCCGGCCCGTTCCGGATTGGCACGGTCTTTGTGGGAGCGGTCCTTGATCGCGAATCGGCCTTGCCAGGCCATCACAGACCCCGGTCACTCGCATTGCTCTGGACCTGGGCTACGATAATGTCAGCACCTTTATCGCCATGTTCCGGCGCACTTTTGGCACCACGCCCAAGAAGTACTTCGACGGCCGGGATCGGGGCAGGCAGCGGAGATAGTTTTCAGTTTTCAGTAGGCGATATGGAGGTGGCCAGGTTCCGTGGATTCGCAACCGGCCTTCGCGTGGCCATGGCCCTGGCGGCTCGGTGTTTAGCGTGCAAGCGTGCAAGCGTGCAAGCGTGCAAGCGTGTTGCGTGCTGCGCCCGGCCAGCACCTTTTTACAAGACCCCCGGCGCCTCATCCTCTAAGCTCGTCATCTCGAATCAACACAGTGGCAGGGAGAACAACAATGGCCAGAGCGATGGTGATGCATCAGGCGGGTGGTCCCGAGGTGCTGCGCGCCGAATCGGTGAACGTGGGCGAACCGGGCCCCGGGCAGATTCGTCTGCGCCAGACCGCGGTGGGCGTGAACTTCCACGACATCTATGTGCGCTCCGGCCTTTATCAGACCTTGCCGCTGCCTGGTGTGCCTGGCCTGGAAGCCGCTGGCGTGGTGACCGCGGTGGGCGAGGGCGTGAGCGGATTCAAAGACGGTGACCGGGTCGCCTATACCTCCGGCAACTACGGCGCCTACACCGACGAGCGCCTGCTTGATGCCAGCCGTGCCGTGCCTCTGCCCGACCACGTGGACGACCTCACCGCCGCCTCGATGATGGTGCGCGGGCTCACCGCCTGCGTGCTGCTGCAACGGGTGTTCCCGGTGCGCGCCGGCCAGACTCTGCTGGTGCAGGCCGCCGCTGGCGGCGTCGGTCAGTTGCTGGTGCAGTGGGCCCACCATCTCGGCGCCACCGTGATCGGCACCGTGGGCAGCGAAGAAAAGGCGGAGCTGGTGCGCGGCATGGGCTGCGACCACGTGATCCTCTACCGGCACGAAGACGTGGTGCAAAAGGTCAAGGCGATCACCGAGGGGCGGGGTGTGGACGTGGCCTACGACTCGGTGGGCAAGGACACCTTCTACGGCTCCCTGGACGCTCTGGCGCCGCTCGGCCACCTGGTCAACTTCGGCCAGTCCTCCGGCTCGGTGGAGCCGATGCCGGTGTCGCTGCTGGCGCGCGCCTCCAACACCGTGGTGCGGCCCATGCTCGGCCATTACACCGCCACGCCGGAATCCCGTGACCAGGCCGCCAACGCCTTCTTCGACGCCCTCAAAGACGGCATCCTCAAACCAGTGCCGCCGGTGCGCTACGCCTTCGAAGACGTCGGCCAGGCGCACACCGACATGGAAAACCGCAAAACCCACGGCGCGGTGGTGTTGGAGGTTTAAAAAAAGTGTTCGGTTTTCAGTGTTCAGTTTTCAGTGGCGGCGCTGTTGATGCGGCGGAAGGAATCGGCGCGCTCATGTCTTTACTGAAAACTGAAAACTGAAAACTGAAAACCATGTCTTATCCTTCCCCCGCCGGTCCGGTGGATCGCGAAATCGAGATCAATAAAAGCCGCTTTATTGCCTGGCTGAGGCCGGTGCGCAGCCGTGACGAGGCACAGGCGGTGCTCGCCGAGGCGCGCGCTCGTTATCCCGATGCCACCCACCATTGCCACGCCTGGCTGATCGGCTCACCGGCTTCCGGCGAAGGCGCCATGAACGACGACGGCGAGCCTTCCGGCACCGCCGGCAAGCCGATCTTCAATGTGATTCAGCACAAAGGCGTGGGCGACGTCATGGTGGTGGTGATCCGCTATTTTGGTGGCGTCAAACTGGGCGCCGGTGGGTTGGTGCGCGCCTACGCCGGCGCCGCCGAAGCGGTGCTTTCGGCGATGCAGGTGATCGAGCAGGTGCCGGAAAATGAATTGACGCTGGATTTCGATTTTCCCGACGAGCAGCCTTTGCGCCATTGGTGCGACCAATACCAGGCACGGCTGGAAGACATTCAATACACACAGCGAGTCAGCGCGAGAATCATCGTACCCACCGAGCACCAGCCGGCCCTGGAAGCGTTTTGCGGCGCCCACGGGATCAGCATTGAAGAATAGGGGGGGAAGTGTTCGGTTTTCAGTGTTCAGTTTTCAGTGGCGGCGCTGTAGCCGAAGCGAGAAGAATCAGAGGGGTCTGTTTTTACCGAACACTGAACACTGAACACTGAACACTGAAAACTGAAAACTGAAAACCGAACCAAAAAACGACGCATCTCACCATTGGCCGGGCGGGCGGGGGCAGGCACTCTGAAACCACTGCCGTTGCCAGCCAGGAGAATCCCATGCCCGTTGTCGATCCCGATAAGAATGCATTGCCCGACATTCTCAAAAGCATCCCCGCCGACACCCCGATCGTCATGCTCAACCTGCTGCGTTATCGCGCGGTGGCCCGTTATAAAGACGGCGAGGCGGAGTACGACGGCCGTGAAGCCTACCGCCGCTATTCCCTGGTCGCCTTCGAGAAGGTCAAAGGCGTGGGCGGCGAGATCATCTGGAGCGGCGACGCCCTCGCCGGCGTGATCGCCCCGCCCGACGAACACTGGGACGAAGTGCTGCTGGTGCGTTACCCCTCCATCGCCGCTTTCGCCAGCATGCTCGCCGACCCGGAATACAAACAAGCCACCAAACACCGCACCGCCGCCCTCGACGAAGCGCGCCTGATCTGCACCCGGCAACATTGAGCCAGGCGGAGGAGCAGGGGACAGGAGGAAGGGAACAGCAGGACTGGCGCCGGAGTTAAGTTCTGGTGTGGGAGCGGTCCTTGACCGCGAATCGGCCTTGCCAGGCCCGCCTCGCCTTCGGCTCGGTTCGCGGTCGAGGACCGCTCCCACAGCGGCGCTGTAGCGGGGGCGGAGCAGGGAACAGGCAGGGAACAGGCGGACCGGTCCCGCTGCCGGCATTTGCTTCTGGTGTGGGAGCGGTCCTTGACCGCGAATGGGCTTTGCCGGGCCCGCCTCGCCTTCGGCTCGGTTCGCGGTCG
>NZ_NMQZ01000008.1 GCF_002864685.1 Alloalcanivorax mobilis
TGCGTGTCCTGGCCAGCCCGACCCGGTTGCCCGACCCCGGATGGAGAGATCAACCTCACCCTAAAAAACCGACCGCAAAGCCTCTGGTCAGAAACGAATTCTCGCTAAGTCGCCGACCCGGCCATCAATTTCCCGCGGCTCCGTCCTTGGAGAATAGAGAGATGGAGAATGAAGGGTACCCGAGGGGCGACACAACGGGGTGGCCTTGATGGGGGGTGGATCGGAATGAGTCAATTCCCGCTATTCCGCGATGAACCTAATGTTTTCGCGAGCGGCAAGCGGGCCGAGGGTTTGGCGTGCCAGCGTGTTGCGTGAATGCGCCCCGCCAATGGTGGTCGGCGGCGCAAGCATTGACGCTTAATTAATCACCACCGTGATCGTCGTCGTTACCGTCATCGTCGCTGGCGGCCGGCAAAGCGCGGCGCGCCTTGGCACCCAGGTCACGCAACTTATGGGCCTGGCCGAGCAGATTGCCGCGCCCCTCGGTCAAGCGCTTGTAGGAGAGATCCCAGGCCTGTTGGGCCTTGTCGAGTTTATCGCCCACGTCACCGAGGGATTCCGCCAACAACGAGATTTGATCGCAGATGCGCCCGGCGCGGCTGGCAATGTCCAGGGCGTTGCGGTTTTGATATTCGTAGCGCCAGATATTCTGAATGGTGCGCAGGGTCACCAGCAGCGTGGTCGGGCTGACCAGCACGATGTTGCGCTCGTAGGCATCGGTATAAAGCGCCGGGTCCGCTTCCATGGCGCTCATGAAGGCGCCCTCCACGGGGATGAACAGCAACACGAAATCGAGGCTGCGCACCCCTTCCAGGCCGCTGTAATCCTTGGCGTCGAGCCCTTTGATGTGGCTGCGCAGCGATTGCAAATGCTGCTCGCGAGCCAGCAGCCGGTCCTCTTCGTTGTCGGCGTGCACCAGCCGCTCATACGCCACCAGCGAGACCTTGGCGTCGATCACCACGTCCTTGCCTTCGGGCAGGTGAACAATGGCGTCGGGCAGGCGGCGCTGGCCACTCTCGTCTTTCAAGGCCACCTGGGTTTCGTATTCGCGGCCTTTGCTGAGCCCGGAGCTTTCCAATACCCGTTCCAGAATCATCTCGCCCCAGTTGCCCTGCGCCTTGACCTGGCCGCGCAGCGCCTCGGTGAGATTGCGGGCGTCCTGGTGCATCTGCTGGTTGAGGCTTTTCAGATGCAGCAGTTGTTCGCTGAGCGCCGCCTGCGAGCGGGTGTCGTCACTGTGAATCTGATCCACCCGGCGGCGAAAATCGGTCAGTTGCTCGCGAAACGGCCGCAGTAGCTGATCCAGCCCCTGGCGGTTTTTTTCCTCGAACTGTTTGCTGCGCGCGTCGAAAATCCTGGCCGACAGATTCTCGAATTCCTGACGCAGCTGTTCGCGGCTGTTTTCCAGGAACGCCAGTTTGTCCTGCTGGCCGGCGAGCCGCTCTTCCAAGCGTGCTTTGTCTGCCTGCAGCTCGCTGGCCCGCGCCTGACCGCTTTCCAGACGTTGCTCAAGATCAGCCCGTTGCCGCTGCTGCTGTTCGTGCTGCTGGCGCAGGCCGTCGAGCTGATGGCGGGCCTGATCGCGTTCGCCGGCCAGCCGGTTAAGAGCGTGACGGGCCCACAACAGCGCCACCAGAGCGGTCAGCGCGATGCCGGCGGCGGTGCTGAGCGAAGCGATCAACAGCGGAGTCATACAGCGGCCTTGCTGAACAGGGTGTAGAAATTATCCCGGGTGACACGCGCCAGCTGCGCCACCGGCACGCCTTTCAGATCGGCCACGCACTCGGCCACGTGGGCCACGAAACGGGGCTCATTGGGCTTGCCCCGGTGGGGAATCGGCGCCAGCCAGGGCGCGTCGGTCTCGATCAACAGCCGCTCCATGGGCACCTGTTTCACGGTCTCGCGCAGGGCCTCGGCGTTGCGGAACGTCACGATACCGGAAATGGAAATATAAAAGCCCAGCGCCATGGCCTGCTCGGCCATGTCCAGGTCTTCGGTGAAACAATGCAGCACCCCGCGCACCCGGCCCTGGCCATGCTCACGCAACAGCGCCAGGGTATCGTCCTTGGCGCCGCGGGTATGCACCACCAACGGCAAACCGGTGTCGCGGGCGGCGTGGATGTGTTCGATAAAACGGCGGCGCTGCCAGTCCCGTTCCTGCTTGGCGTAAAAATAATCCAGGCCGGTCTCGCCAATCGCCACCACCCGCGGGTGATCGGCGAGCGCCATCAGGGTGGCGGCGTCCGGTTCACGGGAGTCCTTATAAAGCGGGTGCACGCCGACACTGGCGTGCACATCGTCATGAGCCTCGGCCAGGGCCAGCACGTTGGGGAAGGTCTCCAGATCCACGCCGATGCACAGCATCCGCGAAACGCCCTCGGCACGGGTGGCGTCGAGCATCGCCTGGAAATCGCCCTGGTAGGCGTCCAGATTGAGCCGGTCGAGATGACAGTGGGAATCGACCAGATCCAGGACGGCGTCGGACATGGGAGAAAGCTCCTGCTCAGATCGGGGGAAGGCGCGCCCGTGGCAACCACGGCGACGCCAAGGGTAGCGACGCGGACCGCGCTTGGCCAGACCCGGGCGGCCTCGCCCGCGCTGATCCCTGTTCTGTTCCAGGCGTTTCAACCCGGCCGCGCCACGCGGCGGCGTTTACATGGTGTGGGTAGGCCGATCCGACTGCAGCGAGCCGGCCAGGTGGTTCTCGATGGTGCGGCGGGCGGTGTCGTCCTGATCCGAAAACTGCACGCCAATGCCGGCGCTGCGGTTGCCCTGGGCGCCGCGCGGGGTGATCCACACCACTTTGCCGGCCACCGGAATCTTCTCGGCCTCGTCCATGATGTTCAGCAACAGAAAAATTTCCTCACCGAGCTGGTAGCTCTTATCGGTGGGAATAAACAGCCCGCCATGGGAAATAAACGGCATGTAGGCGGAATACAGCGCCGCCTTGTCCTTGATGCTCAGCGACAGAATACCGCTGCGTCCACCTGGCATTTTCATTGCTCGCGATCCCCCAGGAACGGTTGTTATCTGGACAGCGTGGGCGTTATTCAGAGGTGCCCTTGTTGATACGCAGATTAGAAGCCGGCGGCCACAGCGTCAACGGCGGTGCGCCGGCGTCCCCCGTGCTGGTTGCTTAGCGGTTGCCCAGCGCCAGCAGCCACTGCTCCATCAGCAATTCCTTGTTGGGGTTGGCGCCGCCCAGCAACTGACGGCGCCCTTCCATCACCCGTTGCGCCACGCGCAGCAGGCGCGTGGCGGGCACCGCCCGGGCCAGTTGCGCCAGGGCCGGTTCCACCAGAGGGTCATGCACTTCACCGCTGGGCATGTCGCTCTGCTCGCCCTGCCCGTCGAGACAGCAGGCCAGCCGCGCCGCCCGCGCCAGCCAGCCGTACAGCACCTGGGCCATGATGCGCGGGTCGTGGGCGGCCAGCGCCTGGGCTCCCTGGCTCGGCGAGACGCGCCCCTGGGCCACCGCGACCAGCTCGTTGATCAGCCGGCCACGGGCCGCGAACCATTCCGCGTCTTGCAGTTCCACCGCCCGTAGCGGCGCCCCCTGAGCCGCCGCCAACAGCGCCGGGGCCTCCCGTTCGCCGACCTGCGGCACCAGCCAGCGCAACGCCGGTTCGGCGGCGGGCAATGGCAAGCTGCGGCGCTGGCAGCGGCTGCGCACGGTGGGCAGCAACAGGCTGGGCTGGTGGCTGATCAGAATCAGCACCATGCCTTCGCCGGGCTCTTCCAGGGTCTTGAGCAACGCGTTCTGGGCGCTGCGGTTGAGGGCTTCCGCCGGTGCGATCAGCGCCACCCGGGCGCCGTTGTACTGCGCGGTGCGCGAGCAGAACTCCACCAGCCGGCGCACCTGGTCGATCTTGATCACGCGGCTGTCGCCCTCCGGCGCCAGGCTCTGCAGATCCGGATGGGTGCCGGCGGCGCTCAGGTGGCAGGCGTCACACTGCCCGCACGGCAGTGCCCCCGCCGGCCGCTGGCACAGCAGCGTCTGCGCCAGGGAGCGGGCCAGCCGCGCCTTGCCGATGCCGGCGCTGCCGGTGAGCAGCAGCGCATGGGGCAAACGCCCCTGCCGGTGCTGCTCGACAAACCGTTCCATGTCGTCCTGATGCCAGGGGCACGGCACCTGGATCGCTGCCCGATTCGCGGTTACCGCCACGTCAGCATCTCCTCAAGGCTGGCGCGCAGTTGCGCGCGCACCCCGGGCAACTCCTGGCCGGCGTCGATCACCCGGAAGCGTTGCGGTTCGGCGGCGGCGCGTTGCAAATAGCATTGGCGCACCCGCTCGAAGAAATCACGCTGTTCACGTTCGATGCGATCCGGTTCCGAGCGTTTGCCGGCCCTCGCCAGGCCGATGTCCACGGGCACATCGAACAGCAGCGTGCGGTCCGGTGTCAGCCCTTTCAGCACCAGGGTTTCCAGGGCGGCGATGTCGGCCCGGGCGAGGCCGCGCCCGGCCCCCTGGTAGGCCCAGGTGGCATCGATAAAGCGATCGCACAATACCCACTCACCGCGCGCCAGCGCCGGCCGGATGCGCGCCGCCAGATGCTGGGCACGGGCGGCGAACACCAGCAGCAACTCGGTGGCGTCGGCCATCGGCTCGGCACCGGGCTCCAGCAACACCTGACGAATCCGCTCGGCCAGTTCGGTGCCACCGGGCTCACGGCTCACGGTGACCGCCACACCGGCCTCGCGCAGCGCCTCGGCCAGCCATTCCAGATTGGAGCTTTTGCCGGCGCCCTCGCCGCCTTCCAGGGTAATAAAGCGACCGCTCACGGCGTTGCCTCCGGGCGCGAGCGGTAGTCCGCGCGCCGTTGCAATTGGTACTCGCGCACCGCCCGGCGGTGCTCGGCCAGGGTGCTGGAAAAGTGATGGCTGCCATCACCACGGGCGACGAAATAGACCGCCTCGGTGGCGGCCGGATGCAGCGCCGCGAAAATCGATTCCCGGCTCGGCATGGCGATCGGCGTGGGCGGCAACCCGACGATCACATAGGTGTTATAGGGTGTCGGGCGCAGCAGATCCGAGCGGCGGATATTGCCCTGATAGCGTTCGCCCATGCCGTAGATCACGGTGGGGTCGGTCTGCAGGCGCATGCCTTTGCGCAAGCGGTTGACGAACACCCCGGCGATTTCGCCCCGCTCGCTGGGCACGGCGGTTTCCTTTTCGATGATCGAGGCCATCACCAGGGCCTGATAGGGGCTCTGGTAAGGCAGGTCGTCGTCGCGGCCCAGCCAGATTTCGTCCAGGGCGCGCCGTTGCCGCTCCAGCGCCCGGCGCAGGATCTCCAGATCGCTGGTGCCACGGGTGTAGAAATAGGTTTCCGGGGCGAACCACCCTTCCGGCTCGTTGTCGGGCAGGTCCAGGCGCGCCATGATCTCCCGCCCCGAGAGCCCCTCGATGGTGTGTTTGAGGCCGTCCAGCCCGGCCAGGCGGGTGCGCCATTCCTTGAAGCTCCAGCCCTCCACCAGGGTGACACTGCGCTGCAACACGTCGCCGCGCTCGATTTTCTCCAGCAAGGTGAGCAGCGAATCACCGGGTTGCAACTGATACTCGCCCACGTACATGCGTCCGGCGACATCGGTGAAGCTGCTGTACAGCCGCGCGGCCAGCCGGCGCAGGCGCGCCTCGTTGCCCTCCCCCAACAGACCGTCGTTCTGCAAACCACGGATCATGCCGGTGTAGCTGGCGCCACGTGGCACCTCCACCACGGTGGGCTGCTCAAGCAGCAACGGGCGGTGCAAATAGCCCCCCAACCAGAAGCCGGCCGCCGGAATGGCGATGATCGCCAGCACCAGCAGCAGACCGAATATTCGTATTTTTCGACGCATGAAGTGAGAACGGTTCCTTGACAAAGAAAGCTTGAGAATGAGCCTTTGAGGCCGGGTGTGCCGGGCGGTCGGGGTCAGGCCTGAAACAGCGCGTCCAGATCGCCTTGCAGCCCGATCACCGTCTCCGGCACCGGCCAAACCCATTGCGCCAGTTTACGCACCGGCAGCACGCCCACAACACTATTGGCGAGAAAAACGCCGTCGGCGACGCGCAGCTGTGACAGCGGCCGCAACCGCACCGAGGTGCGCAGACCGTGCCGGGCGGCCTGTTCCAGCAGCCACTGGCGGGCCACGCCGGCCACCCCGGCGCGCTCCAGCGCCGGCGTCCACAGGGTGTCGCCGTAGAGCGCGAACAGGTTCATGGCGGTGGCTTCCACCGGCTGGCGCCGGGCGTTGAGCACGATGCCCTCCCGCCATCCCTGGCTGGCCACCTCGGCGCGGGCCAGCACCTGAGGCAGGCGGTTGAGATGCTTGAGCCCGGCGAGCGGATCGTCGGGCAAGGTGAGCCGGCACAGGCCGGTCTCGATGCCCCGGCGGCGTTCCGCGTCGCTGTACACCGGCAAGGGCGCGAACCGGCCGATCAGCGTCGGTCGCGGCGCCGCCGGGGGCAAATAGCCGCGCCCGCCGCCGCCCCGGGTCACGATCAGTTTGGCGACGCCAGCGCCCGGCGCGCCGGCCAGGGTGTCGGCGAGACAACGCTCCAGAGCGGGGGCATCAATGGCAATCGCGAGCCGGCGGGCGCCGGCCAACAGCCGCGCCCGGTGGCGCGGCCAAAGAGGCACCCGGCCGGCGGCGTCCACGCGCAACGTCTCGAACAGCCCGTCGCCATAGGCCAGCCCCCGGTCGTCACCGGCCAGCAGGCCGCCGTGCACGTCCGCCGCCGGTCTCACACCTTGCGGAACAGCAGCGAGCCGTTGGTGCCGCCGAAACCGAACGAATTGGACAACGCCACCTGGATCTCCATGGACTGGGCCTGGTTGGCCACCAGATTGAGATCACAGCCCTCATCCGGGTTGTCCAGATTGATGGTCGGCGGCGCCACCGAATCGCGCATCGCCAACAGCGTGAAAATCGCTTCCACCGCGCCGGCGGCGCCGAGCAGGTGGCCGATCATGGATTTGGTGGAACTCACCGCCAGTTTGCCGGCGTGGTCACCGAACACCTGCTTGATCGCCTTGATCTCGACCAGATCGCCCATTTTGGTGGAGGTGCCGTGGGCGTTCAGGTAGCTCACTTCGGCGGGGTCGATACCGGCGTCGCGGATCGCATTGCCCATCGAGCGGGCGGCACCGTCGCCGTCTTCGGAAGGCGCGGTCATGTGGTAGGCGTCGTCGCTCATGCCGTAGCCGATCAGTTCACCATAAATGGTGGCACCGCGGGCCTTGGCGCGTTCGTACTCTTCCAATACCACGGCACCGGCACCGTCGCCGAGCACGAAACCGTCGCGGTCGCGGTCCCAGGGCCGGCTGGCGGCTTGCGGATCGTCGTTACGGGTGGACAGCGCGCGGGCGGCGGCGAAGCCACCCATGCCCAGCGGCGTGGAGCCCTTCTCGGCGCCGCCGGCGATCATCACGTCGGCGGTGCCGAGCTGAATCTGTTGGGCGGCGAAACCGATGTTGTGAGTGCCCGTGGTGCAGGCGGTCACGGTGGCGAAATTGGGGCCTTTCAGGCCGTACAGAATGGCCAGATTGCCGGCGATCATATTGATGATGGTGCTTGGCACGAAGAACGGCGACAACTTACGCGGGCCGGATTCCAGCAATTTGCGGTGGTTTTCCTCAATGTTGGTGAGGCCGCCAATGCCGGAGCCGATGGCCGCGCCAATCCGCTCGCCGTTTTCCTTGTCCATCTCCAGCCCGGCGTCCTGGATCGCCTGGATTGCCGCCACCATGCCGTACTGGACGAACAGATCCATCTTGCGGGCCTCTTTGGCCGGCATGAAGGCTTCCAGATCAAAGTCCGGCACCAGGCCGGCGAATTTGGTGGCGAAGTTGCTGGTATCGAAGTGCTCGATCATGCGGATACCGCTGCGGCCCGCCTTGATGCCATCCCAGGTCGAGGCCACATCGGCCCCCAACGGGCTGAGCATGCCCATACCGGTTATCACTACACGACGTCGTGTCACCTGCTTTCCTCCCGAGTTGAGGCATCGCCGGGCAGGCGCCCGCGCCAGGCATGGCGACGGCGCGACAACATTCCGGCGGCCCTTTGAAACCAGGCTCCGCGCCGCGTCGGCGGCTGCGATCAGCGACCAGGGCCGCCAGCCACTCTACCACGATCCCCACCCGATAAGCGCCCGTCGGAAACGGCGGCGCACGCGGGGCGGCGGGCCTGGAATCCTACCCAAAAAAAACCGCAAGCTCGGTGAGCCTGCGGCTTTTTTTTACGAGTAGACGTTAGCTGCGACCGAAATCAGCCGTGCGCCTTGATGTAATCCACGGCGGCCTGGACGGTGCTGATCTTCTCAGCTTCTTCGTCCGGGATTTCGGTCTCGAATTCTTCTTCGAGCGCCATTACCAGCTCAACGGTATCCAGGGAATCGGCACCCAGATCTTCCACGAAGGAAGAGGCCGGCTTCACGTCTTCAGGCTTAACACCCAGTTGTTCGACGATGATCTTCTGGACCCGTTCTTCGATGCTGCTCATGATCTTATAACTCTCCTATTGATGGTGTGCGAGCACCTATGAGCGGCTATTCTAGGTGAACGCTGTTTGCGCTTGCAAGCCGCTGCCGGTGACATAAGTTTCCAAATGTTTAAGGAGCCTCCGAAGATCCTTTGCGGGCCCTCGGAGATTCCGCGGATTCTGACCGCCCGCGAGGGGGCGTCCTCGAAACACACTACTGATAACACAGAGCCGCAGCTTAGCGGTTTGTGCTCCGTTTGTCTCAACCCGTGAACATGCCGCCGTTCACGTGAACGGTGGTGCCGGTCACGTAACCGCCGCCATCGCTGGCCAGCCAGTTGACCGCGCTGGCCACTTCGTCGGCGCTGCCCAGCCGGCCCAGGGGGATTTCCCCGAGCAACGTGGCACGCTGGGCCTCGGGCAGAGCATCGGTCATGTCGGTCTGGATAAAGCCCGGCGCCACCGAATTAACGGTGATGTTGCGCGAACCCAGCTCCCGGGCCAACGCCCGGGTGAAGCCTTCCACGCCGCCTTTGGCGGCGGCGTAGTTGGCCTGGCCGGCGTTGCCCATGGTGCCCACCACCGAGCTGATGTTGATCACCCGCCCCCAGCGCGCCTTGGTCATGCCCTTCAGGCACGCCTTGGTAACGCGATACAGGGAATTCAGGTTGGTATTGATGACATCGGACCACTCATCGGCCTTCATGCGCAACATCAGGTTATCGCGGGTGATGCCGGCGTTGTTGACCAGCACCAGGGGCGCACCGTGCTGCTCACCAATGCTTTTCAGGGTGGCCGCCACCGATTCGTCCTCGGCGACGTTCATCACCACGCCGGTGCCACTGGCACCCAGCGCCTCGCTGATCGCCTGCGCGCCCTTTTCGCTGGTGGCGGTGCCGACCACGAAAAAACCGGACTCGGCCAGCGCCGTGGCGATCGCCCGGCCAATGCCCCGGGTGGCCCCGGTGACCAGCGCCACCTTGCGTTCTTCGCTCATTGAGCTCTCCTTGGATGATGTCAGGCCTGAGCGCCTATTCGCCGCTCAGAGCGGCCTGGAAGGCGGCTTCGTTTTCCAATGGGCGGGCCTGCATGGCACGGTCGATGCGCTTGACCAGACCACACAGCACCTTGCCGGGGCCGCATTCGTACAGGGTGCTCACGCCGTCGGCGGCCAGCGCCTGCACGCTCTCGGACCAACGCACCGGGGAATAGAGCTGACGCACCAAAGCATCGCGAATGCGCTGCGGGTCGCTCTCGCGGGCCACGTCCACGTTATTGATCACCGGCAGTTCCGGCGCATGGAATTTCGCCGCTTTCAGTTCCTCGGCCAGGGACTCCGCCGCCGGGCGCATCAACGCGCAATGGGAGGGCACGCTCACCGGCAGCGCCATCGCCCGTTTCGCGCCGGCGCTCTTGCACGCCTCGATGGCCCGTTCCACGGCGGACGCCTGGCCGGCGATCACCACCTGGCCGGGAGCGTTGAAATTCACCGCCTCCACCACTTCGCCCTGGGCAGCTTCGGCGCAGGCCTGGCGCACCTGGTCGTCTTGCAAGCCGAGGATCGCCGCCATCCGGCCGCCGCCCTCGGCCACCGCCGATTGCATCAATTGGCCACGGGTGCGCACCAGACGGGCGGCGGCGCCGAGGTTGATCACCCCGGCGCAGGTCAGCGCGGTGTATTCACCCAGGCTGTGGCCGGCCAGCAGGTCGGGGCGCGGGCCACCGCTCTGCTCCCACAGCTTCCACAGGGCGACGCCGGCGGTGAGCAACAGGGGCTGGGTGTTTTCGGTGCGGTTAAGGGCGCTTTCCGGGCCCTCCTGGGCCAGGGCCCACAGATCCATGTCCAGAGCCCCGGAGGCCTCCTGGAAGGCCTGACGCACCGCGGTGCGATCGGCGAACCCGGCCAGCATGCCCAGAGTCTGGGAGCCCTGACCGGGAAACACGAAGGCGGTTTTCGACATGCGTTGTCCTCTCTCACTGTTCGCGTTCCTGGACCGTCCACCACGGTGGTGCCGGTCCGCGATGCGCGGGTCGAGGCGGCAGTATGCCGGCAACGCCGGCGCCTGTCCGCCCGGCCCTGCAACAAATTATGACCGGCGCCGCACGCCGGTGTTCAGCCCGCCACGGCCGGATCGATGGGCGCCAGCGCGTCCTTGATCAGGGCCGGCACATTGCGGCGCGCCTCCAGCTGGGCCACCTCCAGAGCGCAGACAAAGCCCTCCACGCCGGTGCCGCCGTGGCTTTTCACCACCACCCCGTTCAGGCCCACCAGGCTGGCGCCGTTGTAACGCTCCGGGTCCATGCGCCGTTTCAGGCCGCGCAACAGCGGCAGGGCGAACAGGCCGCTGAGCTTGCGCAGCAGCGAGCGGTCCGCCTCTTCACGGATCATGCCGCCAATCATCTTGGCCACGCCTTCCATGGTTTTCAGCGATACATTGCCGACAAAGCCGTCGCACACCACCACGTCCACATCGCCGAGGAAAATGCCATTGCCTTCCACGAACCCGGCGTAGTTGAGATTCGGTGCCTGCTGCAGCAGAGCCGCCGCCTCTTTAATCTGTTCGTTGCCTTTGATGTCTTCCTCACCGATGTTCAACAACGCCACCCGGGGTGACTGGTTGCCGTCCACGGCACGCACCACCGCCTGCCCCATCAGGGCGAACTGCAAAAGATGCTCGGGTTCGGAATCCACATTGGCGCCCAGATCGAGCATATGGCAATGGCCGTGGGCGGTGGGGATGGCGGTGCAGATCGCCGGGCGGTCCACACCGGGCAGGGTTTTCAGCACGAACCGGCTGACCGCCATCAACGCCCCGGTATTGCCGGCGCTGACCGCCGCCTGGGCGAGCCCGTCCTTGACCTGGTTGATGGTCACCCGCATGGAGGAATCTTTCTTTTGGCGCAGAGCCACGGCAACCGGATCGTCCATCGCCACCACTTCGGAGGCGGGCTGCACGATCAGCCGCGGGTGGCCTTCGAGCTTTTCTTTTTTCAGCGCCGGCGCCAGGGCGGTGGGTTCTCCCACCAGAATCACACGCAATTCAAGATGGCGGCTCAGCATCCGGGCCACGGCGGGCACGGTTACCGGCAGACCATGATCGCCGCCCATGGCGTCCACCGCCAGAGTCACAACCGCTGACATGGCAATTCATCCTGCTTGGCGAAGCCACGGCCATCATACGCAGAGGAGCACGGCCGCGGATAGAGAAACGGGAGCCACCAGGGCTCCCGCCTAACTCCGCCGTGGTCGCCGGCCTGCTCTAGCGAGCGGCGGCGGCCACGACATTCGGGCCCCGGCGAACCGGGTGTCCCTTATTCTTCTTCGTCGTCCAGATCCGCGGTGCGGATCACCTGACGGCCACGGTACATGCCATCCGGAGAGATGTGGTGACGACGATGCACTTCACCGGTGTTGGTGTCTTCGGTGAGGGTCGGCGCGGACAGCGCATCGTGGGAACGACGCATGCCGCGCTTGGAACGGGTCTTGCGATTCTGTTGAACAGCCATTTCATGCTCCTCGGCGTGTTACTTGCGGCGACCCTTGAGACGGGCCAGCACGGCAAACGGGTTATCCGGTTTGATCTGTTCTTCGTCCGCCTCGCCGGATTCCTCCAGCGGCGAATTCGGGCATTGGTCGTGCAGAGCGATCAGCGGCAAGGCCAGCAGCAGCTCTTCTTCCAGCACCTCGGCCAGTGTCATGCGCTCGCCGGTGACCAGCAGCGGATCGAGATCCGCCGGCAGCGCCTTGGCCTGCTCTTCGGTCCACACCAGCACCAGATCCACGTCCGCGACGATCCGACTTTCCACCGTCTCGAGACAGCGCTGGCAAACCAGTGCCAGGGTGGTTTCCACCCTGCCGCGCACATGGCGCCGGCCATCGTCATCCCGGCTAAAAGCCAGCCTGATCCGCACCGGCTGGTCCAGACTCTCGCGATATTCCCGCAGCCGGGGTAAATCCCCTACGCGGGCTTCGCCTTCGATGACGCGCTCCTGGTCCGCGTATTTGCGGGGGTCCAGGTACGTCGGCAGTTGCCCTGAAAACATAAGCGCGCAATTCTAGGCGCGAGCCCGCCCCGTGTCAAAGCCAAATTGAGCCTCGCCCGGGCGGCTTAAGCCCCTGAGAAAACTGGATTTTTCGTGCACCGAAAAGGCTGCCTGAGTACCATTCCGGTCCCCGCTATTTCGGAGCCCGTTATGAGCCCAGCGCAGCCCCCTCTGATCCTCGCCTCTTCGTCGCCGTTCCGCCGCGAATTGCTGCATAAGCTGGGGCAGCCTTTCGAGCACCGCAGCCCGGACATCGACGAATCCCCACGCCCCGGCGAAAGCCCCACCTCCCTGGTCATGAGACTGGCCCGGGAGAAAGCCCAGGCACTGGCCGGAGCGTTTCCCGATGCACTAATCATCGGCTCCGACCAGCTCAGCGTCCTGGATGGCGATATCGCCGGCAAACCCGGCGACCGCGAACGCGCCCTGGAACAACTGCGCCGCGCCAGCGGCCGCTCGGTGCGTTTTGTCACTGGCCTGTGCCTGCTCAACAGCGCCAGCGGCCGCCATCAAACCGGCTGCGAGCGCTTCACGGTGCATTTCCGCACCCTCAGCGACGCGCAACTGGCGCGCTATGTGGACGCCGAGCAGCCCTACAACTGCGCCGGCGGCTTCAAATCCGAAGGCCTCGGCATCACCCTGTTCAAAGCCCTCGAAGGCCGCGACCCCAACGCCCTGATCGGCCTGCCGTTGATCATGCTGACGGATTTTCTCAATGCGGAAGGGGTGGGGGTTCCATAGACCACGCCGTGCCGTTGGGAAACGGCTGCAAGCTACAAGCTACAAGCTGCAAGGGCGGCTACGTAGCGCGCGTTTTCCTTGCAGCTTGCAGCTTGCAGCTTGAAGCTTGAAGCTCACCTCTAACGCAACGTCGGCGCGCCGCCTTCCAGCCCCAGGCTTTTACCAATACCGCTGCCCACCGAGGTGCCGAAGCGCTTGAGCAGGCGGTCCACCGCCGAGGCGCTGACGCTGTAATCCACGGTTTCTTCGGTGCCGACCACGTCGCGGGCCACCTGGCCGGGGCTCTTGAGGCCGTCCACCAGGCCCAGCTCCAGGGCGCGCTGACCGGTCCAGAACAACCCGGAAAACAGCTCCGGGTGGCCGTCCACCTTGAGCCGGTCGCCCCTGCCCTGCTTGACCGCGGCGATGAACTGCTGGTGAATGTCATCCAGCATGCCCTGCAGATGCTGCCGATCCGAGGGTTTCACCGGCGCGAACGGGTCGAGGATGTCCTTATGTTCGCCGGCGGTGTACACGCGGCGCTCCACGCCCAGCTTCTCGGCTGCCTCCTGGATGCCGAAACTGGCCATGATTACCCCGATGGAGCCGACGATACTGGCCGGATCGGCGTAGATTTCATCGGCGGCGGAGGCAATGTAATAGGCGCCCGAGGCCCCCATGTCGGTGATCACCGCGTACAGTTTCTTGTCCGGGTGCTCGCCGCGCAAACGGCGGATTTCGTTGTAGACGTAATTGGCCTGCACCGGCGACCCGCCCGGGCTGTTGATCTTGAGCATCACCGCCTGGGCGTTTTCCGCCTCGAAGGCATCGCGCAGGCCCTCCACCAGCAGGTCGGCGCTGGCCGGCGAATCGGCGGCGATCACGCCGTTCACCTTGACCACCGCCACATGCGGCTCGGCAATGGCCAGGGCATCGCCGCCGCGATTGGAAAACATCATGAACAGCAGCGCGAACAGGTAAATAAAGGTCAGGCTTTTAAAGAAGATGCCCCAGCGCCGGCTCTTGCGCTGTTCCGCCTGCGCCTGGCCCAGCAACTTCTCGATCAACGTCCACTCACGGCCGGAAGGGCCCTCCCCAGAGCGGGGCCGTTGATTATTGTCGTATTCCATTTATACCGTCTCCTCGGACTGATGGCTGGCCGGCACCCCGATCAGGGGCAACAACTGCGGTAATGCATCGATCACCGCCAGGGGCTGATAGTTCAATAAGGTTTCCACCGGATGCGCGCCGTAACTGACCGCCACCCGGTCCACGCCAGCGGCACGGGCCATCTCCAGATCGAACGAGGTGTCGCCCACCACCAGGGCGCGGCCGGCCGGCACCGCCATTTCCTCGAGCAACTCCTCGACCATCGCCGGGTGCGGTTTGGAGTGGGTTTCGTCGGCGCAACGCGAGCCCTGGAAGCACTCCCCCAAGCCGCTGCTGTGCCAGACCCGCTGCAACCCCTTGCGGCTCTTGCCGGTGGCCACCGCCAGCCGACAGCCCGCGCCCGCCAGGGCATCCAGCACCAGGCGGGCACCAGGATAAAGCGCGCTGGGCACTTGCTCGGCGGCCACGAAGTGCACCGCGTAGCGCTCCCGCAGCCGCTCAAGATGGTCATCGACAATGCCGGGCCAGAGCGTGCGGATCGCCTCCGGCAGCCCCAGGCCGATGATGCCGCGCACCTGGTCATCCTCAAGCCGGGGCAGCGCCACGTCCGCGCCGGCCAGGTGCATGCAGGCGACAATGCGCCCGGTGGAATCCATCAGGGTGCCGTCCCAGTCGAAAATCACCAGATCGTAGTTCATCGACGCAGAGCCGCCAGAATGGTCTCGAAATCCTGATCCAGCGGCGCGGTCACCTTGACCGTTTTGCCACTGTCCGGGTGTTTGAACGTCAGCGAGCGGGCATGCAGGCACAGACGCCGGGTGCCGCCCAGCGCCTGCAGGCGCTGATCGCCGCGGTCGCTGCCGTATTTGTCATCGCCAAGCAGCGGAAAGCCGCCAAACTGGCTGTGCACACGGATTTGATGGGTGCGCCCGGTGCCCAGAGTGGCCTCCAGCAAGGCGACGTCACCGAGCCGCTCCAGCAGCCGGAAATCGGTCACCGAGGCCTTGCCCTCGCGGGACACCCGCACCACCCGCTCATTGCCCTGCATCATCTTCAACAGCGGCGCCTCGATGCGCCGCTCGCTGCCCTTGAAGCCCTGACACAGCAACCAGTAGCGCTTCTCCACCCCACCCTGCACCATCACTTTTTGCAAACGGCGCAAAAAAGCCCGGTGGCGGGTCACCATGATGCAACCGCTGGTGTCCCGGTCGAGCCGATGCACCAGCTCCAGGCTGGCTTCGTGCGGATACAGCACCCGCAGCGCCTCGATCAGCCCCAGGCTGACGCCGCTGCCGCCGTGCACCGCCAGGCCGGCCGGCTTGTTGAAGATGAACATGCGTTCATCTTCGTAGATCAGCGCGCGCGCGAGTCGCTCGGCCAGGCCGTCGCTGACCACCGGAGGCGCCTCCGACTCGCTGGTGCGAACCGGCGGCACCCGCACCACGTCGTCGGTGCACAACCGGGTGGTCTGCTTAGCGCGTTTCTTGTTCACCCTTACCTCGCCGGAACGGATGATCCGGTAGATACGGGAACGGGGCACCCCTTTGAGATGGGTGATCAGGAAATTATCCAGGCGTTGGCCGTCGCGCCCCTCATCGATGGTAACGAAGGTGACACGATCGGCGGCGGGAGTGTCGGACATGCGGCGAATTCTAGCCAAGCCGGCGCGCCGGCGCTAGCGCTGACCGGGTCCGCGTGCAAGTAAACACGGCGGCGCTATCTGATTGATCGCACAGTCATTTTACTGCTATAGTCCGGTGTCGGCCGCGGCTGGCCAACGGCGACGCGCAGCGACCATTCGCCGTCGGTTCTAAGATACCCGCCAGCCCCGCCCGATACTATGTCGAACAGGCCCGAAACCGGGCCCCGACGCTGCAAACGACCCCCCGATGGCACAATCGACCTCGGCGGGTCGGACAACCAACGACAGGTGGTTTGCAGCCGGTCGAAGACAAGCCAGGCCGGTGACAGGCCTCGGGACCACGCCGCTCTATTGTTATCAGGGCGTGGAACACGGGACGATCCGTCACTGATCTGAGCCGGTACAGACAGACAAAAGTTTACCCGGTCCGGTGCCGCGATTTGCACCGGACACAGCGTGACGCAGGATTCACGGGCCAAGGCCCCCGAGCAATAACGCCAACGGCACAACTTCGTATGAGCCCGGAGACATCAGGAAGAGCGACAACAGGAACACCATGATCGTGTGGAGCGCTGCGCGCCGCCACCCGTGACGATGCCCCCTGTCCGGCTTTTCCATGCTCCACCAGGGCGACTGATCTGATACCGGGCGCATACCGGCCCGCTGCACGCCGCCACGAACCTTGTGGTAGCACAAAAATGAAACGTATGTTGATCAACGCCACTCACCCCGAAGAGGTTCGGGTGGCACTGGTGGACGGCCAGCGTCTTTATGATCTGGATATCGAACACCGTACCCGCATTCAAAAAAAGGCCAATATCTATAAGGGTAAAATCACCCGTATTGAGCCCTCCCTGGAAGCCGCCTTCGTGGACTTTGGCGCCGAGCGCCACGGCTTTCTGCCCCTGAAGGAAATCTCCCGCCAATACTTCCAGAAAGACCCCAAGGACATTCAGGGCCGCATCAACATCAAGGATGTGATGCGCGAAGGCCAGGAAGTGATCATTCAGGTCGACAAAGAAGAGCGTGGCAACAAGGGCGCCGCCCTGACCACCTTTATCAGCCTGGCTGGCCGCTACCTGGTGCTGATGCCCAATAACCCCCGCGCCGGCGGCATCTCCCGCCGCATCGAGGGCGAGGAACGTCAGCAGCTCAAGGAAGCGCTGAGCAGCCTGGATATCCCCGACGAAATGGGCGTGATCGTGCGCACCGCCGGGCTCGGCCGCTCCGCCGAAGAGCTGCAGTGGGATCTCAACTACCTGCTCAAGCTGTGGAGCTCCATCGCCGAGGCCTCGGAAACCCGCAAGGCGCCGTTCCTGATTTA
Organism: Alloalcanivorax mobilis; assembly: GCF_002864685.1. Classification (GTDB taxonomy): domain Bacteria; phylum Pseudomonadota; class Gammaproteobacteria; order Pseudomonadales; family Alcanivoracaceae; genus Alloalcanivorax; species Alloalcanivorax mobilis. The sequence goes on from NZ_NMQZ01000008.1 coordinate 17,303, forward strand.
TCAGGAATCCAACGTCATCATTCGCGCCATCCGCGATTACCTGCGCAAGGACATCGGTGAAGTTCTGATCGATTCCGAGAAAGTCTACAACGAAGCCCAGGCGTTCGTTCAGCAGGTGATGACCGACTTCCAGCACAAGATCAAACTCTACAACGACGACACGCCGCTGTTTTCCCGCTATCAGATCGAATCGCAGATCGAAACCGCGTTCGAACGGGAAGTGAAACTGCCCTCCGGCGGGTCCATCGTGATCGATCCCACCGAAGCGCTGGTGTCCATCGACATCAACTCCTCACGCGCCACCAAAGGCGCCGACATCGAGGAGACCGCCCTGCAGACCAACCTGGAAGCGGCGGAAGAGATCGCCCGCCAGTTGCGTCTGCGTGACATCGGCGGCCTGATCGTGGTCGACTTCATCGACATGGGGCCGGCGCGCAATCAGCGCGACGTGGAAAACCGTATCCGCGAAGCCCTGGAGGCGGACCGCGCGCGCATCCAACTGGGCCGCATTTCCCGCTTCGGCCTGCTCGAATTGTCGCGCCAGCGGCTGCGCCCCAGCCTCGGTGAGACCTCCAGCATCGTCTGCCCCCGTTGCGACGGCCTCGGCCACATCCGCGACGTGAAATCCCTGGCGCTGAGCATCCTGCGCTTGATCGAAGAAGAAGTGATGAAGGAACGCACCGGGGAAATCCAGGCCCAGGTGCCGGTGGCGGTGGCCACCTTCCTTCTCAACGAGAAGCGCCAGGTGCTGCGTGAAATCGAAACCAGCCACAATGTCCGCCTGCTGGTGATTCCCAACCCGCACCTGGAGACCCCGCACTTCCAGGTGGAGCGCATCCGCGACGACCAGACCAAGGATCAGATCAGCCACGAGCTGGATCTTCTGGAAGCGCAACCGGAGCCAAGCGCGCCCAACGCCCAGGAAAACGCGCCCAAGCCCCAGGAACCGGCGGTCAAACTGATCGCCCCGGACACCGCGCCCCCGGCGCCGCGCCCCGCCGCCGAAGCGCCCGCCAAACCGGCCGCCGCGCCGCCGACCGCCGCCGCCCCCGTGTCGAGCGGCGTTCTGGCGCGCTTTTTCCTGTGGCTGGCCAGCCTGTTCTCCGGCTCGGACAACAGCAAAGACAGCGCCAAGACCGCGAAAAAAGGCAAAGCCGGCGACGCCCAGCGTCGTAACCGGGACGAACGCGGCGCCAAAGGCGACACTCGCAACCGCCGCGACACCGGCAACCGCCGTGGCGGCAACCGCTCCGACGACCGCGATGACCGGCGTGGCGGTGACAACCGCCGCCGCAACGACAACCGCGCCGGTGGCGCCAACGACAAAGGCGAGAAAGGCGGCGACAACCGCAAAAGCGCCGACGCCAACGATGACAACGGCGGCGATAACCGCAATGAAGGCGGCAATCGTCGCGGCGGCCGCAACCGTCGTGGTGGCCGTGGCGGACGCAACAACGACGCCCGGCAAGCCGACAACAAGCAGGCCGACAATCGCCAAAACGACAGCAAGCCCGACAGCGGCAAAGGCGCGGAAAAAGCCCCTGAAAAGGCCCCCGAGAAAGCCGCCGCCGATAAGGGCGACAAGCCAGCCCGCAAAGACGACGGCCCGAAAGCCCAGCGCCGCAACGATGCCAAGGACGACCGCCCGCTGCGCGAACGTCAGCGCCCTAACAGCAACAACAATGGTGGCAACGACAACGGTGGCAACAACAAAGCCGCCGATGCCGTTGCCCAGCCCCCCGTCGCGGAGGGTAACCAGGCCGCCGGTGACGACGCCGCTGCCGCCACGCCGCCGCGCATGACCTCCGAGGACAATACCCCCGGACGGGACCAGGAGCGCGGTGACAACCGTCACCCGAAAGCCAAGCTGGTGCCGCCGGAACCGGGCCAGCCGGCCCGGGAAGTGCAGTCTCGCGCCAGCAACGGCAACGACAACCAGGCCAAGCCCGCCAACGCTGACACCACCGCTCAGGATGGCCAGCCCAAAGCCGCCAACCAAACGGCACCGGAACAGGCCCCGGCGGTGAAACCCGCCGAGGCCGCTCCCCAGGCCCAGCCGCAGCCACCGGCGGCGGCCAAGGAACCGGTGAAAGAACCGATAAAAGAACCGGTAAAAGAGCCGGCCGAAGAGGTCAAGGAACCGGCCAAGGAGCCGGTTAAAGAGCCCGTTAAGGAGACCGTTAAGGAGACCGTTAAGGAGACCGACAAGGAAGACGCGCCGCAACCGCCCCACGCGCCGACCTCCGAGCAAGCCAAACCGGCACCGGCGGTCGCCGCTCAGAACGCCGAACCCCGGCCAACCGCCCCGGCGGCCCCCCAGCCGGATAAAATCGCCGAGCGTAAAGAACCGGCGGTGCCAAGCGACAAGCCGCCGGCGGACACCGGCGCGGAACCCGCCGATGCCCACCCGGTCACCGAGCCACGGCCCGCCGACAAGGCAGCGGTCCAGCCGGAAGACGACAAGGCAGCGTCGGAAGACGACGCCAGCCGGGCCGGCAACGACCCGCGCGCCCGTGGCGCGGCACCCGCGCCCGTCGCCGAGCCGGCCAAGCCGGAAAGCCCGGCGCCGGTGACCGAGCCGGTACGTCAGCCCGAAGCGCAGGCGCCGTCCGCTGCCAAACCGGTCAGCGAACCGCAGCCCGAGCACCAGCAACCGGAACCCGAAGCCACAACCCCGGCACCGAAACCGGAAGCGCCGAAAGCGGTGACGCCGGAACCGCCGGCGGCCGCACCGCAACGCCCCCAGGGCCGGGCCAGCAATGACCCGCGCCTGCGTCGCCGGCAGCAACAAGCCGAGCAACAGGCAAAAGCGGACAATCAGGACGCCGATCCCAGCGCCTGATTGACCCGCTGATTAAAAAAGCCGCCCCGGGGTCACCGGGGCGGCTTTTTTTTGTTCATCGCGCTTTAGCTGGAAATCGATTCGGGAGGTCTCTATCCGGGACGCGAATCTGTGTGGGTGCCTTCCGGGATCGCTCGAGCCATCCATGGGCGCTCCCGTTTTTGGCATCCCTGCCAAAAAAGGTCCCGGAAGGGCGTCGCGCCCTGAGCCGCGCCCCGGCTGGAGCGAGACTTCCCGCTAATCCGCGAACCAGGTTCGGGCAACGCAACCACGCCCGTGTTACTCGGCTAAAAGACGTGGCTGCTGGGCCTGTCCCACGCTGATCCCTGAATCCTGATCCCCGCACCGAACCCTACGGTAACACCACCGGTTCCTGCTCCAACTCCACCTGGAACAACCGCTGCACGTCGTCTTTGACCGCGCCGGCCAGGGTCAGCACCTGGCTGACGCTGGCGCCGCCGTGATTGACCAGCACCAGCGCCTGCTCGCGGTGCATGCCCACCGGACCCAGGTTGCGGCCTTTCCAACCGGCCCGTTCGATCAGCCAGCCGGCGGCCAGCTTAACGCCCTGCTGGTGGGGAAAGGCGACCAGGTCCGGATACTGCGCCAGCAGTCGCTGGTGGTGGGCATGATCGACCACCGGGTTCTTGAAAAAACTGCCGGCGTTGGCCAGGGCGCGAGGGTCCGGCAGTTTGCTTTGCCGCAAGGCAATCACCGCGCGGCGCACCGCCGCCGGAGTGATTTGCCGCGCCGGCAGGTCGTCGAATTGTTGCGCCAGGCCGCCATAGTCAGTGCGGCAATGGCCTTGCCGATTCAGACGCACCGTCACATGGGTGATCAGGAATTCGCCGCGCCGCCGGCTCTTGAACAGACTGTCCCGGTAACCGAAGTCACATTGCTCGGCGTTGAAACGCACGGTGCGGCCATCCTCCACCGCCACCGCTTCAACCTCTTCCAGTACGTCCGCCAGTTCCGCGCCGTAGGCGCCGATGTTCTGAAAGGGGGCCGCGCCGACCGTGCCGGGGATCAACGACAGGTTTTCCAATCCCAGCCAGCCGCGCGCCACCGTTTCCGCCACCAGCTGATCCCAGACCGCGCCAGCGCCGGCGCGCACCCAGACATGCTGTTCGTCTTCACGCAGGCGCTCAATATGGCGCAGGGCCGGAATCACGGTCAGCCCGGGCAGGTCGCCGGCGAGCACCACATTGCTGCCTTCGCCGAGCACGAACAGGGGCTCATGGCGGGCGCGCCCGGCCAGCACCTCGGCCAGTCGCGGCACGCTGTCCGGGCGTGCCAGACATTCGGCCCGGGCCGGCAACGCGAGCGTATTGGCGCGGGACAAATCCGCGTTCCGTTCAATCACAGTTCGCTCCGCAGCCGTTCCAGCCAGCGCTGGCTGGCGCGCTCGACCAGGTCCAGCACCGCGCCAAATCCGTCTTCGCCGCCGTAGTAGGGGTCCGGCACCTCGCCCGGGCCGCCCTCTTCGAGCACGTCCAGAAACCGCATCAGGCGGGCACGGCCGTGGCCCGGGTCAAGGGCGCGCAGGTCCTCGAGGTTGGCGTTGTCCATGGCGAGAATGTAGTCGAAGTGCAGAAAATCCTCGGCGCTCACCTGGCGGGCACGCAGATGATCCAGGGCGTAACCGCGGGTCGCGGCGGCGGCGCGGGCACGCTGATCCGGCGCGTGGCCGAGGTGCCAGTCGCCGGTGCCGGCGCTGTCGGTGAGAAGGCGGTCGGCGAGGCCGGCGTCCTGGACCTGTTTACTGAACACCGCCTCGGCGGTGGGCGAGCGGCAGATGTTGCCGAGACAGACGAACAACACCTTAATGGGACCCGCCGTGCCGGTTGTCGAATCGCTCATTGTTTATTCTCCGATGGCGGCTGTCGGAACGTCCGCGCCACAGCCCCGCCGATCACGGTTGCGCCGCCAGCCAATCGCGCATGCGTCGCAGATCATCCTCGGTGTCGACCCCGCCGGGAACCGGCTCCCGGGCTTCCGCCACATGAATCGCCACACCGTTGGCCAGCGCGCGCAGTTGCTCCAGGGATTCCAGCCGTTCCAGTTCCGCCGGCGCCCAGGCCACGAAGTCATGCAAGAAGCCGACCCGGTAGGCGTAGATGCCGATGTGCCGCCACCAACGGCCGCCGGCAAGGTCATCCCGGTCACGGGCGAAACCGTCCCGGTGCCAGGGAATCGGCGCGCGGGAAAAATACAGCGCCCGGCCCGAGGCGTCGAACACCACCTTGCAGATATTGGGGTTGAACAGATCCTCGGCCTGCTCAATGGGCTCGCACAGGGTGGCCATGCGGCACCGCGGGTTGGCGGCCAGATTCTCCGCCACCTGATCGATCACCGCTGGCGGGATCAGGGGTTCGTCGCCCTGAACGTTGACGATGATGTCGTCGTCATTCAGCTTCAAGGTGGCGGCCACTTCCTGCAGGCGGTCGGTGCCCGAAGGATGATCGCCCCGCGTCATCACCACCGGCACCACGCCGTCCAGGGCGTCGCGCACGCGTGTGTCGTCGGTGGCCACCAACACCTTCAGGGCGCGGCTTTGCTGGCAGCGGCGCGCCACCCGCGCCACCATCGGCTGGCCGGCGATGTCCGCCAGAGGCTTGCCCGGCAAACGGGACGAGGCGAAGCGCGCCGGCACCACCACGTAGTAACTCATGCGGTTTCCTTTTTACTGGTTTGGCCGAGGGCACGGTCGAGGATCGCGTCCAGAACACCATCGGGCAGCACCGCCCGCACCGGCAGCATCCATAAATGGGGATTGTCGAAGCCCTGGCATTTTACCGCGTCTTTCTCGGTCATGATCACCGGCCGCTGATCACCGAAATCCAGTTCCTTCGGCGAGAATCGGTGGTGATCGGGGAAGGCGTGGTGGGTCACCGCCAGCCCCAGACGCTCCAGGCTCAGAAAGAAGCGCTGTGGGTGGCCGATGCCGGCCACCCCGTGAACCGCGCCGAAACGGGTGTGGAAGCGCTCGGCGGCCACCCGCTCGCCGTCGTGCAGGCGGATCAGGCTGTCGGCCACCAGGTGCATGGCGCTGGCGCCGGGCCAGTCGCCGCCATTGGCGATCACGAAATCCACCAGGCCCAGGCGCTCGGCGGGTTCACGCAATGGCCCCGCCGGCAGGCAGCGACGGTTGCCAAGCCCGCGCCCGGCGTCGATCACCGCCACTTCGGCGGAGCGCGCCAGCGCGTAATGCTGCAGGCCGTCGTCGCTGATCACCAGATCCGGCCGCAGGCTCAGGGCTTCGTGCAAAGCCCGGTCGCGGCGCGGATCGAGAATCACCGGCACGGCCGCTCGGCGTGCGATCAGCACCGGTTCGTCGCCCACCCGGGAGGCGTCGTCGTCGCCGGTTACCCGGTAGGGGTATTGATCGACCTTGCCACCGTAGCCCCGGGAGATCACCACCACCTTCAAACCCCGCTCGGTGGCGCGTTGCGCCAGGGCGATGACCAGCGGCGTTTTGCCGGTGCCACCCACCGTGACATTGCCGATCACCAACACCGGCACTGGCGGCGCCGGCGGCCGCTGGCGGAACCGCCGCAAGCGCCGGCTCGCCACCCGGCCCACCAGCCAGCCCAGCGGCCGCAGCGGCGCCAGCCAGGGGCTGTCGTGGTACCAGCCCTTTTCGAGACGGCGCGCCAGATCAACCATTGCCGACGTCGGCGAAGTCCATTTTATAGAGCTGGGTGTAGAGGCCATTGTTCTCCAGCAGTTGCGCATGGCTGCCCTGCTCGATCAACTGCCCCTGGTCCAGTACCAGGATACGGTCGGCTTTCTCGATGGTGGAGAGCCGGTGGGCGATCACCAGGGTGGTGCGCCCTTTCATCAACCGCTCCAGCGCGCGCTGGATATGATGCTCGGATTCCGTGTCCAGCGAACTGGTCGCCTCATCGAGGATCAGGATCGGAGCGTCCTTGAGCAGCGCGCGCGCGATCGCCACCCGTTGCCGCTGGCCGCCGGAAAGCTGGGCGCCGTCCTGGCCCACGGTGGTGTCCAAGCCCTTGTCCAGATTGCAAATAAAATCCCAGGCGAAAGCGTTGCGGGCCGCCGCCTCGATGGCCGCGTCGTCGGCGCCGCGCATTTCGCCGTAGGCGATGTTGTTGCGCACCGTGTCGTTGAACAGCACCACTTTCTGGCTGACCATGGCGATCTGATGGCGCAGATGCGCCAGCTTATAGTCAGCCAGGGGCACGCCATCAAGCAGCACCTGGCCCTGGTCCGGGTCAAAAAAGCGCGGCAGCATCGCCGAAATCGTACTTTTGCCGGCACCGGAGCGGCCCACCAGCGCCACCGTTTCTCCACTTTTCATGGAGAAACTGAGGTTATTCAGCACCGGCTGGGCCGGGTCATAGCCAAAGCTGACATTGCGGAATTCGATATTGCCCTGGGTGCGCGCCAACTCGCGGCTGCCGTCGTCGGGCTCGGCGGGGCGGTCCATCAACTCAAACAGCGAGGCGGCCCCGGTCAGGCCACGTTGGATCTTCACGTTCACGTCGGTAAGCTGCTTAAGCGGCTTCTGCACCATGCCCGCCGCGGCGATGTACGACAGAAAACCGCCAACGGTGAGGTTTTCGCCCATCAGCGTGATGTACAGGTAGGTGATCACGCCAATGCCCACCGCCACGAACAGTTGCACGATCACCGTGGAGGCGATCTTACTGGCGTTGAGTTTGGTGTTCTGACGCGCAAAGCGGCGGCTGACGGTATGAAAACGGTCGCCCTCGAGTTTCTGGCCACCGAAAATCTTAACCGCCTGATTGCCTTCGATGGCTTCACCCAGGTACTGGGTGATGTTGCCCATGGACGCCTGAATGCGCCGGCTGATCTTGCGAAAACGCTTGCTGGTCAGATTCACCACCAGCCCGATCACCGGGGCCACCACCAGCAGAATCAGCGTCAGTTTCCAGTTCTGCCAGAACAGAAAACCGAGCAACCCGATCACCGACAACCCCTCGCGCACCATCACCATGATGGCATCGGTGCCGGCGCTGGTAACCTGCTGGGCGTCGAAGATGATTTTCGACATGATGCGCCCGGAGGCATTGTTGTTGTACTCCGCCTGGGGCAGACGAAGCACATGGCCAAACACCTCGTTGCGCAGCCGGTAGACGATTTCCTGGGCCACCCAGGCCAGCGAATAGCTGCCCATGAATTGCCCCACGCCCTGGGCCAGCGCCAGGGCCAGCGGCGCGATCGACACCACCAGCACCCGCGCCGGCGTGGGATTGACCACCGTCTCACCCAGGTAGCCGGCCAATTGCGCCGCCGCCGCCTGGGTGGCGGCATAGATGGCGTACCCGAACACACTGGCCAATAGAATCAGCCAGTGCGGCTTAACGTAAGCAAGCAAACGTTTGTAGGTCTGCCAGGAATCATCCGGTAGTTGGCTCATTCGCCCTCTTCAACCGCTTCACGGGTGGTGAGCGACAGCTTATCAAAGCCCAGTTGTCCCGCCACATCCATCACCCGTACCACCGCCTGATAACTGGCGTTGGCGTCGGCGGTGATGATCATCGGCAAGGTGGTTTTCTCCTGGCCCAGTCGTAACAGGGCCGAACGCAGGGCGCTGTCGCTGCTTTCCGCCAGCTTCTCGCCATTGATCACGTATTCGCCCAGCGGCGATACCAGAATCTGCACCGCACCGGCCTCGTTTTCCGCCGCTATGCCCTTGGCTTCCGGCAGCGTCAGCGAAAGCTGAGTCTCACGGGTGAAGCTGGTGGACACCATAAAGAAAATCAACAGCAGAAACACCACATCAATCAGTGGCGTCAGATCCATGCCGGCCGGTTCCTGACGGGGCCGGGGAAACCTCACGGGGCGCTCCCGGGGGCCGGCTCGCGATCGCCGTGCACCAGATCGACCAGCCGCACCGCGTTCTGTTCCATGCCGACGGTGATCTCCTCCACGCGACGCAGGAAGAAGCGGTGAAAGAACACCGCCGGAATCGCCACCATCAAACCCGCCGCGGTGGTCAGCAAGGCCTGGGAAATGCCGCCGGCGAGTTGGGCCGCGTCGCCGGTGCCGTGGATCATAATCGCGGCGAACACCGTGATCATGCCCATCACCGTGCCCAGCAGCCCCAGCAACGGCGCGATGGTGGCGATGGTACCCAGAGTGGAGAGATACTTCTCCAGCTCATGGACCACCGCCGCGGCTTCCTCCTGAATGCTCTCTTTCATGATCTCCCGACCGTGCCGGGCGTTGATCAGGCCGGTGGCGAGAATGCGCCCCAGCGGCGACTCATCGCGCAGCTGCTTGAGGCGCTGGCCGTTAAGCTGGCTCTTCTTCAGCCAGTCGCGCACCTGAGGCAAGGTCCGCGGCGGTGCCAGCCGGGAAGGCCGCAGTGTCCAGAAGCGCTCCGCCACGATCGCCAGGGCGACCACTGAACAAATCAGGATCGGGAGCATCATCCAGCCCCCGGACTGCACAAGATCCTGCACGAATCGATCCCCTTTCACAAAAGATCAAAGACATCCGAACCGGGCCGATGCCAGGGCCGGCCATGGTCGAAACGCCACTTTGTTATAAGCGCGGCATTATCAAGGCCACCCAGGCGAAACACAATCATGCCATCCCGGTCGGTGCGCAGAAGCGTGACCCCTGCCTCCCGAAGGCGGTGTATCACCGCCCCGTTGGGATGGCCAAAGCGATTCGCGTAGCCCGCCGACGCCACCGCCCAACGCGGCTCAAGCGCGGCGATCCAAGCGGCGGTATTGGCGCTGGCACTGCCGTGGTGGGCCAGTTGCAGCACCGTCACCGGCGCCACCGATCCAAGCAGACGGTATTCCACCTGATCGGTGATGTCGCCGGTCAGCAACGCGCTGGCGCCGGCCGCCTGCACGCGCAGCACGCAACTGGCCGCGTTGCCCCGCCAGGCGCCCGACCGCGGCGGCCACACCACCGTGAACAGCACGCCGTCAAATTGCCAGCGTTGGCCCGCCAGGCACTGGCCCGCGCCGGGCACGCGATCCGGTTCCCCGCTCAACAGCCGGCCGACCTCCGTCAGGTCCGCCAGGCCCCCCGCGTGGTCGCTGTCGCCATGGCTGACCAGGGTCAGGGTTGGGGTGCGCCGCTGCTCACGCAGCCACGGCACCAGCACCCGCCGCGCGGCGGAACCGCCCGGCCAACCCGGGCCCACATCGTAGAGCAGTACATGGTGGCGGGTGCGCAGGGCAATGGCCTGCCCCTGCCCGACCTCGAACACCACCATGTCCACCTGGCCCGGGCCGGGCAAATCCATCGCTGGCAACCACCAGGGCAGCAACCACAGCGGCAACAACCGGCGCGGCCAGGGCCAGGCCGGCAACAGCATCAACAGGCCGGCGCCGAGCAGCGCCAAGGCCGCCACCGCCGATAACGGCGGCAGTGACGGTGCCGGCCAGCTCTGCATGGCCTCCATGATCGCGGTCGCCAATTCCACCCCGCTGGCGGCAGCCAGCAGCAAGCCGCTGTGATCGAACAATGCGCCGAGCAGAGCCAGCGGCACCACCAGCAGGCTGAACAACGGCACCAGCACCAGGTTGGCCAGCGGGCTCCACCAGCCCCAGGCGTCGAACAACCAGCCGCTAAGCGCCGCCATCAGCGTCGGCAGGGCCACCATCACCGGCCAGCGGCCGCCCGCGCCGGTCAGCAGGGTGATCGCCGCCACCGCCGAGAACGACAACCACAGCCCCTCCGAGAGGGCCGCCAGCGGATCGATCAACAGCACCACCACCAGGGCCATCGCCAGCACCTTGCCAGCGGGCAAGGCCCGCCGGCGCCAGCGGCACACCGCCAGCACCACCACCATGATCAGCGCGCGCCGGGTAGGCACCGCGAACCCGGCCAGCGCGGCGTAGCCGGCGGCACCGGCGAGCGCCGGCCACCACGCCAATTGTTGCAACGCCACCGCCCGCGCCGGCCGGATCAAGCACTGCGCCAGCGGCGCCAGCACGGCGCGCCCCAGCCCCCAGAGAAGGGCCACCACCAGGCTCAGGTGCAACCCCGAGATGGCCAGCAAGTGCGCGGTGCCCAGCTCACGGAACAGAGACCAGAGCGGCTCGTCAATGCCGCGCCGATCGCCGGCCACCAGCGCCGGGATCACCGCCGCGCCCAACGGGCTGCGCGACAACCGATCAAACAACCGCGCCGAGAGCCGTTCACGCAGAACGGCCAGGCCGCCCTGCCCCGGCCGGCGCTGCGCCACCGTCAGCAAGGCGCCGCGTCCATCAATGCCCTGACTCAAGTCAATGCGAGTCCGATCCACGCCGCTCTGGTTGTACCAGCCATGGGGAAAATAAAGACGCACCTCGCCCTGAAAGCGATCACCGGCCCCGAGAACCGGCAGCGGCGCCCAGGACGACACCCGCACCCGATGCCAGCCCGGCCAGCGGCCCGCGTTATCGGTAAGGCGAACCCGCAGTTGCAAACGCTGATGCCGCATCGGTTCACCGTAGCGGAAAGCCGTTTCGGTCACCGGCAGCCCTTCCACCCGAGCCTGCACCGCCAGAGTGACGCCGTTGAGCGCTTCCGGCAGCCGCGCTGCAAGCCCGTGGTGCAAGGCCACCAGCCCATGCAGCCAGCACAACAAAAGCACCAGCCCAAACCGCCAACGCCGCCTGATCAGCACCGGCGCCGCCAGCAACGGCCACGGGCTACCCGACCAGACCGCCGCCACCAGGGCCGCGGCACCGCACCACCATCGCATCCTTGCTCCGGGTCTTGTTATCATCAACGCCCCGCCGGCGTCGACAGAGTGGAATCAGCGGCCCGCCGGTGGCTCTGGGGCGAACTTCATGCCTTGGCGGCCGCTCCGAACCCAATCAGTTTGTAGGCGTTTGCCGCCGCCGGCGGCATAATGGCGCCGGCCTACCGCACCCGGGACCGCGATCTCCATGCCGAAACGGTTATTCCGCAAATATCTGCCTTCGCCGGAACGCCTCAAGGGCCATAAAGCCCTGGGCTTTCTTGGCGGCATTCTGTCGGACCCCAATCTCTGGCATATCAATCGGCGTTCGCTCTCCGGGGCGGCCTTTATCGGCGTGTTCACCGGCTTGCTGCCGATCCCCATGCAAATGGGCCTGGCCGCCCTGCTGGCGCTGCGCTTTCACTGCAACCTGCCCCTTTCGGTGGTGCTGGTGTGGCTCTCCAATCCGCTCACCTATGTGCCGATTTTCTACTTCACCTACCGGGTCGGCACCTGGATGCTCGGCATGACACCGAGCCCACCCCACGGCATCGACGTCGCCTGGTTCGTGCAGCAGTTGGTGCCGCTGTGGGCCGGTTCCCTGGTCTGCGCGGTGACCGGCGGCCTGCTGGCGTTTCTCACCGTGCGCCTGTTCTGGCGCCTGGCGGTGATTCGCAGCTGGAACCTGCGCGCCCGCTACCGGCGCAGAAAACGCACCCGCCCCAAAGATGGGGAGTAAAAAAGAGTTTTCAGTTTTCAGTTTTCAGTAAAAGACGCCGCCCGGAGAGGCGTGTTGTCTTACTGAAAACTGAAAACTGAAAACCGATCCTACCCCCAAAAGGGCGTTGGCGGTGTCCGCAGGGATAGGAAAATAACCGAAGAGAAACGCTCGTAACGATGTCAGCCAGGCGCCATGACGGCGTGTCAGTCCGCGCGCCTTAACAAACCGTCATGGAGTTCGTGCCGGGTGTGGCAGCGGCTGGCGAAATGATGGTTGTGGGTGACCAGCAGAAAGGCGGTGCCGAGGCGCTGGTTCAGTTCCAGCATCAAGTCCTGAACCTGATCGGCGGTGCGTTCATCCAGATTGCCAGTGGGTTCGTCGGCGAGCACCAGCGCCGGGTCGGTGACCAGCGCCCGGGCAATCGCCACGCGCTGACGCTCGCCGCCACTGAGCGTGGCCGGCTTATGGGTGGTGCGTTGTCCCAGGCCGACCTGCTCCAGCAGCGGGGCGGCGCGTTCCGCGGCCTGCTTGGGGTGGGTGCCCCGGATCAGCAAGGGCATGGCCACGTTTTCCAGGGCGGTGAACTCGGGCAGCAGGTGGTGGAACTGATACACGAACCCCAGATAACGGTTGCGAATGCGCCCCAGCGCGCGGTCGCCAAGCCCGGCCAGCGCCTGGCCGCCGATCGCCACGCTGCCATCGCTGGGGGTATCCAGCCCGCCCAGCAGGTTGAGCAAGGTGGATTTGCCGGAGCCGGAGGCACCGATAATGGCCGCCATGTCGCCGCGCGCCACGGTCAGCTCCACGCCGCTGAGCACCTCCAACATGCCAGCGCCTTCCTGATAGCGTTTTTTCAGCCCGCGCGCGGCCAGCACCGCTTCATCATTCATAACGCAACGCCTCCGCCGGCTGTACCCGGCTGGCCCGCCACGAAGGGTAAAGCGTTGCCGAGAAACTGATCAGCATGGCGATCGCCACGATCACGCTGACGTCGCTCCACTGCAGTTCCGAAGGCAGATAATTGACGAAATAAGCATCGAAAAGCCGGGTGTTGAAGGTGGCCTCCACCCAGGCCGCCACTTCGCTGACATTGCTGGCCAGCAGCACCCCCAGGGCGGTGCCGGCGATGGTTCCGGCCAGGCCGATCACGGTGCCCTGAACCATGAAAATACGCATGATGGTGCCCGGTGAGGCGCCCAGGGTACGCAACACGGCAATGTTGCCGCGCTTTTCGGTGACCAGCATCACCTGGCTGGAAATGATATTGAACGCGGCCACCGCGACAATGAAGCTGAGCAACAGCGTCATCATGGTCTTTTCCATCTTGATGGCCTGGAACAGATTGCCATGGGTGCGGGTCCAGTCGGTGGTGTAATAGGCCTCACCCAGCCCCTGTTGCAATTGCCAGCCCACCTCCGGAGCGGCGAACAGATCGCTGAGACGCAGGTGCACCCCTTCCACGGTACCGGGCTGGTGCTGCAGGCGCGCGGCATCGTCAACGTTGATGTACGCGTACAGGCCGTCCACTTCCGCCCGGGCGCGGAAAATGCCGACCACATCGAATCGTTTAAAGCGCGGCATCACCCCCGCCGGCGACACCGTCGCCTCGGGCAACACCAGAGTGATTTTGTCGCCCACGTCGGCGTCCAGCTTGCGCGCCACGCCATAGCCGAGCACCACACCGAAAGCGCCGGGTTTCAAGGCTTCCAGATTGCCCTGCCACATCATATCGCCGACGATCGAGACCTTGCGCTCCGACGCCGGCTCCACGCCGTTGATCAACGCCCCGGCCACGTTGCCCTTGTGGGTCAGCATGCCTTCCAGCTGCAGAAACGGCGCCGCCGCTTCCACGCCCGGATAACCCTGCACCCGGTCGGCCAGCGCCTGCCAGTCGCGCACCGGTTCACGGCCATGCACGGAGAGGTGAGTGACCATCCCCAGGATGCGGGTCTGCAGCTCCCGGTCGAAGCCGTTCATCACCGACAATACGGTGATCAAGACGGCGACACCGAGCATCAGCCCGAGCGCGGAGATCAGGGTAATCACTGAGATAAAGCTGTTACGGGCACGGGCGCCGGTGTAGCGCAGCCCTACAAACAGTGCAAAAGGTCGGAACATGGCGCGCATTTAAGCATTAAAATCGACAGACACGCCAGCCGCTTTGTGACTGGCATCCAAGACCACGGCGCCCGCTGCTGCTGTAATCATGCACGGCATCGCGGTGGCCCGCAGCATTGACCACCGCCGATGACCAGAGGTTCAACCATCGCGACCCGGGGATAACAAATCGGGCGGTGGCATTGCTATCATGGAGGCTCGGCGTCCGAGCGCCGGTTTATTCAATTGGGGAACGACCATGACGATCAAATTCACCGCCCTGGCGCTGGCCATCAGCTTGCTCGTGCCCTTCACCGCCCGCGCCGCCGACGTGCCGGAGCGCGGCATGAGCCAGCAACAGGTGCGCGAGCGCTTCGGCACGCCGGGGCGGGTACAGCCCGCGGTCGGCCAGCCGCCGATCACCCGCTGGCATTACCCGGGCTTTACCGTCTACTTCGAAAACGACCGTGCCTTGCATACGGTGATGGAACAGGCCGACGCCGGCGCCAGCGCCGCCGACCCGCGGGCCGGTGCGGTGCGGGTCGATCCGCGCTTATCCCAGGAGGCGCCGCAGCCGGGCGCCGGGCAAGAACAGCGGCCGCCGCCGGTGACTGAACCCCGCGAGTCGGCGCCGCGCGAGCCCCAGGATGAGCGCTCGTCGCCAGCGGATTCAACCGCCGATGAGCGGGCCCGGGAGTCGATGAGTTCGCCGGCCGGCCGCACGCCCCGCGCCGAACTCGACGATCCGCGACAGGACCAGACCGGGGGCGCTCGCTACGACGCCGCCAGCGGTCGCATCATCACCACTGAGGAAAGCACGCCTGACACGGTGCGCCCCGATGGCGACGGCACGCCGCCGGTGGCGACCCCGAACGGGGGCAGCCTGGTGCCGGTCACCAACCCGGGGGACGCGCCCTGACCCGCCGGCCGGTCTTGCCGCTGGCCGGATATTGACGGCACCGGGCCTGGGTAACACAATCGCGGCGCCACCCGCTATCCATTGACCGAGCCCCGACATGCGCCGATTGCTCCCCGAATGGCACCCCCAATGGGGGGTGCTGCTGGCCTGGCCCGATGCCCGAACCGATTGGGCCGACGCCCTGGAAGACACGCAAAGCTGCTACCAGGATCTTCTCAGCGCCATTCTCGGCCATGAGCGCGTGCTGCTGGTGTGCCGCGATGCGCAAAGCGCCGACGCGGTGCGTGAACGCCTGCGCGCCGCCGACATCGGTGTTGACCGTCTGCACACCGTGATCGCCGACTACGACGACACCTGGACACGGGATTTCGGGCCGATCACCGTGCAGCAGGATGGCCAGCCCCTGCTGTTGGATTTCCGCTTCACCGGCTGGGGCGGCAAATTTGGCAGCGCCAACGACGACGCCCTCAACGCCGCCCTGCCCTGGTCGGCGGAGCGCGAAGCGGTGGACCTGGTGCTCGAAGGCGGCGCCATCGACACCGACGGCCAGGGCACCCTGCTGACCACCCGCGCCTGCCTGCTCAATCCCAATCGCAACCCGTCGTTGAATCTGGCGGAACTGGAAGCCGGCCTGAAAAAGCAGCTCGGCGTGGAGCGCATCTGGTGGTTGGAAAACGGCTACCTGGAAGGCGATGACACCGACGCCCACGTGGACACGCTGGCCCGGTTCGTCAACCCGCGCACCATCGCCTATGTGCAATGCCAGGACCGCGACGACGATCACTATCCGGCCCTGGCCGCCATGGAGCGTGAACTGCAAGCGCTGGCCGACGCCCACGGCCTGACATTGGTGGCCTTGCCGATGGCGGTGCCGCAATACAACGCCGAAGGCGAGCGGCTGCCCGCCACCTACGCCAACTTCCTGATCACCAACCGGGCGATCCTGGTGCCCACCTACCGGTGCGCCACCGACGCCGCCGCCCTGGACGCCCTCGGCGCCGTGGCCGGCGAGCGGCTGGTGGTGGGCGTGCCGTGCCGGGCGTTGATCGAGCAGCATGGCAGTTTGCACTGTGTCACCATGCAACTGCCCGAAGGCGTTCTCGACCCGACGTTCACCGAGGAGTGAGCTTTATGCGCGTCGCCGTGATCCAGCAGCACAACAGCGCCGACCTGGACGACAATCTGTCGCGCTCGATGGCGAAGATTCGCGAAGCCGCCACCGGCGGAGCCGAGCTGGTGATGCTGCAGGAACTGCATCGCAGTCTGTATTTCTGCCAGACCGAGGACACCGACGTGTTCGATCTGGCCGAGACCATCCCTGGCCCCACTACCGATGCGCTGGGCGCGCTGGCCGATGAACTGAACATCGTGATCGTCGGCAGCCTGTTCGAAAAGCGCGCCACCGGTCTGTATCACAACACCGCCGTGGTGCTTGAGCGCGATGGAACCCTGGCCGGCATTTATCGCAAGATGCACATCCCCGACGATCCCGGCTTCTATGAGAAGTTCTACTTCACTCCCGGCGACGCCACCTTCAACGACCAGCGCTCCGGCTTCACACCGATCAACACCAGCGCCGGCAAACTGGGGCTGCTGGTGTGCTGGGATCAGTGGTACCCGGAAGCGGCGCGGCTGATGGCGCTGGCCGGCGCTGAACTGTTGCTCTACCCCACCGCCATCGGCTGGGACCGCAGCGACGACAACGATGAACAGCAACGTCAGTTGGACGCCTGGATCACCGTGCAGCGCGCCCACGCCGTGGCCAACGGTGTGCCGGTGCTGGTCGCCAACCGCACCGGCTTCGAACCGGCCCCCCACACCACCCGCGACAGCGACGGCATTCAGTTCTGGGGCAACAGTTTTATTTGCGGCCCGCAGGGCGAGTATCTGGCCCACGCCGGCCAGGACGGTGAAGAGATCCTGATCGCCGACATCGACAAACGCCGCTCCGAAGACGTCCGCCGCATCTGGCCCTATCTGCGCGACCGCCGCATCGACGCCTACGGCGATCTGACCAAGCGTTACCGGGATTAACAGCGGATTCAGGATTCAGGATAGAGCCGGGCGTCAGCTCTTTTTCTTCTCAATCCAATACCGATACACCTCGCCATCGTGGCGCTGATCCAGCAATCGGTGGCCGAGAAACTGACAGAACCTGGGAATGTCGCGCTCGGTGGAGGGGTCGGTGGCGCGGACTTCAAGCACCTCGCCGGGGGCCATGTCGCGCACTTTGCCGTGCAGCAGCATGACCGGCTCGGGACAAACCAGGCCGGTGGCGTCCAGCAGGTGTTGCGCTTCGGTGGCGTCGCTCATCGCGTCTCTGCCCGTGTGTCGCTGAGTGGGGTCCAGAAAAGGGCGGCTATTATAACCAGCCCGCCGAGGGCGGCGGCAAGCAGGAAGTGGCCGCCGTAACCCAGCGCCGAGGCGCTGAATCCGCTGACCAGAGTGAACAACCCGGCGGCCAGCGGGAACAGCGAGGCCTGCAGGGTGTAATCCGTGCCCTCACTGTCACGGCGGCAATAGTCCATCATCACCACGAACAGGGCCACCGTGGACAGACCGTCGGCGAACTGCTCGAACAAGGCGGCCGGCCAGATCCAATCGCCGCTGCCTCGCGCCGCCGCCGCCCACGCCACGAACGCCAGCGCCTGCAACAGGCCGAAGCCGATCAAACCGGCGCGGCGGCTCAACCACAGCAGGCTCACTCCGCCCAGCAAAGCGCCGCCCAACCCCGCCATGGAACTGACCAGATCGAGCTGGCCGATGGCGGTCTGGCTCCAGCCCTGGTCCACCAGAAACGGCTTGATCATGCGCGAGCCAAAGCCGTCGCCGATTTTGTAGCCGATCAGCAGCACCGCCCACAGCCCCAGGCCCGGCCGGCGCCAGAAACCGGTGAACATGCGCCAGCCACCCTGACGCCGGGCCGGCATCGGCACCTGTTCCAGCGGCTCGGGAAATCGCAATACCGGAATCAGCAAGGCCAGCGTGAGCGCCGCCATCAGCAATAAGGTGGTGCGCCAGCCGAGCCAGTCGGTGGCGATCAGCAGCATCCCGCCACTGAGCATCAGGCCCACTTTATAGCCGATCACCTGAACGCTGTTGCCCGGGCCACGCAAAGACGGCCTCAGCAAACGCACCGCCAGGCCGTCGGTGGCGATGTCCTGGGTGGCGCTGGCGGCGTTGAGCAACAACAGCACCGCCAGCAACAGAGGGAAACCGGCACCGAACCAGAAGGCGCGCTCGCCCACCGCCAGCGCCAGCAACACCAGGATCACCAACGCCTGACAGGCCAGTATCCAGCGCTTGCGGTGATCCGCGCCGCCCCGGCCCAGGCGGTCGACCCAGGGCGCCCACAGGAACTTCAATACCCAGGGCACCGCCGCCAGGCCGGCCAGGCCGATCCACTCCCGCGACAGGCCGCTCTCGCGGCCCAGGGAAGGCACCGCCTCGGCGAGCAGACCGGCGGGCAGCCCCTGAAGAAAATACAGCGCCGACAAAGTGCCCAGCAGCAGCGGCGCCAGCGCGGCGCGCTCAGTGGTCACGGCGGGCGTCCACCCAGACGGTGATCTCCTCGCGGTCGTAATAGAGATGGGCGGCTTGAATCAAGGCTTGCACACCGCCCTTCTCCAACCCCTGATCCAACCGCGTCAGCAGATCGCGGCTCTCCCGGTAACGGCGCGCCATCGGCAACTTCAGGTTGAACAACGCTGTTTTCGCCCAGCCTTGCAGTAACCAGCGCTGCATCAGCGCCAGGGTGCGGGCGGGTTTGTCCACCACATCGCACACCACCAGATCCACCGGTCGCTCCGGGCGCCAGGTAAAGGCATCGGCGGAGACATGGCGTACCGGGTACTCATCCAGCAGCGCCGGCGCCAGCTTACCGTGATCGACACCGGTGACCTTGATGCCCAGGCGCGCCAGATGCCAGCTCCAGCCGCCCGGCGCGGCGCCCAGGTCGACCGCCGTGTGCACGCCATCCGGGCGACCGCGGCCAACGAACCGCAACATCGCTTCTTCCAGCTTCAGCGCCGAGCGGCTCGGCGCCTCCGGCGAGATTCGCAACCGCATCACGCCGTTCTCGGGCAGCGGCAGGGAGACAGGGCTGACACCCAGCCAGCCGTTGCGGGAGTCCTGAAAAAATAGATGCAGGCGGCGCTCGGCACGCTCACGCAACAGCCCGCCCTTGCGCAGGCGGGGCTCCAACGCCTTACGGAAACCGCGCAGAAAACGGGCCAGCTCGCGGCCATCGTTGGTGTCCGCGTGCTCCAGATACAGCTCATTGAACGGCCCCTGCTGTTGCAGCGCCGGCCACAATGCGCCAATGCGGTCCGCCTCGGGCAGCTCGGTAAAAGCGTGCGCGCAGGGGTAAAGACTGCGCGCGAAAATCAGCCCGGTGTCCAGCAGCGGCATCAACGAGCCCTGCTGGCTGTGCCACAGCACATAACCGTTGTCCCGGTCGGTACGCGGGTAACCGGCCACACCCAGATCAACGGCGCGGTCACTCAGCTCCGCGGCAAGATCGGATTCAAAACCCGGCCGGCATAGGGCCAGGAAGACTTCCTCGGACATGTTACCTCCTTTGGTAGGAGCGGCTTCAGCCGCGATCCATGCCAAGGCCAGTTAAAAGTTCAAAGTTAAAAGTTGAAAGGTCCGCACTGAAACGATCTTGCACGGCCCCACCGTTGGCATGCGTCAACCCGCGTTTCAACTTTTAACTTTCAACTTTCAACTGCGCCTCAATCGCCGCTGAAGCCGCCCCTACGAAAACGTGGCTTGCGGCTACTTAACAAAAACCACCGTCTTGTTGCCGTCGACGATCACCCGGTCTTCCAGGTGCCAGCGCACCGCGCGCAGCATTACCTGGCGTTCCACGTCCTGGCCCAGGCCACGCAGCTCCGCCGCCGAGTGCCGGTGCGACACACGCTGCACGTTCTGTTCGATGATCGGGCCCTGGTCCAGGTCCTCGGTGACGTAATGGCTGGTCGCGCCAATCAGTTTGACGCCGCGGTCGTGGGCCTGCTGGTAGGGGTTGGCGCCCACGAACGCGGGCAGGAACGAGTGGTGGATATTGATGATGCGGTGCGGGTGGCGGCTAACGAACTCAGGGCTGAGAATCTGCATGTAGCGCGCCAGCACGATCAGATCCACCTGCCCTTCCAGCAGCTCCAGCGTGCGGGCCTCGGCCTCGGCCTTGGTGTCCGCGGTGACCGGGATGTGGTGATAAGGGATGCCGAAACGCTCGACCTCGCCACGCAGATCGTCGTGATTGCTGATCACCATGGGAATCACCGCCGGCATGTCGCCCCGGGACACCCGCCACAGCAGATCCATCAAAACGTGATCGTGACGCGACACCAGGATCGCCATGCGCTTTCTGTCGTCCGCGTAGCTGATGTGCCACTGCATGCCATACCGCTGCGCCACCCGGTTGCGGAAATTGCTCTCCAGCGCGTCGCGGCTGCAATCCAGATCCGGGGTCTGGAATTCCAGACGCAGGAAAAAGCGTCCGTCTTGCTGATCGCTGGAATGCTGGTCGAAATCGGTAATGTTGGCGCCGTGGTTGTACAAAAACGTGGACACGGCACTGATGATGCCCGGCTGGTCCGGACAGGTGACCAACAGGCGCGCGGTGGCGGCGTCAGCGGGGCTCATTGATATCTCCAGGGTTCTGGCCGGAATGGCCGGGGGGTTGTCCAAACTGGTCGCGTCGGTAGGTGGCCGGGGTCATGCCGGTCCATTTCTTGAACGCCCGATGAAACGAACTGGCCTCGCTGAACCCCATCAACAGCGCGATCTCATCGATACTCAGCTCCGCCTTGGACAAATAATACACCGAGGCGTCCTTGCGGATTGAGTCCTTGATTTCCTGATAACTGGTGTTGCCGTCTTTAAGCCGGCGCCGCAGGGTCTGCGGCGTCATCTCCAGCTTTTCGCAGATCTCGGTGAAATCCGGGAAGTGATTGCCGTAATCGTTGGAGATGATCGCCCGGATCCGTGCCGGCAGGCCGACATTGTGCACGTTGCCGTCGAACAGCTGCGCCAGGGAATCGCGCAGAAACTTGGACAACGACAGTTCGTTCTGCACCAGGGGCAGATCAAGATAATGGGCCGGAAACACCACCTCGTTGCGCTCACTGTTGTAATGGGTGGGGCAGTTGAACATCAACCGGTGCTCGTCGTCCTCCCGCACCGGTTCGTAATCCAGATACACCGCTTCCGGCACCACCGCCTTGCCCACCAGCCAGCCCATGAAACGCACCGACAGGAACAGCATGGTCTCGATGATCACATCGCGAAAATCCAGACGCGGGTCAACCCGGGTGATCAGCCGGGCGTGGCCGTCCTCACGGACCAGATCGCTGTCCATGCTCAGGTTGAACAGGCTGTAAAAGCGGATGCCCCGCTCCACCGCCGCTTCCAGATTGGGGCAATTGATCACCGCGTGGGCCATCATCGAAAACGTGCCCGGTTTCGATTTGCGCCCCTGGCCGAAGCCCAGAAACTCGTCCTGGGTCTGCTCCATCACCAGCAGCATCAGCTTGATAAAGGTATCGCGTTCGATGCGCGCGTCCGGTTGTTCAAGAAGACGCCGCTCAATACCACACTGGTCGAGCAGCGCCGGGATGCTCACGCCACCCCGCGCGGCCCCCTGCAGAACCTTCACCACCCGGTGCACATTGATTGTTCTTCGCTGAATCATCGGCCATCCTGAAGCGTCACGGTACCCCGCCCTGCCCGGGCAAGCGCCCCATGATAAATAAACTGACGGCAATTGGCACAGACGTTGAGGGTTATCGGGGTGGTTTACCGGGATACTGCCCAGGCACGTTCCAGCGCGGCGGCCATGCGCTCGTTGCCCCAGTACAGCTCCCCCGCCACCACGAACGAGGGCGCGCCGAAGATTCCCCGGTCGCGGGCGGCGCCCACATCGTCGCGACAACGGTCACCGCCGCCGTCGGCCAGCGCCCGCTCAAGCGGGGCGTGATCGAGCCCGGCCTGGCGCAGGCAGGTTTCGATCACCGCGCGGGTGGCCGGGTCACGCCGTTCAGCGAATCCGGCGCGGAACACCGCTTGGCAGAACCGGCTCAACGCCGGCCCGGGCTCAACCCAGCTGGCGGTTTTGGTGGCCAGCGCACTGTTGAAGGGAAAACGCGCCGGTCGCTGCCAGGGAATCCCGTGGCGAGTAGTCTCACGTTTCAGATCCAGCCACAGATACCGGCCCCGCGCCGGGTACAGATTGAACGGGGAATCGGACCAGCCCTGCTCGGAGAAGATCGGACCCAACAGAAACGGTCGCCAGATCACCGCCACGCCGGTATCCGCGGCGGCGGCTTCCACCGTTTCGGCGGCCAGATAAGAATACGGGCTGGCGAAATCAAACCAGAACTCCAGTTCGGCCATGGCTACCTCCGCGCCACCAGCGCCAGGGTCACCGTGGCTTTGGCCACCAGCTTGCGCTCCCCGGCGGCGTCTTCGGCGAACACCTCGGACTCGGCAACGGTGATCGCCCGGCCCGCTTTGAGCACCCGCGCCACGCACACCAATGCCGCGCCCAGCGCCGGGCGCAACAGATTCACTTTGAATTCCACGGTCAGCGGCATCATGCCGTCGGCCATCATCGTGGCCGCGGCGGCGCCGGCGGTGTGATCCGCGATGGTGCCCACCACGCCGGCATGCACGTAGCCGTTTTGCTGTTGCAACTGCCGGCGAAGCGCCAGCCGCGACGTCACCTCTCCTGGTGACACGGCAACCGCTTCCACCCCCAACAATTCAAGAAAGGGCGCCTGCATCACCCACGCCAATGGCTCCGATCTGTCCACCTGAGTGCTCCCCTGATTGCGAAGCACTCAGCATTGACGATTACGGCGTCGATAGCCAGCCACCCGGTCAGGGCGGGTTCAGGCCCAGCTTATCCAGATGGTAGCGATATTGACGGGGTGTCATGCCAAGGCTGCGCGCGGCGCGGGATTTGTTGCCGCCCGCCTGTTGCAGGGCCTGGATCAGCATGGCGCTGTCCTGTGCACGAACCCGGCGATAGGGACGCAAGCCCTCCGCCTCGCCGGCAAACGCCGGGGGCGCAGGGCTGGTCGTGGCGGGCCAGGCCGGCGGCGCGCTCTGCGCCTGCGTCTGGCTCGACTCGCTGGCCAGAATCGCCTCCAGTTCGGCGCCCTCCAGGGTGTGTCCCCGGGCCATCAGAACGGCGCGGCGAATGATGTTTTCCAACTGGCGGATGTTGCCCGGCCAGGGGTAACTCTCCAGCCGCTCCAGCACGCCCGGCCCGAGTACCACGTTACGCTGGTATTCGCGGTTGGTGCGGTAGAGAAAGTGGCGGGTCAGCAAGCGCACATCGCCGCGACGTTCGCGCAACGGCGGCAGATGAATCGGAAACACATTGAGCCGATAGTACAAGTCGAGCCGGAAGCGCCCTTCGCCGACCGCCTGCTGCAGGTTCTTGTGGGTGGCGGCGATGATGCGCACCACCACCGGAATGTCCCGGTGGCCGCCGACCCGCTGAATCATGCGTTTTTCCAATACCCGCAGCAGCTTGCTCTGCAGATCCGGGTTCATGTCGCCGATTTCATCGAGAAACAGGGTGCCGCCGTCGGCCATTTCGATCTTGCCTTTCTTGACGGCGGTGGCGCCGGTAAAGGCGCCTTTTTCATGGCCGAACAATTCCGATTCCAGCAGTTGTTCCGGAATCGCGGCGCAGTTGATCGCCAGCAACGGGCCATCGCGGCGCTGACTCTGATCGTGCAGCAATTCGGAGAAGCGCTCTTTGCCGGTGCCGGACTCGCCGGTGAGCAGCACCGTGACCTCCGTGTTGGCCACCTTGAGCGCGTTGCGCAGGGCCTCGCGCAAGCTCTCGCTCTCGCCCAGAATGCCGTGCGCCGGCTGGGCGCTGTTGAGCGCGTCCTTGAGTTGGCGGTTCTCGTCACGCAACGTCGCGGTGCGTTCTTCCAACAGGGCGTTGAATTTAAGGATCTGGACAATGAACACGGCCACCGTCTGCAAGGTGGCAAGATCGCGGTCGAATTTGCGCGGCCGTTGTCGAAGCCGGTGGGCGGCCAACACGCCCATTGGCACGCCGGCGTCCATCAGCGGCACCGCCACATAAGCGACGATTTCATCGGGCAAGGTGCGCCGGTCGACGGCGCGAAACAAAAACATCGGGTCTTCGTCGATGTCCTGAACCACCGCGATCTGCCCGCTTTGCATTACCCGGCCAGCGATGCCCTCGCCCGCTTCGTAAACACCGCGGGCGCGTTCCTCGTCGGTGAGGCCGTAGGCGTAGCGAATGCTCAACCCCTGATCCTGAATGCGCGGCAACATTACCCGCGCCCGGTTCAGACCCAGCATTTGCGAGAGCAACCGCAGGATACCGCTGATCGCCAGCTCCGGCGCCTCGGCGCGACCGATCAGCCGGGCCGCTTCACGCAGTACCGTGAGGTCGCCGTCACCGGTTTGGGTGTCACCGGTCAGCGCGTGCGGATCGGCGCCGGCCATCAGCCCTCCAGCTGCCAGTTGAAACGCCGCATCAGCATGCCGCACAGGCCGTCCAGGGCGTAGCCGATCACGCCGATCACCAGCACCACCGCCGCCAACGCCGAATAATCCAGGGTGTCGCGGGCGTCGTTAATGGCGTAGCCCAAACCGCTGGTGACACCCAGATACTCCGCCGGTACCAGCACCACCCAGGCCACCCCCACCGCCAGGCGAATGCCCGCCATCATGTCCATCATCACCGCCGGCAGAATAATCCGGCGCAGCATCTGCGGGCCGCTGGCGCCGAGATTGCGCGCCACCTTGAACCAACCCGGGTCGATGCGCTTGACGCCGTGGGCGGTGGAAAACAGGATCGGCCACAACGACGCCATCAGAATCAGGAACACGATGGCGCCATTCCAACTGTCGAAGATCATCACCGCCAGCGGCATCCACGCCAGCGGACTGACCATGCGCAGGAACTGGAACGGCACATTGGCCATTTGTCGCGCGGTGGTGAAGTAGCCCACCAGAATGCCCAGTGGCACGCCCAACAGGCACCCCCAGAACAAACCGGCGCCAATGCGGTAGAGGCTGGCGCCAATCGCGTCCCACAGCGATGCCTGGCCGAGCATATTCCACAACGCGACGAAGGTCGGCCCGGGGGCGAAGCTGGCGAAGATCATGGTGTCCGGGTTGCTGGCGATGTACTCGCCACCCAGCCACCAGACAAACAACATCACGGCGATGCCGGCCAGCGGATAAGTAACCGGTTGCAAGCGGTTCAGCAGGCCCGGGCCAGATTGGCGCGGCGCCGCGATGGCGGCCGGGGAGGTGGCGGCTTTCATACGCTGATCACCTCCTTGCGAACATAGGGCGCATCCGGGTCCACGCCGGCGTCTTTTTTCCAGGCCGGGAACACCTCCAGGGATTTACGGATAAAGCGGTCGTCGACCAGATCCTTGGCGACAAACGCCGGGTCCAGGTCGGCGAGAAAAGCGGTGTCGCCGCTGACCAGCGTCTGTTTCATCTGTTCAACGATAAAGTGGGTGGCGGAAGGGTATGGCCAGGCCTGGAAATCGACCCGTCCATTGCCCCACTGCGGGTGGCGGATGGCGTCGGGCGAGGCGTAGTCCTGGTCGCTATAGAACGTCATCGCACGCTCCACCACGCCGGCTTTCATGGGCAGATAGCCTTTGCCGTCCCTGGACAAAAGATGAGCCACTTCCTTTTTGTTGGCCTGGGCGTAGTTCTGTGCCCGTACCAGGGCGTTCATCACTTTTTGTGTCCACACCGGGTTGGCGTTGACCTGATTCTCGTTCATGCACACCACGCAACAGGGATGGTTTTTCCACATGTCGCCGGTAAAACGCAGCACCTTGCCGCCGGCCAGCATCTCGCCGGCGGCGTTGAACGGTTCGGCGACGATAAAAGCATCGATCTTGCGCGCCGCCAGCGCTGGCGGCATGTCCGGCGGCGGCATGATCTGCAGGTTCACTTCCTTCTCGCCCAAGGGCTCGCCCTGCCCTTTGATCACCGGCGTGAGCCCCGCCTGACGCAGGCCCATCTGCAACACCACGTTGTGCATCGAGTACCAGTACGGCACCGCGATCTGGCTGCCGCCCAGGTCGGCGAACTCCTGCGCGCCGGTGTGCCGGCCCACCACGATGGCCGAGCCGTTGACGTGCGCCCAGGACATAATCTTGACCGGGAAATGACTGCTGTAACGCATCCAGATCGGGATCGGCTTAAGGAAGTGGACCATGTTGAACTTACCACTGGCGAACCCTTCCACCAGCGGTGACCAGCCGCGAATCAGCGTCGGCTTTTCCGCCTTAACGCCCTCTTCCTCAAAAAAGCCCTTGGCGTGGGCGACCAACAGCACGGCGGCATCGACGATGGGCAAATAGCCGATGCGCAGTACTTCGTCGTCCGGGGCGGCGAACGCCTGGCCGGGAAGGCCCAGTGAGCCGGCGGCGAACATACCGGCACCGGTGGCGGCGATAATATCGCGCATGAAATCCCGACGGCTTAAGCCGGTGTCGCAGCTTTCACAGGTATGCAGCTGATCGTCATCGTGGCGGTGGTCGCTCATGGGTTGCTCTCCTGACGGGGCAAAGGCGCGGCGTTGCTGGCGCGCGAAATCGGTAGCCGAATGGCGGCGTTCAGTGTGTTCAAGGGATTAACCGTTGCTGACCCGGCGAAAACGCACCCGGTCGCTTTCCGGTTCGGGCAGCGGCGTCACGCCGTCGGACTGTTCGAACTGATCCATCAACGCGCGGCGGTGCCCCTGAAACGAGGACGACGCCGTGTCCCTTGGCCACGGCAACGGCACCGCCATTTCATTTTCGATACGGCCCGGGTTACGGGTCATGATCAGCACCCGGTCGGCCATCAGAATCGCTTCGTCGATGTCGTGGGTCACGGTCACCAGGGTGATGCCACGGGCGCGGCAAATAGCGGTGACTTCCTGCTGAAGGCTGGCCCGGGTAAAGGCGTCCAGCGCCGAGAACGGCTCGTCCAACAACAGCACATCCGGATGGGTGGCCAACGAACGCGCCAGCGCCACCCGTTGCTGCTGCCCGCCGGACAGGCTCTGCACGTTGACCGTGCTGCTGTCGGCCAGCCCCACCAGATCGAGAAGCTGGTCCACTTTGTCGCGCACTTCGGCCTTGCCGGTGCCGGCGAACTCCAGCCCCAGCCCGACGTTCTGGCGCACGTTCATCCAGGGGTACAAAGAGGGCTTCTGGAACATCATGTTCCACTTCGCCGAGGGGCGGACCACTTGGCGGCCATTGATGCGCACGCAGCCCTCGCTGGGCAGCAACAGGCCGGCCATCATGTGCAGAAGGGTGGATTTACCGCAGCCACTGCGTCCGATCAGCACCGCGCATTCGCCGCTGCCAATCTGGTTCTCGATGCCCTCGAGCACGGTGCTGGCACCGGGCTTATAGCGATGGGAAATGCCGTCGAGGCTGATGGATGCGCCCATGTGTGGATACTCCGCTGACAACTGGCCCAATCGGGTCGATGTGTACTCAACAGCAGAAACCGTGCCAGATCACAAAAAAGCAGCGAAAGTGCTCTTGCGACGTCATCATCCAGCCGCGTTCAAAAAGCGGAAAAAAAAAATAAAACCTTTCCCATCAAACACCTGCAAGCAACATTCAAACGATCGTATCGGCCTGGAAAAAATCGGCGGGATACAGCGAATCTACCCGCCCCTTACCGATCACGACAATGCGACAAAATGAATCATTGTCCGCTTTGTTGGACTTTGTCCGACCGGGCTGACCACGCCCATGCGAAGCCCGCCGGCGCCGGGCCCAACACCATCGATGCTTTATATAAAGCAGAGGGAGCTGTCGCTTGAGCGGCGGCGAAACTCACCGCCCGCCCGCCATGAACAATCAATCGACAAAGATGGACATTGTCATTCTTTGTCCGGCTTTGCTGACTTTGGCCGAGTCTCCTTACGCGCGCCAGAATCGCCGGAATCAACCCTTCATGGCGATTTTTTTATTTCTAACATTTTGTTTTATAAGGACTATTTTTTAAAAATTGTTTTCCCGCGTGATATTGGCACAAGGCTTGCCCTGTCTCTGGCAGAAGCCTGAACGGCGGGATAAATGACCAGCTCCCTGCCCCGCCGCTTTTCTCTCAAAAAAAGGAGTAGTCCCTTGAGCAACCCAAGCACCGCCAAAACCGTCAGCACCTACCTACGCCCGATTGATCGCGACGGCCTGCTCGGCTTCGCGGAGAAAGGCCGTAACAACCCCAACAGCCGGGGCACCAACAAGGTCCACACGGTTTGCGAAGGCCAATACCGCACCCTTAGCTATGTCGGCGAACACCAGCCGGTGGTGGTGGATGAGCCGCCGCACCTGTTCGGCCAGGACACCGCGCCAGCACCCGGGGAGATCGTGTTGTCCGCGTTGGGCGGCTGCCTGGCGGTGGGGATCACCGCGGTGGCCACCTGGAAAGAAGTGAAGTTGTCCCGCCTGGAGCTGTTTCTGGAGGGCGACATCGGCAACCCGGCCGCCTGGGGCGCCGGCGGCGCGCAGCGCATTCCCTCGCAAATGGGCTTCCAGGAAATCCGTGTGCGGGTGCTGCTGGAAGGCGACGCCAGCCGTGAGCAGCTCGACGACATCGTGCAGCAGGCCAACTACTTTTCGCCGGTGGCCAACACCATGCGCAACCCGATCAACTTCGAGATCGCGCTGGCCGATTGACACACGCACGCCGTGGCCGGCCGCGCCGGCCACGGCAAAGGGAGACGCCTATGAACAGCGCGCAACCAATCGCCCCGGCCAGCGCCGATGCCGACGAGCAGTTCCTGGACACCGTCACCGGAATCGCCGATGGGCCGCTGGCGGGCCTTGCCAATCGCATCGACCAGGAAGGCTATTATCCACTGGATATCATGGCCCAACTTGGCCAGGCCGGTGCTCTCGGTGCCCATCTGGACGGCAACGGCCAGCGCTTTGATCTGGCCATCGCCGCCATGCAAAGAGTCAGCCGCCGCTGCGGCACCACCGGTTTCCTGGTCTGGGCCCATCAGGTGTGTGGTCTTTACCTTGAACAGTCCGGAAACCCCGCGCTCAGTGGCGAGCGCCTTGCCGCGCACAGTCAGGGCCTGCGCTTCGGCGGCACCGCTTTGTCCAACCCGATGAAAGCGCTCTCCGGCATCGAGCGCATGGCATTGGTGGCCAACCCGGACGGCGATGGCTACCGGGTGAATGGTGTGCTGCCGTGGGTCAGCCATATTGGCGCCGGCCAGTATTGCGGCGCGCTGGCCGCGGTGCGCGATGCCCAGGGCAACGATCTCGGCGAGATCATGTTCCTGCTCGACTGCGACGACCAGGTGGAGCTGCGCCAATGCCCCGCCTTCGCCGGCATGGAGGGCAGCTCCACCTGGGGCATCCGCCTCAACGATTATCCGGTGACGCCGGAGCGGATCATCGCCAGCCCGGCGCGGCCCTTTATCGCGCGGATTCGCGGCGGTTTTATTCTGCTGCAGGTGGGCATGGCCCTGGGAGTCGCCGAAGGCGCCCTGGAATCGATGATCGACGTGGAAGGCCAGCTTGGCCACGTCAATCAGTTCCTCGACGACCGCCCGGCGCAGTTGCAAGCAGAGCTGGCCGACATGATGCAACGTCTGGCCACCCTGGCGCGCACCCCCTACGACACCTCCCGGGATTATCTGCTCGATGTGCTTGATCTGCGCGCCCAGGGCGCGGAGTTCGCCCTGCGCGCCGCGCAATCGGCGATGCTGCATCAGGGCGCGCGCGGCTATGTGCTTTCCGCCGCCGCCCAGCGACGCCTGCGCGAAGCCCAATTCGTCGGCATCGTCACCCCCGCCATCAAGCACCTGCGTTGGGAAATGGATCAGTTGTCCCGCGAACAGTGGCCGCAACCTCGGGAGGGGGCGCAATGAGCGAACAGCAGCGCGCCTGGCGCCAGTACATTTGCCTGGCTTGCGGCCTGATCTACGACGAGGAGCAAGGCGACCCGGACGGCGGCCTGCCGCCGGGCACCCGCTTTGAAGACATCCCCGACGATTGGGAATGCCCGCTGTGCGGTGTCGGCAAAAGTGACTTCGAACTCTACGAGCCGCCGGCGGCGGCCGCCGCACCGCCGCCGGCCCCGGCCAGCGCGCCCAGCCGCGACGGCATCGTTATCGTGGGCGCCGGCATCGCCGGCTGGAGTGTCGCCCAGGCAGTGCGAGCCCTGGATCGCGAGATTCCGATTACCCTGGTGACCGCCTGCCAGGGCGACGTCTACCACAAGCCGGAGCTGTCGGTGGCGATCAGCCGCGATCTGGCCAGCGAACAGCTGGCCCGGGAAAGTGGTGCCGACGCCGCCCGGCGCCTGGGTGTGCGGCTGCTGAGCGACACCTTCGCCGTGGGCCTGTCGCCGGCTCTGCGGCAACTGCGCACCACCCGCGGCACCCTGAATTACCGCGCCCTGGTGCTGGCCCACGGGGCCCGCCCGGCTCTGCCGGCGGTGCTGCCCGCCAGCCTCTGCTGGCGCATCAATCATCTGCACGGTTTCGCCGGGCTGCGCGCCGCGCTGCACGGCGCCACGCGTCGAGTGGCGGTGATCGGCGCCGGCATGATCGGCTGCGAACTGGCCGAGGATCTGGCCCAGGCCGGGCACAGCGTGACCCTGGTGGATCGCCAGCAGGCACCGCTGGAAAGCCTGCTACCCGCGCCGGCCACCAAACGGCTGGCCCGCCACCTTGCCGATCTTGGTGTCACCTTCATGGGCGGCGTGGAGATCACCGCCCTGTCCGCTGACGCCAACGGCAAACGCATCGACACCCGCTGCGGCCAGCACCTGGAAGTGGACGAAGTAGTCGCCGCCACCGGGCTGATCACCGAATCCCGGCTCGCCCGCCAGGCCGGCCTGGCGTTCGAGCGCGGCATCATCGTCAACGCCCGTACCCTGGCCACCAGCGCCGAACACGTTTATGCCCTGGGCGATTGCATCAGCCTGGAAGGCGCCCCGTGCCGTTTTATCGAACCGATTGCCCGCCAGGCGGAAGCCATCGCCCACGCCATGCTCGGCATCGAGCACCCCGGCTACGGCCACCGGACACCGGTGGTGCGCCTGAAGACCCGGCGCCTGCCGATCGTGCTGCGCGGCGAACACAGCCCCGACCAACCCTGGAGCGTGGTCACCGACGACCCCGATTATCTGTTGATGGAGCAGCGCCGTGACGGCCGCGCCATCTCAACCCTGAGCGTGGGTCAGCCGCGCACCGCACCGCCTTCAACCACCCTGGAGATGCAACCATGATTGCCAACCGTACCGATGTCACCGAGATGATCCTTGCCGCCAAGGTGTCCAAGGGCCTGACCTGGTCTTCCGTGGCCGACGCCGTCGGCCAGAGCAAGGAGTGGACCACCGCCGCCTGCCTGGGGCAGATGGCGCTCAGCAAACAGCAGTCACAAACCGTCGGCGAGTTGTTCGGACTCTCCGACGAAGCGGTCGCCTGGCTGCAGATCGTGCCGCACAAAGCCGGCGATTCCGACACCCAGCACAAGGACCCGCTGATCTACCGGCTCTACGAAGTGGTGCACGTTTACGGCGGCGCCATCAAGGAACTGATCCATGAGGAATTTGGCGATGGCATCATGAGCGCCATCGACTTCGACCTGGACATTCAGCGCCAGCCGGACCCGAAAGGCGATCGGGTGAAGGTTCTGATGACCGGGAAATTCCTGCCCTACAAACAGTATTGAGGGAAGGCTGGACGCTAGACGCTGGACGCCAGACGCTTAACCCGCTGCTGGAAGGTTTGGTGTGTTTTCTGCCAGGGCGTTACAGAAAACACTCCGCAGCCTTCGGAGCCAAGGTTGAGCGTCCAACGTCTAGCGTCCAGCATCCAGCGTCCGCCGACCACCGCGATGGCCGGCCCTCTCCGGTCATCGCCCCTTGGGGATTTTGCTATGCGCTTTGTTACGCCCATTATGCTGGGCGCGGCCCTTGCCGTGCCGTTCGCGGCCCAGGCCGCGCCTTCGAACACGCTTGCTTCGGCATTCAGCGACGGCACGCCGATTCTTGATCTGCGCTATCGCTACGAATTCGTCGACCAGGACAACCGTCTCGACAACGCCCACGCCCAAACCCTGCGCACCCGTGTCGGTTTCGCCACCGCGCCGCTGTACGGGTTTTCCGCCATTGTTGAAGCGGACAACGTGACCCGCCTCGGCGCCGAGCGCTACAACGACAGCCGCAACGGCAAAAGTGATTACGCCCTGGTGCCGGACCCGGACGGCACCGCCATCAACCAGGCCCTGCTGCGTTATCAGGGTGAATACGCCAACGTGACCGTGGGCCGGCAACGGTTCGGCCTGGACAACCAGCGCTACATTGGTGGCGCCGCCTGGCGGCAGAACGAGCAGACCTTCGACGCCGCCAGCCTGGTGCTCAACCCCAGCGACCGACTGACTCTTACCTACGCCTACATTGATCAGGTCAGCACCGTCTTCGGCCCGGACGGCCATAACGGACACCCCAACAACGCCGCCACCATCGACAGCGACAGCCACCTGATCAACCTGGCCTATGCGTTCTCCGCCGCCCTCAAGGCGACCTTGTACTACTACCATTTCGATTTGCAGGATCTGGCGCTCAGCCCCACCGCGCCTTATCAGACCCAGTCCACCAACAACGCTGGGATACGTCTGACCGGCACTTACCATGATCTGATCTACAGCCTGGAATACGCCAACCAGAAAGACGCCGCTGGCAACCCCTGGCGTCTGGACAGCGATTACTATCTGGCCGAGCTGGGATATCAACACACCACCTGGATGGTGAAAGCCGGCTATGAAGTGCTCGGTGGCGGCAACGGCCCCAACGGCGCTTTCCAGACGCCGTTGGGCACCAAGCATCTTTACCAGGGCTGGGCGGATCAGTTTCTGGTGACCCCGGCGGACGGCATCAAGGACGCCTACCTGGGCGGCACACTGGCGTTGCTGGGCGGCAAACTACAAGGCTGGTACCACGACTTCCGCGCCGAACAGGGCGGCGATCGCTACGGGCGCGAAATCAACCTCGCCTACGGCCATCCGATCCCCGGCGTCAAAGGCCTGATGGCAACGGTGAAGGCAGCCCGCTACCGCGAAGAGGGTTTCTCGGTGGACACCGACAAAGCCTGGGTACAGCTTCAATACAGCTATTGAGTGGATCGTCTCGTACCTTGATCTCGTGGCCCGTCGCCACGGCGATGGCCGACAACCGAGGGCCACGATAGCGGATGCCTGAAGCCGGTCTATTCAGGCAGCCTGAGGTCACGAAAACGGCAATTGCGAGGCCGCAAAGCCGGCCGCGTGGGGTTTTGATTCCAGCGTCCGGCGTCTAGCGCCTAACGTCCAGCGTCCGCCGAACGCCCGGCCCCGGCGGCTCCGGGCGCCGCCATAACCATACCAACACCGCCACCATGATCGCTGGGATCAACAGCTTCGCCCAAAGCAGCAGGGAAGACAGCGCCATCAATAGTGCGCTGACCGCCATGGTCACGGTGGCCAGCCACTTGGCGTGGCGCGGCACCGCGCCGTGTTCGCGCCACTGGCGGATCGGTGGGCCGAAGCGCGGGTGCGCCAACAGCCAGCGCTCCAGCGCCGGCCAGCCCTTGCCGGCCGCCCAGGCCGCCAGCAACAGGAATTCCACCGTCGGCAGGCCGGGCAACACCACGCCCACCATGCCGGTGGCCAGTGCCAGCACCGCCAGCAGGCGCCACAACAACAGCCGCATCATGTCTCGGCGACATCTCCCATCAGTTGCTCCACGGCGGCGCGCACCAACGCGAACGCCGCCACCGCCCCGGCCACCGCCTGATCGATCTCGGCGGCGTTCAGGTCCAGCTCGTCCAATTGCGCCTTGAAACGCTTCCAGTGCAGGCCGCGCCCGTCCGGATGGCCGGCCAGATGGCGGGCACCGAATTCGGCACTGAGTTGCAGTTCCTGCTGCGCGCGTTTAAACAGAAACGCCGCTCCCAGGTTAGAGCCTTCGTTGGTGTACAGCCAGCCCACCGCGGCCACGCCCTCGCCGATCACCGCCGCTTCGCCGGCGGCCCGGTCGGCGGCGATGTCCGCCTCGCTGACGCCCAGATCGCGGCAGTCCTGTTCGATCAGGTCGAGCCGGCTGCGCTCCAGCAGCCCCTGAAAGCGCGCTTGCAAGGTGGCGTCTTCATAGAGCAGCGCGGTGGCGGTCTGAAAGCGCAACTGCACGCGCAAAAAGCGCACGTAGTGCTGGCGATCAAGAAACGGCGCCAGGCCGCTGATGCGGCTGTCCAGGCTGTCGTGAATGGCATGGGTTTGCTGCTTGAGGCGGGCGGACAGCGGGGCGTCCACGGCGGAATCGGCAATCACGTTCATCGGTGTTCCTTGCACATTGGTTGACCGGCGCTGGGCCGGACGATCTGTTCACAAAGGTCCGCTCACAAAGACCGGTTCATAAAAGACCAGCGAGGAAGAGGGTTACCTCACCCTTTTTTTGCTGCTGTTTTCCGTTATGACGGTTGAAGAGCGCGCTGGGACAGCGCCGGGCGATGCCTGCAGGGCGGCGCTGATCTCGCGCAGCCGCGCCATCGTTAGCACACCGGCCTCGCGGTGCAGGCCCAGCCAGGCGTTGAGATAGTGATAGCGCACCTCGGCCAGATCACGGCGCGCCTGGTGCGCCTGGCGTTGCGCTTCGAGCAGATCCTGGTTGTTGCGCTCACCGCCTTCCAGGCTGCGGCGGGTGGCGGTGACCAGTTGATCGGCGCTGTCCACCGCCCGGGCCAGCGCTTGCAATCGTTGACGGTCGCCCTGGCACTCGCGCCAGCGCTGCTCCACCGCCGCCAGAATCGCTTCGCGCTGCTCGCGCAGTCGGTATTCGCTGGCGGCACGACGGGCCACCGCCTGGCGGCGCGCGGCGCTGACGCCGCCGCCGTCATAGAGCGGTACGCGCACCTGCACGCCGATGCTGTCGGTGTCGTAGTGCTGGCCGTAGGTGTTCTCGCTGTCCGAATCGGTTTGCCGGCTGCTGGCGTACAGGCTGATGCGCGGGAAATGCCCGGCGCGCTGGCGTTCCACCTCACCTTCGGCGAGGCGCAGTTCGCCCCGTTGCACGCCCAGCGCCGGGCTGTGCGCCAACGCCTGCTCGAACCAGTCGGCCAGCGTCATCGGCGGCAGCGGCGGCGGCCGGGCGGGGCCGCGCTCGGGCAACGCCGCCAACGCCGGCGACAGCCCGGTGAGGGTATTCAGGCGCCGCCGCGCCAGCGCCAGCTCCTGCTCGGCACGAATCCGTTCGGCCTCGGCCAGCGCCAGCCGCGAGCCGGTTTCCAGGCGCTCGGTGACGGTCCCCTCCCCGGCCCCGACCAGGGCCTGGTTGCGTTGCCGCAAGGCAACCAGCACCGCCACCTGTTGCTCGGCCAGGCGCCACTGATCGCGGGCCAGCAACAGCCCGGTGTAAGCCTCCAGGGTGTCGGTGGCAAGCGTCTGCAACCGCAGCTCGAATTCCAGCTCGGCGCGCGCCGCGCGGTCATTGCCGATGCGGCGCGCCACCCAGGCGCCGTAGTCGAACAGCGGCTGCTCCAGGCGCAGCGCGGCACTGTAGCTGCGGTAGTCGCGCTGTTCGGTGACCGGCCCGAACAACGAATCCTGTTCCACCTCCGACCAGTTGTTCGCCCAGCCATAGGTGTAGGCCAGGCTGGGCAGCAGGTTGGCCCGCCCCAGCGCCTTGAACTCCTGGCCGGCGACCCGCTCCTGGATCGCCGCCTGGAAACCGGCGTCGTGGCGCAGGGCGGCGTCGAACGCCTGCTCCAGGGTCAGGGCAGCGGCCCATGGGCTCAGCGCCACCAGCAGCGCCAATAACAGCAGTGCCGGCGCCCGCCGGCGCTCAACCAGGGCCACGCTCATTCGCCCTCCCAGGCACGGGGCAGACGATCCAGCAACGGCTTGAACAGATAGCTGAGCAGCGAGCGTTCGCCGGTGCGCACGAACGCCTGCACCGGCATGCCCGCCTGCAGGCGGGCATCGCCCAGTTGGCGCAAGGCGCTGGCCGGCACGGCGATGCGGGCGCTGTAATAAGGCCGGTGATTGACCGGGTCTTCCAGGCGGTCGGCGGACACCTGCTCGACGCGGCCCTGCACCCGCGGTGTGCGGCTGCGGTTGAAGGCGGTGAACATCAGTTCCACCGGCAGGCCCGCCGCCACCGTGTCGATGCGGTCCACCGGCACCCGCGCTTCCACGCGCAGCGGCGCGTCGTCCGGCACGATTTCCATCAGCGTGTCGCCGGCGCCGACCACCGCCCCGGGGGTGTACAGCTTCAAACCCACCACCCGGCCGTCCGCCGGCGACAGCAACCGGGTGTGCGCTTCCTGGTAGCGCGCCGCCGCCAAGCGCTGCTCCTGGCGTGCCAGTTCCAGGCGTTGCTCGGCCAGCGCCTGCTCCACGTCGCGCTGCCGTTCGCGGCCCAGGCCATCCAGTTCCGCGCGCAGTTCGCCGAGCCGGCTTTGCGCGGTGCGCGCCGCCGATTCGCTGGCGGCCCGCTCGCCAATCAGCGCGGCGCGGCTTTCGCCCAGCTCCAGCAGACGGTTGCGCGGCACGTAGTTGTGCTCCGCCAGCGGCCGCAGCGCCGCCAGCCGCTCATCCAGCAACGCCAGCCGCCGGTTCTGCGCGACCACCCGGGCACGGTGCCCGGCCAACGTCGCCTGCACCCCGGCCAGGCTCTCGCGCAGCGCCTCCTTCCGGGCGTTCAGGGCCAGTGCCCGGCTCTCCAGAAGCTGGCTTTGCAAGGCCAGCGCCGCCGCCAGTGCCGGATCGTCGCGGGCCGCCGCTTGCAGCGCGGGCTCGGCATTCAGCGTACCGGCGCCACTCCGTTCCGCCTGCAAACGCGCCACCGTGGCGGCGGCCATGGCACGGTGGGCCTGGGCGGCTTGCCGCTCGGCGCTGGCCATGTCGGTATCCAGCTCCACCAGCACCTGACCGCGCCGCACCTGATCGCCTTCGTCCACCCGCACTTGTGCCACCACTCCGGCGGCGGGCGGCTGCACCGTCTGCCGGTGGCCGGTGACCATCACCGTGCCTTCCAGGGCCACGCCGGCGTCCAGCGGCGCCAGCGCCGCCCACAGCAGAAAGCCGCCCAGGCCGGCGGCCAACAGCCACCAGCCAACCCGTGCCGCCGGCACCCGGCTGCGCCGGGTGCGTGGCCTGCTGGCGGGCACCGGCAGGTCGATGGGTAACCGTGCGTTCATTGCCCGGCCCCCCAATGACCGACCCGGTAAGCGCCGGGCGCCGACGCCGGAGCGGCCGGGCCACGCGCGGCGCGCAGGCTTTCCAGCACTTTCTGGGTGGGTCCGAACGCCTGCGCCACGCCGCCCTTGAGCGCCAGCAGTTTGTCGGTGCAGGCCAGCACCCCGGCGCGGTGGGTGATCAGCACCACACTGCGGCCGCGCGCCTTGAGCCCGCGCAATGTCGCCGCCAGCGCCGCTTCGCCGCGCTCGTCAAGATTGGCGTTGGGTTCATCCAGCACCAGCAGCACCGGCTCGCCATAGAGCGCCCGGGCCAGCCCGATGCGCTGCTTCTGGCCTCCGGACAGCCCGGCGCCGCCGTCGCCCAGCACGGTGTCGTAACCCCGCGGCAAACGCAGGATCAGATCGTGCACACCGGCCTCGGTGGCGGCCGCCACCACCCGCTCGGATTCCACCGGGCCGAAGCGGGCGATGTTCTCGGCCACGGTACCGGAGAACAGCGCCACCTCTTGAGGCAAATAGCCCAGCCACGGGCCCAAGCGCTGGCGATCCCAGCCGTGCAGATCGGCGCCGTCCAGGCGCACCTTGCCGGCGCGGGCCGGCCACACGCCGACCAGCGCCCGCGCCAGGGACGATTTGCCCGAGCCGGATTCACCGACCACGCCGAGGATCTCCCCGGCCGCCAGGTTGAACGACAGGTTCACCAGGGTGACGCGCTGACCGCCGGGCGGCGCCAGCGACAGCCCCTCGACGCTGAGCGCGCCGCTCGGCGCCGGCAGCGCCAGCCCGGCCGCGCGTGGCGGGTAAGCGCCAAGCAGCAGACACAGGCGCTGATGGGCCAGGCGGGTGCCGGTCCATTGCCGCCAGACGCCCACCACCTGCTCCACCGGCGCCAGCATGCGGCCAATCAGGATCGAACCGGCGATCATCATGCCCGGGGTCAAATCGCCCTGAATCGCCAGCCAGGCACCGCCACCCAGCATCAGCGATTGCAGGGCGATGCGCAGGGTGCGCGTGAGCGCGGTAATCAGCGCGGCGCGTTCGCTGGCCAGGTGTTGTTGGTCCACGGCCTCGCCGTGGGGCTCGGCCCAGCGGCCGCGCACCCGGGTCAGCATCCCCATCGCCTGGATCGTTTCCGCCTGGCGGATCTGATCGCCGGCCAGCTTGCCGGCCTGGGCGTTGAGCAGGCCGGATTGGCGCAACGGCTGCCGCGACCAGCGCTCGTTGACCAGCGCCAGCGCCAGCAGCAGCAAGGCGCCGACCAGCGCCAGCGCACCCAGCAACGGGTGAAACAGGAACAGCACCAGCAGGTACAGCGGCGCCCAGGGCGCGTCGAAAAAGGCAAAGATGGCGTTGCCGGTAAGAAACTGGCGCACCTGGTTCAGATCGCTGACCGCCTGGGAGGCGGGGTTGGCGCCGCCGCCCAGTTGCCGGTCGAAACCGGCGTCATAGACGCGCGCCGCCAGGCGCCGATCCAGAGCGTCGCCGAGGCGGATCACCAGCAGCCCGCGCAACCACTCCAACGCGCCCATCAGCGCATACAGGCCGAGCACCAGCACCGTCAGCATCAACAGGGTGTCACCGTTGCCCGAGGCCAGCACCCGGTCGTAGACCTGCAGCATGTACAGCGCCGGCAGCAGCATCAGAATATTGATGGCGGCGCTGAACGCGGCCACCGACGCCAGCAGGCCGCGCTGTTCGGTGAGCGCGGCGCGCACCTCGTCCACCGGGGCGGCGCTCATGAGCGGCCCCGCCGACGCCCCAGTAACAACGCCAGCCCGGCCAACAGCAGCGGGCCCAGGCCTCCACCACTGCCATTGCCGTACTCAACGCTATTGCCGTCCTTGTCGCGATCCAGGCCGCCCACGCCCAGGGTGACCGAGCCCGCCACCTGGCCGCCGGTAAGCGCGTTCTCACAGGTCAGGGTGTAGTGGTAGATGTCCGCCTCCGGCGGGCTCACCGTCAGCTCACCGGCGGCGGCACGGGCGCCGCTCCAGCCATCACCCTGATAGCCGCCACTGCCCACGCAGTTCAAGGCATTCTGGGTGGTCCAGATCACCGTGGCGCTCTCGCCCTTCTCGATCTCCACCGGGGTGGTGGTCACCGTGACCCGGGCGCGCGGCGCGCTCGGGTCCAGGTTGACCTGGAACACCGCGCCCTGACCTTTCTGCTCCTTGCCCGCCTGGTTGATATAGCGCTCACCACCGTTGGAGTTGGCGCCATAGAGCTGGCCGTCGTTCCCCGCCGTCACGCCCACCGGGAAAGCACCGTCCACTTCGCTGACAAAGCTGTGCAGGAACTCGAAGCCGTTTTCCACCACGGTGCCGTCTTGCACCTCAATCGCTTGCGGGTCGATGCGATAAAGGGTGCCCCCGTAAGCACGCGCCGGGGTGCCCGGCGCCGCCGGATCATAGTCCGCCGATTGCGGCACGCCGCTTTGCCCACCGCTGTAGGTGGTGCCGTAGATCAACCCATCGGCGCCCACCGCCAGCGGCCCGCGCGGCAATACGCCGTCGTCGCCGGAGAAGCGGTGCACCAGGGTAAAGTCGCTGCCATCCGGGCGTACCCGATAGACCGCGCCGTAGAGAATCCCGCCGTCGTAGTACGGCGGCGGCCCGAGATAGCGTTCGGGATGGGAGGTCGCTTCCAGCCGGCCCCCGCATAACGGCAGGACCATTCTGTACTGGGAATGATTGGGATCGTCCGATATTCCCTTGGCGTTGCAGTTGGCCACCGAGGTGGTGCCGTACAGATACCCATCCGGGCCCAGCACCAGCCAGGCCAGCAATTCGTCGGCATTCGTAAAGTAACAACGAATGGCGGTGCAATAGGTCCAGGGCAGCTCACCTTGGGCCAGCGTGAAGGTGTGCACGATCTCGAAGCTGTCCGGTTGTCGCGGGTCGAGCCGGTACAGGGCCCCGGTGGGGGTATCCGGCGCCGACGGCGTGCCGGCCATATAGGGGATGCCACGCTGGTAGGCGATCAGGCCGTAAAGCAGACCATCGTCGCCGGCGATCAGGCCATTCAGGTGCTGCGGGAACGCGGACAGATCCGCGGAAAACGTGTGCACGATGCGTGGAGACGCCTGGGCATCGTCCAGATCCAGAGCGAACAGTTGGCCTTGGCCCTGCGGGGTCCGGTCCAGGCCATACAGGGTGCGGCCCTGAATCAGCAGCACGCCATTGGGTTGATTCAGATCGGCGAT
This sequence comes from Alloalcanivorax mobilis, assembly GCF_002864685.1. Taxonomy (GTDB): domain Bacteria; phylum Pseudomonadota; class Gammaproteobacteria; order Pseudomonadales; family Alcanivoracaceae; genus Alloalcanivorax; species Alloalcanivorax mobilis. The sequence continues at coordinate 57,995 of NZ_NMQZ01000008.1, forward strand.
CTTTTCCGCGAAGGCGCCATCGGATTCGGCGCGGTAGAGCAAACCGGGTCCACGGCTCAATGCGCTTGTCACCAGGCCGACACCATAGAAACGCCCGCTCTCGGGATCGTGCACCAGCGGGCCGCTGCTAGCCAGACCACTGCCAAATTCCGGAAAAGCGTCTCTGAAATCCGTTGGAGCCTGGTATTGTGCCGGGTAGGTCGGCAACAGGAACAGCCCGACGCGGGTGGCGCCATGGATCTGCTCCCCCACCACGATGGGCGGCGCCATCGGGGTGGTGGCCGGCGGCCAGGTGGTGTCGCCGCTGCTGCCACGAAAGGTGGTCAGGTTGAGCACCTCCATCGCTTCGCTGGCGGCAAGCGTGGGCGGCAGGGCAAACAGCAACACGGCGGCAAGCGCGCGGGCAACGACCAAGGGCATGACGTTCTCCATAATCCAAAAGCCATAACGCAAAAATCGCCCGCCGCGCATACGCGGCGGACGAAAGACGGGCCAGGGGCGATCAGGCCGCCAGTTCCAGTTCCGCCTGGCTCGATTCCACCACGCCAGCCAGGCTGGTCAGGGTGACTTCGCTGTAGCCGGCGTCGTCCAGCACCGCCCACAACGCGGAGGCATCGCCGTCCTTGAGACCGTTGATGATGTTGTGGGTGTCGTTGTCGCCGTCGTTGCGGTCGATCACATCGCCGTTGGCGTCCAGGCCACCGTTCAGGCCGATGGTGTCCAGACCATCGATGGTCACCAGCTCTTCGGTGAAGTAGAACTCGCCGTTGGCGTCCTGGCTCAGGCCGCTGCCGAAGGTGATGGAACCGATCTCGCCGTACAGCGTATGGGTGGGGCCGGCGAAGAAGGTGTAGTTCAGGTACTCACCGCTGGCCGCCTGCACGATAAAGCCCAGGTCCAGGCTAGAGGCCTCGCCCTCGGAGGCGTACTGGGTGCCGGAGAAAGTGCCAAAGGCGCCCCACATGCCGAGGTCCACTTCCGGGTTGGGGTCCTCGGCGCCGGCGAAGGCGCCCGGGTTGGCGCTGTGATCGGCGATCTCGAAGTGGTTGTTGTAGAAGGGGAGAAAACCGTCTTCGTTCACGAAACCGGTTTCCAGTTCGTTGTCAGTGTAAAGGCCATCAGATGCATTCCAGTCACTGTAGTTATCGAAAGTGGCTGAATAGGTCACGGTAATGCTCATGGTGAATCTCCTTACTGAGTCATTGGAAGGCGGCGTGCCGTCCTGGCGACGCCGCCGATGGAGCCGGCACCGGTGACCCGGTGCCGTGACTGACCGGCGTTCCCTGCCGGCCCTCTCCGAGGCTGGCCCTGGCTGGCGTTCGGACGATCGTTACTGTCGTTGCTCTCGTTGCCGTCGTTGCGCTCGTTGCCGTCGTCGCCCGTTCAGGCGGTACGGCGGCCGAGCAGCGCCGCCAGCGCCAGCAGCATCAGGTAGTGGACGCTGCCGCCACCGCCACCGCCGCCACTTTCTTCCCCGCCTTCACTGCCACTGGCGTTCACTGTGACGGTGGCGCTGGCGGACACGGTTTCGCTGTCGCCGTCCACGCAGGTCAGGGTGTAGGTGAACTCGCCGGCCACGTCCGGGGTCAGGGTTTCGCTGCCTTGCAATGCCTTGTTGCCGCCCCATTCGCCCTCGCCCACGCACTGGTCGGCGCCGCTGACGCTCCAGGTCAGGATGGTGCTTTCGCCTTCGGTCAGCGTGGTCGGTTGCGCCTGGATATCGATGTTGGCCGCCACCGGCGGTGCCACATCCAGGGCATAGACGGTGCCGCTACCAGTGGCGCTGCTTGAAGACACCGTGTCCCCGGGGGCGCCGCCGGCGTTGGTGGCGCCATAGAGCGTCTGGATGCCGTCGTTCACCGGCCCGGCGCTCAGGCCATTGGGGAAGGCGCCGTCGCTTTCCACATCGAACAGATGCAGCAGCTCATAGCCGTCGTCGGCGCGGTCATCGGCGGCGCCGATGCGAATGCGATAAAGCGCGCCAGCCCCGCCGGCGCTGGTGCGCCGGGTGGTGCCGTACACATGGCCGTCCTCGGCCAGTACCAGCGGCCCCCAGGGGGTCTGGCCGTCTTCGCCGTCGCCGAAGCGGTGCAGCACGGTGAAGCTGTCTTCATCGTCCAGGTGGTAGCGCCACACGCCCAGGGTGGTGGTGCCGTACAGCCAGTCACCGTCGTGCACCAGCGCCTGCTGGCCGGAGTCGTTGCCCTTGATTTCGCCCTCGGCGTTTTTCGCGAAGGTGTGCAGCACCGTCACCGGCGTGGCGCCCTCGCCCACCGCCTGGGAGAGGTCGACGCTGAACAGGGTGCCGGCGGTTTCGTCGCCTTCCGGTACCGCGGACTCGTCCCCCGCCCCGGCGGATTGGTCGCGCACGTTGATGCCGTAAAGCATATCGGCGTCGTCATCCACCGCCAGCGCCACCGGGTACTGGCCTTTCAGATAAACGGTCTGTGGGTTGCCACTGCCCTGCACATAGTCCGGTAACTGGAAATCCACCAGCCAGGTCAGCGCGCCAGCGGCGTCGAGCCGGAACAGGCCGTTGCCGGCACGGCCGGAACCGCCACCGAAATAGACATTGTCGTCGGCGTCCACGGCGAACAGGCCGCGCGGCTTGAACGCGTCTTCCGAGCCATCCGGCGGCGTGCCGGCCAGTGCGTTTGACGGCACGCCCCCGGCTGCCCAGCGAAACATTCCCGGCGCCCCCAGAAAGGGGGTTGAGCCCACATAAGCCTGCCCCTGGCTGTCCACCACCAGACCGGTTCTCAGCCCCAGACCACCCGCCTCGGCGAACGCGGCGGCCTGATATTCACTGCCTTGCGCATCACGCAACTGATAATAGGCCCCGGACGTGGCGGCACCGCCCAACGGGGTCACACCCAGCAGAGCGCCCTCCCCGGGGCGGTACACCGGTGGCAGATGCGGATTGGCGCCGGCGCCGGCACTGGCGGCGTCAAAACGATGCAGCACCCGGGGCGTGAGGTCGGCCAGCGCCGGGGCGCCGGCCATCAACAGTGCCAGGCCCAGGCCAAACAGCCGCGCCGGGGCACCAGGGAAGAGAGAACGGTTCATGCCATGCTCCTGAAAAAGAAAAATTAAAATCGCAACGAAAGCGTCCCGGTGACCGTGCGGCCCGGGGCGATCCAGTAAGAAGTGCCGTTGAGTTCCGCGTAGTTGCGGTCGCGCAGGTTGTCCACCGCCAGCCGCAAGGTGAGCGCGTCGCTGGGCTGGTAGCTGGCCCACAGGTCGTAGACGGTCCAGTCGACCACGTCCGCGTACATGGTGCCGCCGCGGCCGTCGTTGTCTTCGTAGCGCACCCGCGCGCCCAGGGTCAGGCGGCGGTCGAACAGACGCACGCCGCTGCTCAGCGTGCCCTTTTTGCGCGGCGGCAGCAGATAGATGATGCCGCCGCCATTGGGCTCGCCGACGCCGTCCTGTGGCTGCGAGCCGGTGATGTTGCCAAGCGGATAAGGGTTGTAACCGCCCCGGCCCAGGTCATGTAGGGTGCGGGTCCAGCTCAGTTCGGCGAAGGCCACGCCGAGATCGTATTCGGCCTGCAATTCCAGCCCCCGAAAGCGCACTTCGTCGTCGAGATTGACGAAACCGAACGCCTCGATATCGCCCGCGTCGCCAATCGACGTCGGGTTGATCACCGGCGCCTGGGTGATGTAGTGGTCCACCTGGGTGTTGAACCAGGCCGCTTTCAAGCGCAGTCGGTCACCGTCGCGCAGCAGATCAGGCAGCCGCAGGTTGGCGCCAACCTCCCAGTTGCTGGAACGCTCCGGCTCCAGCCCAGGATTGGGAAAAAACGGAAACGAATTGCCGATGTGCGAGCCCCACATCAACGATTCGGTGATCGCCGGCGGCCGCACACCACGGCCGTAGCTGGCGAACAGTTGCAGTGGGTTGGTGATTTGCCAGGCGGCGGTCAAGGTCGGCGACACAAAGCCATCGTGGCGGGCGACGGCGAAGTCGCTGTAATAGGAGGTGAACGGTGGGCGCGTACCCGGTGGGTTCTGGTCCGAGCCGACGAACATTTCGCCCTCGCCCTTGAGGCGAAAATAGTCGTAACGCAGGCCGGCGATCAGCTCCAGGCCGCTGGCGTGGGCAAAACGCGCCTGACTGAACAGGCTGGCGACGCTGCGCTCGCCCTCCGGGGTGGGCCCGGAAAACCAGCTTGGCTCGCCGTCGCCTTCGCCGCTCTGGGCGGCGTTGGGGCGGGTCCAGTCGTGATAGAACTCCAACCCGTAGCTGAGCTCCAACGCCGCTGGCCAGTCGCCCAGGTCCAGGGGCGTACGGTTGCTGAGGGTGCCGCCCACGGTGTTGGTTTCGTAACGCACCGCGAAGGCGCCATAGCCATCGCCGGTGTCGGGGCGGTCCTGGTCGTTGGCGGTGCGGGTGTAATAAAGACTGCTGTCCAGATCCAGCCAGCTGCTGGCGGGGAACAGGCTGTAATTGAACAAAAAGGTATCGGTGCGCACCCGGTTGTAGTCGGTGGCGCCGGCCAACACGCTGGTGTTGCTGCCCTGATCGAACTCGGCGTCCAGGCCGATGTAACTGAACTTAAGGCGCTGATCGTCGCCCAGGCGCAGCGTGCTCTTGAACAGACCCGACCACTGATCCTGACCGGTGAACTGGCTGGTGCCGTGCCAGTAGCCGCCGTCCTTGCTGCCGCGCTCGCCTTTGTCGAAGGCCCCCACGTTCTTACGGCTGAACGCCGCCAGCAGGTCCAGGTTGTCGGTGACCCGGGTGGCAGCGGCGACACTGCCGGCGAAGTAGTAGGCGTTGTCGCCGGTGGTCAGGTTAATGCGCGCGCCGTGGTCGGCGCCGTCATGGGCCAGATCCTCGAATTCCAGGGTGCGAAAGTTGACCACCCCGCCAATCACGCCGGCGCCGCCGACGGTGGAGGTGGGGCCCTTGGCCACGTCCACGCCGGCCAGCAGCTCCGGGTCCAGGTACACCTGGCCGTTGCTGCCGTGGCCGCTTTGCTGATAATTCTGGCGGGCGCCGTCGATCATCACGTTGACGCGGCCGAAATCCTGCAAGCCACGGATGTTCACCGACACCCCCGGGTCCTGGCGGCTCTGCGAGGTGTGCACGCCGGGCACCGCGGCCAGCACATCGGAGGTGTTGCGCGGCGCGATGCGGTCGATGTCCTGGCGGGTGACGATGCTCACCGACCCGGGCTGCAAGTACAGGTCCCGCCGTGGGTCCTCTTCACCCTCCACCGTGACCCGTTCCAGGCGCGCTCCCACCCCGGCACCGGCGCCCGCGTCGGTGAGGGTGTAGACGCCGCCGTCTTCACGGTCGGCGCTCAGGCCGGTATCGCGCAACAGCGCCCGGAAGCCCTGTTCCACCGTGTAACGCCCCTGCAGACCGGCGGTGCGGCGCCCCTCGGTCAATTCCGGCGGGTAATACATCACCACCCCCGCCTCCAGGGCGAAGCGGTTCAACGCCGGCGCCAGCGGCCCGGCGGCGATGCGATAGTGACGTGCCTGGGACGGCGGCGTGGCCGTCTCATCCGCCTCGGCCACCATCGGCATCGCCGCCAGGCACACCCCGGCCACCGCCATCACCGCCAACCCTGGCGCGACCACACCCAGCACCGCCAAGGACCCTGCCGTCACCGCGCCCCAACAACGCCGCGCGAACCTGAACACCATAAACTGATTCCCATTCTCGTTTGCTGGTTTTACTAGTGATGACGCATCAACGACGCAACGGGACAGTGGCGGGTGATTTTTTTGCTTGTTCGCGAACGAGCGGCAACCGGTGTTGCTCGCAGGCCGGACAGTGAAGCGGGTCATTCCCGTGACAGGGACTTAAACCTGATGGAAAAGGGAACGCCGCCCGGCTGCGCCGGATTTTGATTCTGAGGTGGCCGCGATCCTTGATCGCGAACCGAGCCAACGGCGAGGCGGATCTGGCAAAGCCGATTCGCTGGCATGGCCTGTCCGCAAAAAGCACCTTTCTACGAAGCCGCCGTAGGAGCAGGCCTGGCCAGCGAACCGAGTCTGGAAGGCGAGGCAGGCCCGGCAAAGCCGAGTCGCTGGCATGGCCTGCTCCTACACAAAAACACCTTTCTACGGTGCCGCTGTGGGAGCAAGGCCTTACCACCAAAACCAGCCGCGCCGCAGGCCGCTTAGAGGAGATCAACGGGGCGAGATCAGAGTCAGCAAACCGGTGTAGTGACGCACCTGAATCGGCGCCAGGGCGGCCAACAAATCCAGGGCCCGGTCGGTGTCGTCCAGGGGAAACACGCCGGAAACGCGAATGTTCGACAGCGCTTTGTCGTCGTAATGGAGCACGCCGCTCCGGTAGCGGCGCAGCTCCTTGAGGACCTCGCTCAGGGGGCGGTCATCGGCGACCAGGCGCTGCTTGACCCAGGCGGTTTCCAGGGCGGTGTCCACCGCCTGGGGGGCACTGACCCGGTCGCCGCGCACCCGTGCGCGCTGCCCGGCCACGGCGGCGGCGCAGTGGGCACGACCATGATGGGCGGCGGATGCCGTCGGCGGCGCGGCGCACACTTCCACCGAGGATTCGGTGACCACCACGTCCATGCCATCTTCCCGGATACGCACCGTGTACTCCGTGCCCAGGGCGCGGGCGGTGCCAGCGGCGCTTTCCACCACGAACGGCCGCCCCCGGTCGGGCGCCACCCGCGCCAGCAGTTCCCCATGGCGCAGCCGCACCCGGCGTTCGCCGGCGCTGTAATCCAGATCCACGGCGGTGCCACTGTTAAGAACCAGTTCGCTGCCGTCCGGCAACGCCACATGGCGTTGTTCACCGGTGGCGCTGCGGTAATCGGCGAGCAGATCCAGGGGCGCGAACGGCAGACTCAACAACGACGCCGACGCGCCCACCAGCAACACCACCGCCAACGCGCCGCCGCCGCGCAGCCGCTGCCGGCGCCGCGCGCCAAGCACCGCGTTGAGCGTGGACGTGGCGGCGCCTCCGTCACTGCCCAGGCCCTCGAAGCGCCGCCACAGGTTTTCCATTTTCCGGTAGGCACGCTCATGGCGCGGGTCGGCCCGACGCCAGTCCCGACAGCAGCTGCGATCCGCATCGTCCACGTCCCCGGAGTGCAGGGTGGCGAGCCACTCCGCCGCCTCGCCGAGAATGCGCCGTTGCTCGTCGCGAATCACCGCTGGTCCTCGTCCAGCAAGTCCAGGCAGTGCAACAACGCTCGGGCCACGTACTTCTTGATCATGCTCACCGACACGCCCAGCGCTTTGGCGATCTCGCCATGGGAGCGGCCCTCCAGGCGGCTCATCAGAAACGCCCGCCGCGGTTTCTCCGGCAGGCCTTCCAGCAAGCGGGCGACGGCGGTGAGCAACTCCACCACTTCCACCAGCGACTGAGACGACGGCGCCACGTCGTTGCCATGCAGAGCGCTCCAGGTCTCCAGGTAGAGGTGTTCCACTTTCTTGCGGCGCGCGTCATCAATGATCAATCGCCCGGCGATGGTGGTCAGATAGGCACGCGGTTCCTTGACCGCGTTCAGGTCGGCGTGGGAGGTCAGCACCCGCAGAAAGGTATCCTGCGCCATGTCCGCGGCGCGCTGGGAACAGCCAAGTTTTTTACGCAGCCAGCCCATCAGCCAACCGTGGTGGTGGCTGTACAACACCTTTACCGCTTCGTTCCGGTAGTAAGATTCCGCGCCCATGGGTGGTAACCCCGATCCGACCCTTTTTGAGAATAGTTCTCATTATTATCACTCCGGATGATTTTTACAAGTCCGCCTCTGGCCACGCCCCCCTCCACCCAGACGCAAATGAAAATAGAACTCATTTACTTTTAAAGGCTCATCTTATATAACCCCTGCCACTGTTCGACGGTTCGACGCATCGACAAGGAGCCCGCACATGGACCGACAACGGCGTCATTTGCTTCAGGCGGCCCTGGCCGGCGCGCTCGGCGTCGCCCTGCCCGGCCTGACCACCGCCCGGCCGGACCTGACCCGCACCATGGGCACCACCCTGGCGGACCGTGGTTCGGCGTTCTATCGCTTCCAGGATCTGCGCCTGTCCTCAATGGATCGCCAGCGCCATTACCGGGTGTGGATCGCCGAGCCCAAACACCCGGCGCCGGCGGGCGGCCACCCGGCTCTGTTTATGCTGGACGGCAACGCGGTGATCAGCCGGCTGCGGGAGACCTGGCTGGGCCAGATTCAAGACGGCACGCCGCCGGTGCTGGTGATGATCGGCTACGACACCGACCTGTTGTTCAACGGTGCCGCCCGCCAGTACGACTACACCCCGGCGGCGCCGGGCGAGCACGAGATTCACGACCCGCGCCGGGCGGATCGGCGCGGCGGTGGCGCGGCCAGGTTTCTGGAATGGATCGACACCACCCTGACACCACGGGTCGCGACACTGGCGCCGATCAACCCGGCGCGGGCATCCTTATGGGGTCATTCTTACGGGGGGCTGTTCACACTGTTCGCTCTGTGCACCAGGCCGGCCGCGTTCCACCAGTATTTCCCCACCAGCCCATCGCTGTGGTGGGCCGGCGGGCTGATCAACCTTTACCTCAAGGCCCTCGCCGCCCACGCTCCGACACCGCCCGCCGAGGTCTGGTTATGCCGGGGCAATGAAGAAGGCCGGCGAACGGACGATTTGGACGAGCAACAATGGGCCGCCGCCAAACGCCGGGCCAACCGCGACTTCAATCGCTTCGCCGGGCGCCTTGATCAAGTACCTGCGCTGCGGGTCCGGCACCGGCTCTATGACGGCCAGGGCCACGGCGGCATGTTCAGCGCCTCGTTGCCTGAAACACTGCGCCTGGCGGCGGGCCTGCCGCCGGCGCTGGACTGGCACTGATCGCTGCCGGCCCTAGTGAGCGGCAACCACCGACAGAATCACGCCAGTGCCAATGGCAATCAGCAGATAGTCGCCGTTCACGCTCACCCAGCGATGGTGGCGATCCGGCGGCGGTAGCCGATGAGCGTGCCAGTCGTTCACCACATAGCGGTTGCCGCGATAACCGCCGGGCAAGCTGTCGCCCTGGTGCCAGCGCGCCCGATGCGCATCGGCGTGGTGGTGCCGGCCGCTGTTGTGACCGGCCTGATGATGGGTGTGGGGGGAATTGCGTTCAGGCCCGCCATGGCCCGGGCTGGCCCAGGCCGCCGGGGCGGCGGTCAGCGTCAGACAGAGGGCTAATGCAACGTTCTTGAAAATGTTCATGGGCACTCCGGATTGACTTGATTCCACCCACGGTGCGCGCGCACCGTGCAAACAAACCTCATCTTTCGTGCAAGCAAAGCGCAACATCACGGCTCAGAAAAAACCGGCGCCAGCGGCGCCCGGTTGTTCCAGGGCATCGGCGATCATGTGCAGCGAATGCGCCAATTCCTGTCGACTAAAAGGACCACCCAGGCATAAACGTACCGCTTCCGGAGGCTTGGCGTTCACCGCGAAAGCGTCACTGACCACCACATTGATGCCTTGCGCGCGCAAGCGCGCGGCGAAGGCAACCCGGCTCCATGGCCCGGGCATTTTCAGCCAGACGTGGAACGCCTCCGGATGGGAGCGGTAATCCGCGCCGCCGAGAATTCTGGTGACCAGGCCCTGACGCGCCTGGGACTCCTTTCGCGTCAGCGACAACGCCAGATCGGCGGTACCGTCCTGTACCCAATAGGACGCCAACGCCGCTGTAATCGGAGAAGCCATTACGGTAGTGGCGCGGAGGGTTACCGCCAATCGCGAGCGCAACCGCGCGGACGGCAGGGCCAGATAGGCCACTCGCAATCCCGCCCCCAAGGACTTGCTAAAGCCGCACAGATAATAGGTCAGCTCCGGCGCCAAGGCTGCCAGGGCCGGTGGCCGGTGGCTGGGCAGCAGGCCGTAGGCGTCGTCTTCAATGATCGCCAGGTTATGCTTACGGGCGATCTGCACCAGCCGATGCCGGCGTTCTTCGCTCAACGTCACCACCGCAGGATTGAGCAATACCGGATTGCAATACAACGCCTTGGGATGATGCTCCGCGCATAGTCTCGCCAGGGCATCCGGATCAATGCCGTCCTCATCCAGCGGCAAGCCGAGTAAACGGATGCCAAGCTGGCCAGCGATGGCGCGCAGGCCCGGATAGGTCAAGGCCTCGCAGAGCACCACATCGCCGGGCCGGGCCAGGCTGCCCAACACCGCCAATAGCGCGCTCTGCACGCCCGGGCAAACCAGTACCCGGTCAACGTCAACGTTGAGCGGCCGTCTTTGCAGCCAGGCCACCGCCGCCTCTTTGTCCTCGGCGGAGCCACCGAACTCCTGATAGCGCATTAACGGCTGCAGATCCGGGCCGAGGGCACGCAGCCCTGCCTCCATTCGCTCTCGTAACAGCGTGCTCTGGGATTCCGGCGGCAGATTCATGGTCATGTCCACCGAGCGCCCGGCACTGGCGCTGCGCCGGCTGACGCCGCCAGGGCGGCATACAAAGGAGCCCTGCCCAACGCGGGAATAGATCAGCCCGCGCCGCTGAGCTTCGCTGTAGGCTCGCGAAACGGTGGCGTAGTTGAGCTTCAATCCGGAAGCCAGATCACGCAAGGGCGGCAAACGTTCGCCCACCGCCAACCTGCCAGAAAGAATGTCATCAGCGATGGCATCAGCGATGCGAAGATAGATGGGCTGCACCCCGTCTTTCAAAACCGGCCGCCAGGCCGCCACGTTACCGCTCATTCCCCTCCCCTCCGCCTGATTCAACGGCCACCACCGCACTGTTTGAGTTCATTTTCCGCACCAGGGTTGTCCACGCCACGCGCAGCCCCGGCACGCTTTGATTGGTTGACGCCCGAAGAGCAACCGGCCCGTTACTGAGAAACGCCGCCCATTGGCTCATAAATCATGCGACCAATCAATCAATTAACACTTTGATTGGCATATTGATTGCAATTGAACACATCAGAAAGGGAGGTTGCATCAAACAGAGGCGGAGCCCTTTCCACACTCCGAACCCCGCTTCAACCGCAGAGGAAGACGACTATGCCCATCGTAGAGAAAGCCCCCCATCAGAAAGGCGATTTTTTTGTCGACTACGAAGAAAAAGTGTTCGAAGACGTCAAGGCGGAACCCGGCGAGAAAGCTCTGGTGACCTTCCATACCGTGGCTTTCGAGGGGTCCATCGGCCTGGTGAACATGTTGCAGGCCACGCGCCTGCTGCGTAAAGGCTTCGACACCTCGGTCCTGTTGTATGGCCCAGGCGTCACCCTGGGCCTGCAACGGGGTTTTCCAACCCTCGGCGACGAGGCCTTCCCGGGGCATCTGGCGGTCAACAACCAGCTCAGCAAGTTCATGGGCGAAGGCGGCAAGGTATTCGCGTGCCGGTTCGCCTTACAGGCGCTGTACGGTCATGGTGAGCCGTCATTGATCGAGGGCATTACGCCAATCAATCCACTGGATGTTCTCGATCTGGTTCTGCTGCACCGCAAGGACAATGCTTTCATTCTTGATACCTGGACCCTGTAAGCGGAGGCGCGCGATGAGCGAAGCCCGTACGGTCACCGCCGCGGCGGCCCAGATCGCCCCGGTCCTGAACACCCCGGGTGGCACCCTGGACAAGGTCTGCGCCTGGATCGAGGCGGCCGCCGGCCAGGGCGTGGAACTGATCGTGTTCCCGGAAACCCTGGTGCCCTACTACCCGTACTTCTCGTTCGTACGCACCCCGGCGTTCTCCGGCCCGGACCATCTCGCTCTGTATCAACAGGCGGTGACCGTACCAGGCACGGAGATCGACCGGATCGCCGCCCTGGCCCGCCGCCATTCGATGGTGGTGGTGCTGGGCGTCAACGAGCGCGACCGGGGCACGCTGTACAACACCCAGGTGGTGCTCGACCACGATGGCCGGCTGCTGCTCAAGCGCCGCAAGATCACCCCCACCTACCACGAGCGCATGATCTGGGGTCAGGGCGACGCCAGTGGCCTGCGAGTGGTGGACAGCGGTGTCGGCCGGATCGGCGCTCTGGCCTGCTGGGAGCACTACAATCCGCTGGCCCGCTACGCGCTGATGACACAGCACGAGGAGATCCACTGCGCCCAGTTCCCTGGCTCCATGGTAGGCCCGGTGTTCGCCGATCAGATCGAGGCGGCCATGCGTCACCACGCCGCCGAGTCCGGCTGCTTCGTGGTCAACGCCACCGGCTGGCTGGAGGACGCGCAGATCGAATCAATCACCGCCGACCCCGCCCAGCAAAAAGCGCTGCGTGGTGGCTGCATGACGATGATCGTATCGCCGGAGGGCAAGCTGCTCGGCGAGCCGCTCACCGAGGGCGAGGGCCTGCTGGTGGCGGAGCTGGATATGACCCTGATCCTCAAGCGCAAACGCATGATGGACTCGGTGGGCCATTACGCCCGCCCGGAACTGCTGAGCCTGCTGATTGACCGCCGCCCGGCGGCAACTTTCCATGACCGCACCCGCCAGGACGAACAAGCCGACTCTTTCACCGACCTATCCAGGAGCAACGACGATGAGCGCGAACCCGACGCTGTCCGACCGGCAGCTCATCAATGAACTGCAGACCCGTGGCGTACGCCTGACCGGCCCGGACGCCGGTGCCCCGAGCCGGCGCGGCGGCGCCGGACCGTCCGACCACAAGGCGATGGAGATCGGTGGCCGGGTGGTGATGATTCCGGTGCACACCGCCGGCGCCAGCCGCTCGCCGTATCAGCTCGATGCCAACAGCGATGGCGCCACCCTGACGCGCGACGGGCAGGAAATCGCCCGCATGGCGTTCACCGACACCCCGCGTTTTTACGGTCTGAGCACCGCCGAGGGCATCCCCTATTCCCACATCGCCACCCTGCACGGCAAGGACGTGCTCGCCACCACCGTGATGCAGACCTGCATTCGCTACAATAATCGCAAGGTGTCCTGCCAGTTCTGCGCCATCGGACAATCCCTGGACGAGGGCCGCACCATTGCCCACAAGACGCCGGCGCAGCTCGCCGAGGTGGCGAAAGCCGCAGTGGAACTGGACGGCGTCAAACACATGGTGATGACCACCGGCACCCCCAATCTCCAGGATCGTGGCGCCCGGGTGCTGTGCGACAGCGCCGAAGCGGTGAGCGCCGCCATCAATCTGCCGATCCAGGGTCAGTGCGAACCGCCGGACGAGCGCGCCTGGTTCCGCCGGCTGCATGACAGCGGCATCCAGAGCCTGGGCATGCACCTGGAAATCGCCACGCCAGCGTTGCGCGAAAAAATCATGCCGAGCAAAGCGTCGATCACCGTCGAGCACTATATGAAGGCGTTCGTCGACGCGGTGGCAGTGTTTGGCCGCGGCCAGGTCAGCACCTACCTGCTGGCCGGGCTGGGCGACAGCGTGGGCGCTACCCTGGCGCTGTGCCGGCAGCTGGTTGAGCTGGGCGTTTATCCGTTCGTGGTGCCATTCGTGCCAATCTCCGGCACGCCCCTGCAACATCATCCCTCGCCATCGGCGCAGCACATGCGCGACATTCTGGAACCGCTGGGCGCCCTGTTACGCGACAGCGCCTTGCGCTCGTCGGACATCAAAGCCGGCTGTGGTCGCTGCGGCGCCTGCTCGTCACTGTCCGCGTTCGAGGAGACCCCGGCATGATCCTGGAACCGGTTGTCCCGTTTCGCAGCTGCGAGTACGCCGTCAAATTGACCACCGAGGCCTGGGAATATCAGGCCGCCCGCGAACTGCGCCGGCAGGTGTTCTGCGCCGAGCAGGGCCTGTTCACCGCCGACGACGGCGATGCCCTGGACCGTCATGCCCTGACCGTCGTCGCGCTCGCCTATGTGGCCGGCGGCCCGGACGAGGTGGTCGGCACGGTGCGCATCCACAGTGACCGGCCGGGCATCTGGTACGGCTCACGGCTGGCGGTGGCTCGTGGCTACCGCCGCGACGCCCACCTGGGCAGTGCGCTGATCCGACTGGCGGTGGGCGGCGCCCGCGCACGCGGCTGCGACAGCTTTTTCGCCCGGGTACAGGCGGTCAACGAGCCGCTGTTCCAGCGCCTGCACTGGCGCACCCTGCGCCATCTGGACCTGCATGGCCTGCAGCACGTGCTGATGCGCGCCGAACTGGACCATTATCCGCCATTGGCCGAGGATCGCCTGCCCCTGCTGACCACCGGCAGGAGGGCGTCATGAAACTGGACGCCATCATCCGTGAGCTGCGCGACAGCGCCGCGTTCGATCACAAACGCGACATCCGGCCGATACTTAATGGCCTCGCCGGTATCGACAGCGGCGCCCTGCCCCTGGGTGACGACAGCGCCGCGCTGGCGGATGGCGATGGCCACCTGCTGGTCGCCATCGAAGGCTTTCTCAACGAGTTCGTCGCCGCCGAGCCGGAGTTCGCCGGCTACTGCGGAGTGATGGTCAACGTCAGCGACATCTACGCCATGGGCGGCCGGCCGCTGGCGGTGGTCGACGCCCTGTGGAGCGACGGCGCGGCGCGCGCCGGCGAGATCGTTGGTGGCCTGCGTCAGGCGGCTGGCAAATACGGCGTGCCGGTGGTCGGCGGTCACAGCAATACCCGCACCGATCGCCCGCAACTGTCGGTGGCCATCGTCGGCAGGGCGCGGGCCCTGCTCACCAGCTTCGATGCCCGCCCCGGCGACAGCCTGATCGTCGCCTGCGATGCGCGTGGCCGCTATCGCGACGTGGGTGATAACTGGGACGCCAGCAGCGCTGCCCCCGGCGAGCGTCTGCGTGACGATCTGGAGATTCTGCCGGTGCTGGCCGAACAGGGCCTGTGTCGGGCCGCCAAGGACATCAGCATGGCCGGCGTGGTCGGCACCGTGCTGATGTTGTTGGAGGCGTCCGGAGTGGGCGCGGTTCTCGACCTCGATGTCCTGCCCAAACCCGTCGGCGTGCCCTTGGCGCGCTGGCTGCGAACCTTTCCCAGCTACGGTTTCGTGTTGTCGGTGGCGCCGACGCATCGTGACGCGGTGCTGGCGGCGTTCCACCAGCGCGATCTGGCCGCCGCCGAAGCGGGCCGGATCACCGCTGGCGGGTGCTTCGACCTGACCCTCGGCGACGAACGCGACCGATTCTGGGATTTGTCGCGCGAGCCGTTCATCGGCCGCGCCGCGTCCGCCGCCTCTTCTCCCTCGAGCCATCAAGGAGGCCGTCATGCCTGAAGTCTATTTCGATGTGCGCTGGCCGGACGACAGTGAAATGCACTGCTATTCACCGTCCAGCGTGGTGCACGACTATTTCCGCGCCGGTGCCCGCTACCCGCTGGCGGAATTTCTCACCCTCAGCCGCAACGCCCTGACTCTGGCCGGCGACCGGGTGGAAGCCAGATTCGGTTTCCGCTGCACCAGCGCCGACAGCCAGTTGCTGGCCATCGAAACGCGCGCCCGGCAATTCGCCGACCACATGGACGCGGCGGTCACGGTATTGCGCGTCGGCCGCCCCGGCACCAAGCCCTCGGCGGGGAACGCCGCTGTTATCCAGGAGACTCGATCCTCATGAACGCCACGACCCGTTATTTTCCGCGTCGCCATTATCCGGTGATCGTGGTAGGCGGCGGCCAGGCCGGCCTTTCCACCAGCTACCTGTTGCACCAACGCCACATCGATCACCTGGTGCTGGAAAAACACGAAGCCTTCCACGCCTGGAAAAACCAACGCTGGGACAATTTCTGCCTGGTTACCCCCAACTGGCAATGTCGCTTGCCGGATCACCCCTACGACGACGACGAGCCGCACGGCTTCATGGTCAAGGAACAGATCGTTACCTGGATGGAACGCTTCCGGGCCTCGTTCGATCCGCCGCTGTTCGAAGGCGTCACCGTGACCCGGGTCATCGCGCTGGCCGTCGGCGGCTATCGTCTGGACACGGACCGGGGCCCGCTCACCGCCGACCAGGTGGTGATCGCGGTAAGCAGCTATCACGTTCCCAAAGTCCCCGAGTACGCGCGTCGTCTGCCCGACTCGATCCGGCAGTTGGACGCCTCCGCCTACCGCAATCCTGCGGCCCTACCCAAAGGCGCCGTGCTGGTGGTCGGCACCGGTCAGTCCGGCTGTCAGATCGCAGAGGATCTGCACCTGGCCGGCCGCGAAGTGCATCTGGCGGTGGGCCCGGCACCTCGTGTGTCGCGCTTCTACCGGGGCCGCGATGTGGTGGACTGGCTGGACGACATGGGGCATTACCGGCTGCCGGTGCAGGAGCATCTCACCGAGGAGCAGGTGCGTGCCAAGGCCAATCATTACGTCACCGGCCGCGACGGGGGTCGCGATATTGACCTGCGTCGGTTTGCCTTGGAAGGCATGACGCTGCATGGCCGTCTGCATGACATCGACGCGGGTATGGCGCGCTTTGGCCATGACCTGAAGAAAAACCTGGACGCCGCCGACGCCACCAACGCACGCATCAAAGCCAGCATTGACGAGTACATTAACCGGGAAGGCATTCAAGCGCCCACCGAAGCCGCCTACGAGGCGGCCTGGGAACCGCCGGCTTCACCGGGCAAGGAACTGGATCTGCGAGCCGCCGGCATCGGCGCGGTAATCTGGTGCATCGGCTACGCCCCGGACTTTTCCTGGATCCGGGCGCCGGCCTTCGACAACACCGGCTACCCCAAACAAGTGCGCGGCGTCACCGCCAGCCCGGGGCTCTATTTTCTCGGGCTGCCCTGGCTGCACACCTGGGGGTCGGGGCGCATCTACGCCATCGCCGAGGACGCCGAGTACATAGTGGCGCACCTGGACCAGGCCCGCGCGCCGCTCACCGAACGATATCTGGCCGGTTAGACTGTATATGATCGTATTGGTTGGCGCGAAGGTTCCCGGCTACTCGGGTGAGGGTTCAAGAGTTGCCATACTTATCCGACCCCGCCGGCTCGCTCGCGGGAGGATTTCGGGCGATTTCCTCCCAAAACTCAATGCAGGTTTCGACCAGTCGAAATCCCAAATTCAGCGGCGCCATTCGGCGATCCGACGCCTGACTCCCCTTTCTGATTTCCAGGATTTCCTTATAGACCTCCAGTCTATCGCAGTAGACATCGACCTGCTTCCGGGCGAGTTCCTCCAGATCTTGGCATTCCATGAAATCGCTGAAAAACAACTGCAGTACCGCCATATCCCTCATCTCAAACGCCTCCGATGGGTGCGTTCTCAACCACTGCTTCAGCGCCGTCCGTCCCTTTTCGGTCAAGTCATAGAGCTTACGTCGCCGTCCTTCCTCTTCCACCTCCTCAGATAACAGGCCGGCGGCGGCCAGCCGTTTAGGCTCGCTGTAAAGCTGCGAATGAGGAAAGGACCAAAAATAGTTGATGGATCGTCCGGCGGACCTTTTGAGCTGATAGGGCGTCGATGGGCCACGCAGCCCGATCAGACCCAGGACCACATAGGATACTGGATTGAATTTCATTAACCGTTTCTCGCTCTTTCATGGTGTTGACACCATCCGAATAGGACCATACGATTCGGATCATACGTGTAAATCAGGTCGAGCTTCTCGCATTCAACGAGGAATAACAATGCATAAAGAAGATCTTCCCAAGCTGCAAGAATCGCATTGGCACCCTGATGCTCCCGAATCCTTGATGGACATGACAATCGGCGACGCCTTAAGGCAAGCCGCTATGTCTTTCGGCAAGCGCCCCGCTTTGATCGAGGGCATAGCGGAACAACGGCGACGCGCCTGGAATTTTGCTGAACTAATGACTGATGCGGAGAGCGTTGCCCGGGTGTTGGGGGCTCGCTTCGCACCCGGAGAAAGAATTGCGGTTTGGGCCGCCAATCGCCCGGAATGGGTACTGCTGGAACTGGGCGCCGCGCTTGCAGGGCTGACCCTGGTAACCGTGAACCCTACCTACACGGACAGTGAACTGATTCATGTCCTCGGCCACTCCAGGGTTTGTGGTGTCTTCTTGCAGCCGGAATATCGAGGCAGGTCTCTATTGGCTATCCTGGAGACCGCGCGAAAACAGTTACCCGATATTCGAGAAATCATCTCCTTCGATACCTGGGAATCCTTCTTGCAATCAGAGCGGACGAATCAGGCGTTGCCGGATGTTACTCCCGATAGTGTCGCACAAATTCAGTATACGTCGGGCACTACTGGCTTCCCCAAGGGGGCGCAACTGACGCACCGTGGGCTGGTCAATAACAGCCGGCTGTATGCGCGTTTCATCAACGCGCGGGAGAAGGATGTCTGGATCAACCCCATGCCTCTCTTTCACACCGCCGGGTGCGGCCTGGCGACACTAGGCGCCTTGCAAACCGGTGGCACGCATGTTCTGGCCGCCGGTTTCGACGTTGAGCTGGTGTCCTCGCTGATACAGCGGGAAAAGGGCTCCATCATGCTATGCGTACCCACCATGTTGATCCGGCTTCTCGATGAAATGCTCACCCATTCCTACGACACGGGCAGCTGGCGACTGGTCACGCTCGGTGGAGCCCCCGTGCCGCAACACTTAGTCGAGCGCGCGCAGCTGGAGAGACAATTAAAAGTCGCCATCGGCTTCGGACAAACTGAAGCGTCTCCTTATATCACTCATACATCACCGGATGATCCGCACCCGCAATGGGCATCCACCATCGGACGGCCCTTGCCCGGCATCGAAGTCAAAATCAGCGACCCGTCCACCGGACGGACTGTTCCGCTTGGCCACAGTGGAGAGATCCGTACCCGAGGTATTTGCGTCATGAAGGGCTATTTCGATGACGAAGCGGCGACCGCGAAAGCTCTGGACGAAGATGGGTGGTTGCATACCGGCGATCTCGGCAGCATGGATGAATACGGCTATTGCCGGGTACTGGGGCGTCTCAAGGATATGATCATCCGAGGAGGAGAAAACATCTACCCTCGTGAAATCGAGGACGTACTCTTCGAACATCCCAATGTTGTGCAAGCCGCCGTGGTCGGCGTGCCGGATCCGGAGTGGGGCGAGTCCGTGGCCGCCTTTGTCCAGCTCAGGAATAAGGCCCCCGAAAACCCAGAAAGCCTGGAGAAATTCTGCAGGCGGAAACTCGCCGGATTTAAAGTTCCTCGCATTTGGCGATTTGTCGACGAATTCCCTCAAACGGGCTCCGGGAAGATCCAGAAGTTCCGTCTTAGGGAAGCGCTCATTCAGGAAGGTGGATCGGAGTAAAGTTCCATGAAATAAAGGAGCGGAGAC
This sequence comes from Alloalcanivorax mobilis, assembly GCF_002864685.1. Taxonomy (GTDB): domain Bacteria; phylum Pseudomonadota; class Gammaproteobacteria; order Pseudomonadales; family Alcanivoracaceae; genus Alloalcanivorax; species Alloalcanivorax mobilis. The sequence goes on from NZ_NMQZ01000008.1 coordinate 77,076, forward strand.
CCTGTATCGGATCATCCGCCCCTCCAGGGGCCGGGCTCAACGTCGTTCATCGGCTCACGGCAGGTCCTTTCTATTTAAAAATCTCGCCCTTCTCGGCTTTTTCCACCAGCAACTTAGGCGGCATGAACCGCTCGCCGTAGGCGCTGGCCAGCGCCTGGGCGCGGGCCACGAAACCGCGCAGACCACCCTGGTACTGGTTCATGTACTGCACCACGCCGCCGGTCCAGGCCGGGAAGCCGATGCCAAAGATCGAGCCGATGTTGGTGTCGCCCACCGATTCGATCACGCCTTCCTCGAAGCACTTCACGGTTTCCAGGGCCTCGGCGAACATCATGCGCTCCTGCATGTCCTGGAACGGGATCGCGTCCTGAGCCGGGAACTGCTCTTTCAGGCCCGCCCACAGGTGCGCCTTGCCGCCGTCCGGATAGTCGTAGAAGCCCTTGCCGTCCAGCTTACCGGGGCGTTCCAGCTGGTTGACCATTTTCTCCATCACCGCCAGCGCCGGGTGCTGGCGCGCGCCGGCGCCGGCCGCCTGTTTGTATTCCCCGGCGATCTTCAGAGACAGCTTCATGTTGATCTCGTCGATCAGCTTCAGCGCGCCCACCGGGTAACCGGCCTGGGTGGCGGCCTGCTCGATGGAGTTGGCGTTCTGCCCTTCACCGACCATGGCGATGGCCTCGTTGATGAAGGTGCCGATCACGCGGCTGGTGAAGAAACCCCGGGAATCGTTGACCACGATCGGCGTCTTTTTAATTTGCAGGGTGTAGTCGAACGCCTTGGCGAGCACTTCGTCGCTGGTGTTTTTGCCACGGATGATTTCCACCAGCGGCATCTTGTCCACCGGGCTGAAGAAGTGAATGCCGATAAAGTTTTTCTGATTTTTCACGCCTTCCGCGAGGCCGGTGATCGGCAGCGTCGAGGTGTTGGAGCCGAGTACCGCGTCCGGGTTCACCACCGCTTCGATTTCCTGGAACACCTTGTGTTTCAGTTCGGTGTTTTCGAACACCGCTTCAACGATAAAGTCGACGCCTTCGAGCGCTTTGGCATCGGCGGCGGGCGTGATGCGGGAAAGAATTTCCTCTTTTTTCTCCTTGCTCATCTTGCCTTTCGATACTTCCTTGTCGAGCAGCTTTTCGGAGTAGGCCTTGCCTTTTTCCGCGTTCTCGAGGGAGACGTCCTTGAGCACCACCTGGGCGCCGGAGCGGGCGGTGACATAGGCGATGCCCGCGCCCATCATGCCGGCACCCAGCACCGCCACTTTTTCGGCTTTGTATTTGGGCACGTCCTTGGGGCGGCTGGCGCCGGCGTTGATCGCCTGCAGATTAAAGAAGAAGGCGTTGATCATGTTCTTGGAAACCTGGCTACAAACCAGCTCCACGAAGTAGCGTCCCTCGATCACCAGGGCGTCATCAAAGCCCACCTGGGCGCCTTCCACGGCGGCCGCCATGATGTTGCGCGGGGCCGGGTAATTGGCGCCTTTAAGCTGCTTTTTCAGGTTGGCGGGAAACGCCGGCAGGTTTTGCGCCAAGGCCGGGGTGCTGGGGGTGCCACCGGGAATCTTGTGGCCTTTTTCGTCCCAGGGTTGCTTGGCTTTCGGGTTGGCTTTGATCCACTCCCGCGCCTTGGTCAGCATGTCCTCTTCGCTGTCGGCGATGTCATCGATAATGCCAATCGATTTGGCCTTCTCCACCTTCAGGCGCTGGCCCTGCATCAGCACCTGCATGAGCGCATTCTGGATGCCCAGCATGCGCACACTGCGCACGATACCGCCACCGCCGGGCAGCAGGCCCAGGGTCACTTCCGGAAAGCCGAACTGCGCCTTCGGGTTGTTCAGCGCGATGCGGTGATGACAGGCCAGGGCGATCTCCAGACCGCCACCCAGCGCGGTGCCATTGAGCGCCGCCACCACTGGCTTGCCGAGCGTTTCCAGGCGGCGCAGCTGCGCCTTGGTGCCTTCCAGCCCGGCGGCGAATTGCTCCGCCTGGTCCGCACTGACCTGAATGATTTCGCGCAAATCACCACCGGCGAAGAAAGTACTCTTGGCGGAGGTGACGATCACCCCGGCGATCTTGTCTTTCTCGTCTTCCAGCCGTTGCACCATGGTTTCCATGGAACGCACGTAACGCTCGCTCATGGTGTTGGCGGATTGTTTGGGGTCATCCAGGATCAGGGTAACGATGTTGTCCGCGTCCTGTTCCCAGCGGATGGTGCTCTCTTTGTCGCTCATAGGAATTCTCCGTTGGGTCCTTAAAGACGCTCGATGATGGTGGCGATGCCCATGCCGCCGCCCACGCACAGAGTGCACAGGGCGAATTTCTTGTCGCGGCGTTCCAGCTCGTCCAGGGCGGTGCCCAGAATCATCGCGCCGGTGGCGCCGAGCGGGTGGCCCATGGCGATGGCGCCACCGTTCACGTTCACCTTGGCGTGGTCCAGCCCCATGTCTTTCATGAATCGCATCGCCACCGAGGCAAAGGCTTCATTGATTTCCACCAGGTCCATTTGCTCCACGCTCATGCCGGCTTTCTTGAGCACTTTGCGGCACGCCGGGGCCGGCCCGGTGAGCATGATGGTGGGGTCGGCGCCGCTGATGGCGGTGGCGACGATGCGGCCACGGGGCTTCATGCCGTAATCCTTACCCACCTGCTCGTTGCCGATCGCCACCAGGGCGGCGCCGTCGACGATGCCCGAGGAATTGCCGCCGGTGTGCACATGGTCGATCTTTTCCACCCAGTGGTATTTCTGCAGCGCGACGGCGTCGAAGCCGCCCATCTCGCCCATCACCGCGAACGACGGATTGAGGTTGCCGAGCACCTCGGCGGTGGTGCCGGCGCGCACGTGCTCATCCTTGGCCAGCACCGTCATGCCGTTGCGGTCCTTGACCGGCACCACGGAGCGCTGGAAGTAGCCCTTCTCCCAGGCGGCGGCGGCGCGCGCCTGGGATTCGGCGGCGAATTCGTCCACGTCACGGCGGGAAAAGCCTTCCAGAGTGGCGATCAGGTCGGCGCCAATGCCCTGCGGCACGAAGCCGGTCTCGTAGTTCGTGATCGGGTCCATGGCCCAGGCACCGCCGTCCGAGCCCATGGGGATGCGGCTCATCGCTTCCACGCCGCCGGCGAACACCAGATCGTCCCAGCCGGACGCCACTTTTTGCGCGGCGGTGTTGACCGCTTCCAGGCCAGAGGCGCAGAAGCGGTTGAGTTGATAGCCAGCCACGGTATCCGGCAGCCCGGCGGCCAATGCCGCGGTCTTGGCGATGCAGGCGCCCTGATCGCCCACCGGCGTCACCACGCCCAGCAGAACGTCATCAATGCGGTTCACATCCATGTCGGGAAAACGCTCGCGCAGCTCATCGATCAGCCCGACCACCAGGTCCACGGGTTTAACGGTATGCAGGGAGCCATCCCGCTTGCCCCGGCCACGGGGGGTGCGGATCGCGTCGTAAATATAGGCTTCGGTCATCTAACCATCCTCTCGCCTTGGACTGATGCCGGCCGCGCAACGGCCGACGCTGGAAAAATAAGGATCTAAGCAGGCCGCTAGAGTGCCCCAGCGGCGGCGCCCCAACAATGACAGGAGTGTTCAGGGCCCTTGAGCGGAAAAGACAGCCTTGAGCGACAAAAACCAGCCCTGAGCGGAAAGAACCGCCCATCACCACTGGCGGCCGGGCCATTGCCGCCGGCCTGGCGGACCACTAGGGTAATGAACCGCTCAACAAGGAGACCCTGATGCATTCCATCGATGTGGCCCGATCCCTGGCCGCCAGCGCCGCCCAACAGCTACGTGGCATCGCCACCCGTCCGGCCGCCCGCCAGCCGGCCGAGCCCCTGGAGCTGTACGACATGGAGGGCTGCCCGTTCTGCCGGCTGGTGCGGGAAACACTCACCGAGCTTGATCTGGATGTGTTGATTTACCCCTGCCCCAAGGGTGGAGACCGCTATCGCCCGCTGGTGGAGAAGCTGGGCGGTCGCCAGCAGTTTCCGTATCTGATGGACCCGAACACCGGCGCGGCGCTGTATGAGTCAGCGGACATCATCGACTACCTGTTCAGCGAATACGGGGGGCGGCCGGCGCCGGCGCGCTGGAAAATCAAAACCCTGCGCACCGGCAGCGCCCTGGCCGCCTCGCTGCCCCGCGGCGGGCGTGGCCTGCGCCACCAGGACAGCGCCACGCCATCGCAACCGCTGCAGCTGTATTCCTTTGAGGCCAGCCCGTTCGCGCGGCTGGTGCGCGAGCGTCTCACCGAGCTGCAGCTTCCCTATCTGCTGCGCCAATGCGGCCGCGACCGCTGGCAGGATTGGCTGCTGCCCCAGGCCCGCACCGCGCTGGATATCGACTATCAACCCGGCCAACGCAACCGGGTGGCATTGCTGGAACACACCGGGCGGGTGGCGGTGCCCTACCTGATCGACCCCAACACCGACGTGGAGCTGTTCGATTCCCGCCGTATTCTCGATTACCTGCAACACAGCTATGCCCGTTAACGGCGCGCCCACGGGCTGAAGAATATTCTCCGCGCGCCCTTCTCCACCGGCGTTTTCGGTGCTATATAGTGGCTGAGCGCCCGCCGCGGGCGCCCCGCCGGTCCGGCGCCCGGTGCCACCCGCACCACGGCGTTCAGGACCGATGTGAAACGTTTACTGCTAATAGCTAATCACGAGAGTACCGAACATGAGTCGTCGCGATTTTGATGACTACGATGCCCAAGAGTGGCAGGAAGAGCACGAACGAGTCAGCAAGGAACGCCGCAAGCGCGAGGCGAAGCTGCAACGTCATCATGAAGAGGATGACGACGCCGCCGTCCCGGCGGGTCGTATCCGCCCGGGCCGCCGGCCGGACTGATCCGCGCGCGAACTGATTGTCGAACCGATTCAGTCGCGCCAGGGCCAGACTCGCTTTTCCTGTTGTGGGGTGTGTTCGCATACCCCACCGTCTTCGTTTTTTCCGAATTCCAGGACTTCCCTCCTAACACCGCCAATCACTGCACGAACCCGTGCGGTTTGTGTACCATCAGGTATCGAACCGGGTTTTCCAGGAGAGCTGCCATGGGCGACTACGATGACGATCTGTTCCGCCGGGAAATGACCGGCGTGGCCCCGCTTGGCGAAGACGACCGGGTCTACACCGCGCCCCGCCGCGAGCCCTCGCTCACCCAGCGGCTGCGTAGAGCCTCCGCGATTGCCCGCCCCAATCAGGACCCCAACCCCCTCACGGTTCCCGAGCAGGTGCCCCAGGCCGGCCCTCACGACATCATCGGCTTGAAGAAAAACGGTGTCCAGGAAGGGGTCTATCGCAAACTGCGGCTGGGCAAATACGAGGTTCAGGAACGCCTGGACCTGCACCGGGTACGCTTGATGGACGCCCGCGATCAGGTCTATCTGTTTATCCGCGAATCGCAAAACCAGGGGCTGCGCACCGTTCTGATCAGCCACGGCAAGGGCCAGCACAGCGAGCGCCCGGGGCTGCTGAAAAGCTACGTTCTGCACTGGCTGGAAGAATTCGATCAGGTGCTTGCCTTCCACAGCGCGCCGCCGAACCAGGGCGGCGCCGGCGTGACCCTGGCGCTACTGCGCAAAAGCGGCGACGCCAGCCAGAAGAACCGCGAATTTTTTTACGAAAAGAGCCGCGCGCAAAGATAGCTGCAAGCTGCAAGCTGCAAGCTGCAAGCTGCAAGCCAGGGCAGCGTGACGGGTAAGCCGTGCCGTTGA
>NZ_NMQZ01000080.1 GCF_002864685.1 Alloalcanivorax mobilis
AGGCCGGCACCGGGGGTGGATTCTGGTGTGGGAGCGGTCCTTGACCGCGCTTCGACCCTGCCAAGCCGGCCTCGCCTGCGGCGAGGTTCGCGGTCGGGGACCGCTCCCACAGCGGCTTCGTGGCCCGCTTTGGTTGAACACTGAAAACTGAACACTGAAAACGAGTCTTGAACCAACCCCAACGCCGCTTCCACCACGATCCGCGCGTCAAACTGCGCTTCGATGCGGTCGCGGGCGGCGCGGCCGGCGGTTAGGAGGGTTTGGCGGGGCATGGTAAAGCGGGCGTCCGGGTGCCGCCGGGCCACCTGCCCCGCCGCCGCCATATATTCGCGCACGCCCTTATCGGCGATCATCCGCGCCACCATCACGAAGGTGAACGGCCCCTCGTGGGGCAAGGTGCTGAACGGAAAGCGCAGGGTGTCCATGCCGGAGCCCGGCAACAGCACCGTGAGCGTGCCCTTCAACAAGCCGGTGGCGTTGAACACCTGCAGATCTTCCTCGTTCTGGAAGAACACACAACGCGCCCCGCGGTTGGCGAAGGCATACAGCGAGCGCACCCGCCGATACAGCCAGCTATCGTGAATAAACGCCGTGCCCAAGCCAGACACATTGTTCGCATAGGGAAGGCGCAACAGACGGCACACCAGGCCGGAATAGATGTTGGCCTCTAACCGTGAAGTTAAACGCGGACGAGACGACGCAGGGGAAAAGGATAGGGTTATGCAGGCACGACTATCGGAAGATACGGCCATGCACCGTTGCCACCGGAAAAACCATCATTTTCAAGCAGATGATTGCTTGCTAACAAAGAGATTACCGTGGTTGTGCTGACATCAAAGTGCGCTGCGACGTCATCAATGGCGGATTCCGAGTAATCGCCTTGCATAAACGCCTTCGCCCCTTCAATTGGGCATAGCAGCTCCGCCGCAAACGCGCGCTGATATTTCTGTCGAAATGTGCCCAGGTCCGACGAAACGAGCCAACCATCGCCATGGCGCTGTGACGTACAGTCAGCGAGAAGTCGGGCGTACTCGAAACGCCGAGCGGTGGGGTGCTTCTTGCGTGGTATGAAGCGCATTTTGCGGTGACTCATTGGAATCGCCACCGACACCCTTGACGTATTTTCCGGCGTGTACTGTTCAACGGTCGCAGCACTGATACCCAGCGCATCAAAAAGTTTCTCGTTGGAAATCGGCTCCAAGCCCCATCCCAGGTAATCGCGTACGCTTTTGGCATCCTGAACCGCCAACATCCATGGCGCATGCGACTCCCCAGCAGGGTTTAATTCCTCAGGCCCAGGAATATTCGGTTCACCTTCCACGCCCTGCAATTGCGAAAAGCGCTCAATTTCCTTCTCGTGACATAACCCAAATTCCTTGCCCATTGCCAAGGCAGACATCAACTCCAACAAGGATTCTTCACCCACCTTGTCAGACAACTCCACCATGGCTTGAAGTAGTGCTTGCGGACACTCTTGTGAGTCATACCCCATCATTGCTTCAAAAGTACGTAAGCGAGCCGTCTTTGGGTCAGCAAATTCTTCACGGACAAGTTTCCAAAGTGCTGCAAGCTCGGTATCCGTGCAACCACAGTCGCGTAGCCTGTTCACCACCGCATCAATAAAGCCGGAGATTTCTTCGCGGAAATCGTCCTTTGGCACGAAAGATGGAAAGCTCGAACCGTTCAGATATCGAACCGATTGTTCCATGTTCTGATCCGATGGCGAAGACCAGACCTGTATGCCTTCACCATCAGTAGCAAACATAACCGTGGGCCAGACGTAGCCCTGATTGGCGGACGCCAGTTCGTGCGCCATACGCCAAGACACAGAAGGTCGCACGCCCTTACCCGGGTGCGGTTCATGCAGTAAACGCCACCAAGAAGAGGCAAACCAGGCAGCCAGCGGGTACAACGACACCAGTACCTCATCTTTGACCGTGCGCGACCAACCATCTTCATTACGCGTCAAAGAATAGCCGTTAACCGCCAGCGACAACCGCGCCATTGTGTGGTACGACTCCGGCGTATCATTGCCAGCGGCCTCCCATTGAAAGCCAAGGTTCAGGCGCTTATGGGTCATGGTTGTCGTGCCCTCCACTGCTCCGTCACCAATTCAACGAAAGGATCGGTAGGCAGCAAGGGATAGCCGTGATACGCCCCAGTGTCGCGGTTCTCCAATTGGGCTTCCAGAGCTGTGCCATCATCATTAACAGCCCAGATATTCTGGGGCCATTCACCTTGGAACTGTCTGCTCACCAAACCCCGCCTGGCGCCTTCCTGCAATAGCCTGCTGGCTACCGCTTTCTCAAAAATATTCGCGATATCACACAAGGTCTTTCCGGGCCGCGGGCCGGATGGCGGCGTCAAGCCGAAATCCCCCGGGTTTTTCTTGTGCACGGGGTTGCCGCAATAGACCACCCTCTTTCCCAAAGACACAAGATCGGTGCCCGCCAGTTCGTCCAACGAGCAGATTCTTCGCTTGCTGTTAAACCTGTCCCTGCGAATGTGCATGCCTTGCGCTCAATGCCATTGAAAAATCAGTGGGTTATCACGCATCTTCGCGATCCCTCTTCTACCTGTCAACGCGGTTGTAGAGTCCATATCTCGGTTGCGCCAAGGGTGGCGCTCCCACGCCACCACAGGTTACAGGTGGCCTCGCGCGTCTTTATGAACAGTATCGGAGCCGCCGCTTTGAATCTGTCAGCCAGGGCGGAAGTGCGTGTAAGCCAATGACGACAATGCGAGCGTTGATCTTGCTGGGGGAGCGGTCCTTGAC
>NZ_NMQZ01000081.1 GCF_002864685.1 Alloalcanivorax mobilis
GATACAGCCAGCTATCGTGAATAAACGCCGTGCCCAGGCCGGACACATTATTCGCATAGGGAATGCGCAGCAGACGGCACACCAGTCCCAAAGGGTTCTGGACGCACGCTGAATTAATCGAACAAAACAGAAGTGGGGGAGAAAAACATAAAGTCAGCAGCAGCCAAAGTATTCACAAAAATCCTGATGGAGCGCCTGGAAACGTTCGGGTGTCAAAGCACCATATTTTTTTAAAACAACCGCCTTGGATATAACAAATGTCTTCCGGACCATCGCTTTCGAAATTTTCGGAAGAGCTCCTTCTTTCAGCTCTTCAGGCTGCAACAAGCTTTCATCCGCATGCAGCCTATGTGTTTTGCTACTCACCGGAATACCGACAAAATCATCGAACGGCAAGTTATCTTTAAAGACGATAACCGGCCTGCGCTTGCTCTCCCCAAGATCGGAAAAATAGAACTCACACAGGACCAGCTCGCCCTGCTTTACGTCCATACCTCATCCTCTTCGGGATCTGTCCATTCCTCAACCGTTCCGGCGGCGTGATTTGAAAGCGCGCGAACCTCTTGGTCGCTCTCTGTGTTTTCGACCAGAATCACGACCCGCGCGCGGGTGTTCTTCAGCCGTACATACTGTTCCGGGACCACCATAATGCCATTACGGATTACCGTCTCAAATTCGATTGCATACATGCCAAACCACTCCTCTAGAGCACGCCTTGACCCACCGTGGTGCCGGCGCATCTATCCCGCCCAATCGTAACAGGATGATGCACAACTCAGCCACAGCCCTGGTTGACACCCGTTGCGGCCTTTCTAACTCACCGGCACCCCATCTTCAGCAGCCGACTCCCTGCTGTCATTATAAACAGTACAGTAGGCCCCTATTTGAAGCTTTCAGCCAGGGCGGAAGTACGTGTGAGCCAATGCCGACAAAGTGAGCGTTGCTCTTGTTGTGGGAGCGGTCCTTGACCGCGATTCGGCCCTGCCAAGCCGGCCTCGC
>NZ_NMQZ01000082.1 GCF_002864685.1 Alloalcanivorax mobilis
GCTCGGATTTGTTAAGGAAAACTGGATCAAGGAACTGGATCTGGACTCTCTGGAGAAGGTCTCCGAGAGCTTCGTTTCCGATGATCTGCGAAGTCGCCATAATGATGTGATCTGGCGGGTGCGTTGGCGGCAGCGGTGGGTCTATCTGTATTTGATGCTGGAGTTCCAGTCCACCGTCGATTACTACATGGCGGTCCGGCTGCTGAGCTACATCGGGCTCCTGTATCAGGATTTGATCCGGCGCGGCGAGGTGAAACAAGGTGGTGCGCTGCCATTAGTGTTGCCGATTGTTTTATACAATGGCAAACGTCGTTGGCGGGCGCCCACCGCATTACGCGGGCTGTTCGATTGGATGCCCGCGGCATTTGCCCGTTATGTACCGTTTTACCACTTCGTGCTGCTGGATGAGGGGCGGCTGAGTGAACCTGATTTTCCGAAGGGGAAAAACGTGGTCGCCGCTGTGTTCCGAATGGAGCAAAGTAACTCTCCAGAGGAACTGCTGAATGCAGTGCGACTTTTGGTAAGCTGGGTGCGGGAACCGGAACAGGAAAGTTTGCGCCACGGCATCATCGAGTGGTTGCACCGGCGAGGTGAAAGCCTCGACCCGTCGTTGGATTGGCAGAGCATATACAGCTTGGAGGAGGCCACCATGCTCGAAGACCGGATTAAGGAGTGGAAAGCACAATATCGCCAGGAAGGTCGGCAAGAGGGTTCAACCGAAGAGGCCCGCCTCATTCTGTCCCGCTTTCTCTCCCGACGGTTCGGCCCGCTCCCGTCGGATATGGAACAGCGCTTGGAGCAGGCTCCGCTGGATCAGTTGGAGAGCTGGATCGATCGGTTTTATGACGCCGGTTCGTTGGAGCAGGTCTTCCACTAGGGAAAGGGGGGCGGAGGCCAACATCTATTCCGGCCTGGTGTGCCCTCTGCTGCGCTTTCCGTTCAGCCCCTGTTTGACGACAATTAGCCTGGCC
>NZ_NMQZ01000083.1 GCF_002864685.1 Alloalcanivorax mobilis
CGCCGGCGCCAACGGTACGGCCGCCTTCGCGAATCGCGAAGCGCAGGCCATCTTCCATGGCGATCGGAGCGATCAGCTGAACGGTCATTTGCACGTTATCGCCGGGCATCACCATCTCGGTGCCCTCCGGCAGCGTGCACGCACCGGTCACGTCGGTGGTCCGGAAGTAGAACTGCGGACGGTAACCGTTGAAGAACGGCGTGTGACGGCCGCCTTCGTCCTTGCCCAGCACGTACACTTCCGCTTCGAACTTGGTGTGCGGAGTGATTGAGCCCGGCTTGGCCAGAACCTGACCACGCTCAACGTCGTCACGCTTGAGGCCGCGCAGCAGCACGCCCACGTTCTCGCCCGCGCGGCCTTCGTCCAGCAGCTTGCGGAACATTTCAACGCCGGTGCAGGTGGTTTTGGCGGTATCGTGGATGCCCACGATTTCCATCTCGTCACCCACCTTCACGATGCCACGCTCGATCCGGCCGGTCACCACGGTGCCGCGACCAGAGATGGAGAACACGTCTTCGATCGGCATCAGGAACGGCTGGTCCACGGCGCGCTCGGGCTCCGGGATGTACTCGTCCAGGGTCTCAACCAGCTTCTGTACCGCCGGCATGCCGATGTCGCTGGTATCGCCTTCCAGCGCTTTCAGCGCGGAGCCGGTGATGATCGGGGTGTCGTCACCCGGGAAATCGTAGCTGCTCA
>NZ_NMQZ01000084.1 GCF_002864685.1 Alloalcanivorax mobilis
CCATGGGCCGCCCCGCCATCGTCTCCGACGTCCCCGGCTGCCGCCAGGCCGTGGAGAAGGGCGTCACCGGCTGGCTCTGCCAGGTGCGCGACGCCCACTCCCTCGCCGAATGCATGGAAACCTGCCTGACCCTCCCCCGAGAAAGCCTCCTAACCGCCGGCCGCGCCGCCCGCGACCGCATAGAAGCGCAGTTCGATGAGCGCAGTGTGGTGGAAACGGCGTTGGGGTTGTTTCAAGACTAGTTTTCAGTGTGCGGTTTTCAGTGTTCAACCAAAGCGGGCCACGACGCCGCTGTGGGAGCGGTCCCTGCCCGCGAACCGAGCCTGAAAGGCGAGGCCAGCCCGGCAGAGCCCATTCGCGGTCAAGGACCGCTCCCACATCAGAATCAAAACCCGGCGCGGCGCCTGCCCGCCTGTTCCCGCCTGGCTACAACGCCCCTGTGGGAGCGGTCCCCGACCGCGAACCAAGCCGCTAGGCGAGGCCGGCTTGGCAGGCCAGATCGCGGTCAAGGGCCGCTCCCACACCAGAATCCCCCCCACGGTGCCGGCCTGGCTGTTCCCGCCTGGCTACAACGCCCCTGTGGGAGC
>NZ_NMQZ01000085.1 GCF_002864685.1 Alloalcanivorax mobilis
AAATAAGGCACTTCCTTATCGTAGCTTTTGGGGCGACAAAGGTGGAATAACTTTATCAGGTGGTGAAATTCTATTGCAAATAGATTTTGCACTAGAGTTATTCAAGATGTGCAAGGAAGAAGGTATTAGCACTTGTTTGGACACTTGTGGACAGCCATTTACAAGAAGAGAACCTTGGTTTAGTAAGTTCAATGAGTTAATGGACTATACCGATATTCTATTAGTTGATATCAAGCATATTAATTCGGACGAACATAAGAGATTAACCGGATTCCCAAATGATAATATTTTGGATATGTGCGAATATCTTTCTAGCATAGGGAAACCTGTTTGGATTCGTCATGTCCTTATCCCAGGCATCACGGATAATGATGAATACTTGAAACAATTGGGCGAGTATGTTAAGGAAAATCTTCATAATGTCGAAAAATTTGAAGTATTACCTTATCATACAATGGGCGTTCATAAGTATCAGGAAATGGGTATCAGATATCGTCTTGAAGGTGTTGAGCCTCCTACGCCAGAAAGAGTAAAAAATGCTGAAAAAC
>NZ_NMQZ01000086.1 GCF_002864685.1 Alloalcanivorax mobilis
CAGCTCGCGAATTTCCATTTCCACCAGTTCCAGCAGCTCTTCGTCGTCCACCATGTCCGCTTTGTTCAGGAACACAACGATGAACGGTACGCCAACCTGGCGCGACAGCAGGATGTGCTCGCGGGTTTGCGGCATCGGGCCGTCGGCCGCGGAGCAAACCAGGATCGCACCGTCCATCTGCGCCGCACCAGTGATCATGTTTTTTACATAATCAGCGTGACCCGGGCAGTCAACGTGCGCGTAGTGGCGCTTCGGGGAGTCGTACTCCACGTGAGAGGTCGCAATCGTGATACCGCGCTCACGCTCTTCCGGGGCGTTATCGATCTGATCGAACGCGCTCGCGGAACCTGAACCCCATACCTCGAAGCAAACCCGGGTCAGGGCGGCGGTCAGCGTGGTTTTACCATGGTCAACGTGACCAATGGTGCCTACGTTTACGTGCGGTTTGTTACGTTGAAATTTTTCCTTTGCCACG
>NZ_NMQZ01000087.1 GCF_002864685.1 Alloalcanivorax mobilis
CGGCGCATGGCCGCTGGCGCCGCCGGCGGACGCGACCGGCGAGCTTGTCGGCGCCGGGCCCATCGGTGACTCCGCCGGCGTGGCCACCCATGGGCCAGGCGCCAGCGGCCGGGCCAGCAGCATCTGCGGCTCCCGGGCCAGTTGTTGCAAGGTCAGTTCGCCTCGAAACCAACGCCCCAGGTGCGCCTCGTAAAACAAGCCGCTCTGATCGACGCTGGCCTGAAGCCGGCCGGCCAGCGCCGACGGCGCCGGTGACGTGCCCTCCGGCACCAGCGGCGCGGTGGGTCGCAGCGCCCCCGGCGGCGCCGGAAAGCGCGCCAGGATGTCGGCGATGGCGCGGGCGGCGGGGCTGAAGCGGGTGCGTGTGGAACCACTTTCGGTGGCGTTCGCCGGCGCGGGTGCCGCGCCCTCGGC
>NZ_NMQZ01000088.1 GCF_002864685.1 Alloalcanivorax mobilis
TAAGTCCTGATACAACAAGCCGATGTAGCTCAGCAGCCGAACCGCCATGTAGTAATCGACGCTGGATTGAAATTCCAACATCAAATACAGATAGACCCACCGCTGCCGCCAACGCACGCGCCAGATTACGTCATTATGGCGGCTGCGCAGATCATCCGAAACGAAGCTCTCGGAGACCTTCTCCAAGGAGTCCAGTTCCAGTTCCTTGATCCAGTTTTCCTTAACGAACCCGAGCAGCAGGTCACGCACCATTTCCTGGTGCGCGAACAGTAATTTATAACCGGCGTCGTGTTCTGCCATAATTTACCCCGATACTGACCATATGGACAGCATAAAGGCAAACCGATTCGGGTCTGTCAGTCAGGGCGGAAAGGTGTGTCAGTCAATGACG
>NZ_NMQZ01000089.1 GCF_002864685.1 Alloalcanivorax mobilis
AAAATGCCAACGTACCGATCAGAACCGGTACTGACCGCCGTCGATGCCGTTCTGGATGTCCGGGGTCAGGCGCTGGTAGCAGTCTTCGCCGGGCAGCAGCACGTACACCGGGTCGGAGACCTGGTTGAGATCGTACTTCTGTTCCTTGAGCTTGTTTTTCTGGTGCTTGAAGGTGCCGGTGGTTTCCATGCCGTGGTCGGTGATGCGCAGGAACACCGGGATCGCGTAGGGCGGCAGCTCGGTTTTCAGGTGGGCGCACAGGCCTTTGCTGTCGAGTTGCTCCGGCGCAACGTTAAGGCGCAGCTCGGCCATGCCGGCGCGGCCGTTGGTGTTGGGGATTTCCACACCGTAGACCACCG
>NZ_NMQZ01000009.1 GCF_002864685.1 Alloalcanivorax mobilis
GACGGGTAAGCCGTGCCGTTGAAGGCCCGTTGAAAGTTAAAAGTTAAAGGTTAAAAGGTCTTGCCCTGAAAGGCTTTCCCGCGGCCCGCTGCCGGTCCAGGGTTGCTTCAGCTTGTAGCTTGCAGCTTGCAGCCGCACCGATCGCGGGCAAGGCCTCCCCGCCCCCAAGACCTCCCCCGCGTTTCAACTTTTAACTTTTAACTTTCAACTCGCGTACCTTTCAACTTGCGTTCTCGCTGACAGCTATCTCGCCACCCGATTGACCCCATTAATCGCCGCTACCCGGTAGCCTTCCGCCATGGTCGGGTAGTTGAAGGTGGTGTCCACGAAGTAATGAAGGGTGTTGTTGGGCGCCGGCTGACGCATGACCGCTTGCCCGACGTGCACGATTTCCATGGCCTGATACCCAAAGCAGTGGATGCCCAGCACTTCCAGCGTTTCCCGGTGGAACAGAATCTTCAGCATGCCAACGCGCTCACCGGTAATCTGTGCGCGCGCCAGATTCTTGAAAAACGCCTGCCCGACTTCGTAGGGCACGCGCGCTTCGGTCAGTTCCTGTTCGGTGCGGCCCACCGAGCTGATGCCGGGAATGGTATAGATGCCGGTGGGCACGTCGGTGACCTGCTTGACCACTTCGCCGGACACAATCCCCGCCGCACAGAAGCGGCCCTGGTCATAGGAGGCGCTGGCCAGCGACGGCCAGCCCACCACATCGCCCACCGCGTACACGTTTTCGGCGCCGGTCTGATAGCGTTCGTCCACGCTCAATTGCCCTCGGCCGTTGGCCTGCAGGCCGATATTCTCAAGGCCGATGTCCTGGGTATTGCCAGAGCGGCCATTGCTCCACAGCAGCGCGTCCGCGCGCAGTCGTTTGCCTGACTGCAGTTCCAGGGTAACACCGCCGTCATCGGCGACCACCCGCTGGTAATGCTCGCTGTTGCGAATGGTGGCGCCCTGATCACGCAGGTGGTAACTGAGTGCGTCGGAAATTTCGGTATCGAGAAAGTCGAGCAAGTGCTCACGGCTGTTGACCAGATCCACTCTCATGCCCAGCCCGGTGAACAGGCAGGCATATTCGCAACCGATCACGCCGGCACCGTAAATAATCACGTTACGGGGCGTGTGCTCCATGGTCAGAATGGTGTCCGAGTCGTACACCCGTGGGTGATCGAAGTCCACGTCCTCGGGGTGATAGGGCCGTGAGCCGGTGGCGATCAGAATATTGGCGCTGCGCAGCAGCCATTGGCGGCCGGCGCTGTCGTCCACGCGCACCTCGCCCGGCCCCTGGATATAACCCCGCCCGGCGAACAGACGGACCCGGTTGCGGCCATAGAAATCGCTGCGCACCTGCACCTGGTTGTCGATCACCTCGCGGGTGCGTTTGATCAGGTCCTGCCAGCGCACGGTGCGCGGGTCGATCAGCCCCCGCAACAGCGGATTGCGCTGCGAGCGGATTACCTGCCGCACCTGGTGACGCAGAGCCTTGGAGGGAATGGTGCCCCAGTGGGTGCAATTGCCGCCGATCTGAGCCGGGCTGTCGATCATCGCCACCCGCAGCCCGCCCTTGGCGGCCTGCATCGCCGCCGCCTCGCCCGCCGGCCCGCTGCCAAGAATGACGAGATCCCATCCGGAACTGATATCCATACTGCCTGCACCTCCCCTGTTGCGATTCGAGACACCCGGCCGGGACGGATAGAAATTGCTCCGCGACTGTGAAACAGTAAACCGACCGTTATAAAAACTCTGTCAGACGTACTCCACCCGCCCCATTGCGCTACCCAGGAGCCCAGGTATGGACACCACACCCCACGGCAACCCCGACAACAAACCCTCTGGCGCGCGCCGCGCCGCCGCTGGCGCCGGGGGCTGGCTGCGCCGCCACCCACTGGGAACGGTGCAGATTCTGTTGTTGATTCTGCTGGCCATAATTGTGCTGCAGAATCTGGAACCGACCTCCATTGACGTGCTGTTCTGGACCGTGGCGCGGCTGCCGAAGCTGATGATCATCGTCATCAGCATGGTGCTGGGCGCGCTGACCTGGGAATTGATACGCCGCCACCTGAAGCCCCATGCCCGCGGCGCCACCCCTACCAGCCGAACACGTCCTTGATAAAAGGAATGGTCAGCGCCCGCTGGCGGGCCAGGGCGATGCGATCCAGCGTCGCCAATCGCGCCAGCAGTGCCGCCGGCGCGCGCTCACTGCGCATCACCATATAGCGCGCCACCTCGCCGTTGAGTTTGAGGCCACGCTCGTGGGCGCGCTCGGCCAGCAGCGCAGCGAGATCGTCCTCGCTGAGCGGTTGCAAGCGAATCACCGGGCCAGCCGCCAGCCGGGTGGCCAGATCCGGCAGGCTCCAGCCCAGCGCGCCGGGCGCCGCCGAGGCGCTGAACAGCAACGCCCCACCACGCGCCATCACCCGGTTGTAGAGATGAAACAGCGCTTCTTCCCAGGCGCGCTGACCGGCGAAGCGGTCCACGTCGTCCAGGGCCAGCAGGTCGAACTGCTCCATGGCTTCGAGCACCTGGGGCACCAGCGGCAACAGCTCCGAGGCCGGCAACAGACAGGCCTGGCGCCCGCGCACGCGCGCACGCCGCACCGCGCCCTCCAGCAAATGGCTGCGCCCCTGGCCGGGCTGGGCCCAGATCAGCGCCTGGCGCTCTTCGCCTTCGGCGGCGGCCTGCACGGTGGCCAGCGCCAGGCCGTTAGGGCCGGCGTGGAAGTTATCCAGGTCGTGGCCTTCGCGCAGTTCCAGAGCAAGCGGCAGTTGAGCGATCATCTATAAACGACAGTAAGTGAGCGAGGTTGAGCCGGCCGACGCGGCGGCGCCCGACGCGGCGGCGCCCGACGCATCGGCGCCCGACGCATCCGCGCAACGGCGCAGGCCGGCAACGCCATCCAGCAGATCCGCCAGATCGGCGCGGCCGCCGGCGAAATCCACCGCGAAGCTGAGTGCATTGTCTCGGGCACCGCGCAATTGCACCGAGCGTATCGCGCCCAGGCTGTTCAATTGCGCCTGCAACTGATGCCAGGCCTCCAGGGTATCGACACCGCGAACCATCAGGGCCTGGGCCTGATGGTTGCCGGCGCTGGCGCCACTGACCCGGTAACGGTCGGCCATTTGGGCGGTGATCCCGGTCACCATGCTGGCCAGGGCGGCGTCCTTGGAGGCCACCTGGTCACGCCCCTGGGTGACGGTGTCGCCACCGTGCAAAAGCCGCCAGTTGATGGTGGTGCGGGCGCCTTCGTAGATCACCGCGGTGGCCACCCATTCGGCGCCATAGCGCTGTGAGGCATCCAGCACCGGGCCATCAAACCGGCCGCGCACGTCCGCCACGGTGAGTGTACGTTTCTCGGTCTCATCCCATTTTGGCAGCGTCACCCGCAAACCCTGATCGATGGCCGCCTGTTGCAGGCGCGCGCCGGTCTCGTCGCCGGCGCTGACCATATCGCCCCGGCCACTGCCCTGATCCACCAGCCACACCAGCACCGGCGGACGCGACGCGCTCCACACCGGCGCGCCCTGGGCGGCCAGATAACGGCCCAATTCCTCGGCGTCGAACAGCGCATTGAGGGCGCGCGGTGAACCCTGCCGGTAGCTGTATTTCAGCAGCCAGCGCCGCGGGTCTTGCAGAGCCGCCGCCGCGCCGGGTTGCGCGTTAACATCGCTTTGCCCGGTGAGCCGGTGGATCACCTCTTCCAGGCCCTGGCGCAGGGCCTGCTGGTCCACGCTGGCGCCGCCCGCGCTGTCGTCCAGCGGTACCGTCACTTGCCCCAGGTCGCTTGCGGGGGCGGCGGTCGCCGCCGTGCCCATGGCCAACAGCAACCCGACAAGCACGGCTCGCCATACACGGCGTGGATGATTGAAAGTCACCTGATCTCTACTCCTGGCGTTCGCCTCGACGGCGCGCCGGCGGCCCGGACCGGGCCCGTGAATTTCCGGCGCGCATTATCTCCCATCTGACCGCCGCTGGCGAACCGGATTCCCCAACTCCATGTTTCTTACGCAAACACCCCGATATCGCCGCTCAGCCGTTTCCAGTGCCGGTGGTGGTTGCTAGAATACGCGGCCTTCATGACCCCCCGGAGCCCTCCCATGAGCGAACAGAAAAGGCCGTTGACCTATCGCGACGCCGGTGTCGACATCGACGCAGGTAACGAACTGGTGCAGCGGATCAAGCCGATCGCCAAACGCACCCGCCGCCCGGAAGTGCTTGGTGGTCTGGGCGGCTTCGGCGCTCTGTGCGCGCTGCCAGAGGGCTATAAGAATCCGGTCTTGGTGGCCGGCACCGATGGCGTGGGCACCAAGCTGCGCCTTGCCGTGGAGCACAATGGCCACGACACCGTGGGCATCGACTTGGTGGCGATGTGCGTCAACGATCTGGTGGTGGGCGGTGCCGAGCCGCTGTTTTTCCTGGATTACTACGCCACCGGGAAACTGGACGTGGACACCGCCGCCCGGGTGGTTGCCGGCATCGGCGAGGGCTGCGAACAGGCCGGTTGCGCGCTGATCGGTGGTGAAACCGCCGAGATGCCGGGCATGTACGAAGGCGAGGATTACGATCTGGCCGGCTTTTGCGTGGGCGTGGTGGAACGCGACGGCGTGATCGACGGCAGCCAGGTCAGCCCCGGCGACACACTGATCGGGCTGGCCGCGTCGGGGCCTCACTCCAACGGTTACTCGCTGATTCGCAAGATTCTCGAGCAGGCCGATGACACCGGCGACCTGGAGGGCAAACCACTGATGTCGCATCTGTTGGCCCCCACGCGCATCTATGTGAAATCCCTGCTCAACCTGATTAAACAAGTGCCGGTGCACGCCCTGGCCCACATTACCGGCGGCGGCCTGCCGGAGAATCTGCCGCGGGTGCTGCCCGACGGAGTGCGCGCCGTGATCGATACCCAGGCCTGGCAATGGCCGGCGGTGTTCCGCTGGCTGCAGGAGCAGGGGCAGGTGCCGGCGGCGGAAATGTACCGCACCTTCAATTGCGGCGTCGGCATGGTGGTGGTGGTGCCCGCCGATCATCTCGACCAGGCATTGGCGTTGCTGGAAGCCGGCGGTGAAACGCCGTTCGTGATCGGCGAGATCCGCGCCAGCGATTCCGCCGCGCCCGAGGTGCTGCTGGAAGGCCTGGCCACGTGACCCACCGGATCGCGGTGCTGATCAGTGGCGCCGGCTCCAATCTGCAAGCGATTCTGGATGCGGTGGAGGCCGGCACCCTGGCGGCCCGCGTCACCCTGGTGCTGAGCAATAAAGCCGCAGCCGGTGGCCTGCAGCGGGCGGCGCGCGCGGGCATTCCCCGCGCGGTGATCGACCACCGTGATTACGCCGACCGCGCCGCCTTCGACGCCGCCATGATCGCGCGCATCGACGAGCACGGCGCCGACACCGTGGTGCTGGCCGGTTTTATGCGTATTCTCACGCCCCTGTTCGTGAACCACTACGCCGGCCGTCTGATCAACATTCACCCTTCCCTGCTGCCCAAGTACCAGGGCCTCAATACCCACGCCCGCGCCCTGGAAGCCGGCGACCACGAACACGGCTGCTCGGTGCATTTCGTGACCGAGGAACTGGACGGCGGCCCGCTGATCGCCCAGGCCCGCATCGCGGTGGCCGAGAACGATACCGCCGCGAGCCTGTCGAAAAGGGTTCAGCGCTGTGAACATGAGCTGTACCCTCGGGTCTTGTCATGGCGCGCGGAGCAACGATTGCGCCTCACCGACCAGGGAGTGGAGCTGGATGGCGAACGTTTACCCCCACAAGGCCGGCAAACGGCCCTGGCTGCGATGGCTGAGCGCCACTAGCGCCGTTCTCGCGGTCCTGCTGCTGCCCGCTGCCGCCAGCGCCGAGCCGCCGCTGGCGGCGTTCTCCAGTCAATACCGCCTTAAAGCCGCCGGCTTTCCGTTCTCGGTGTCGGCGATGCGCACCCTCAAACCTCTCGATAACGGCGACTGGCGGATGGAAGTGCTGGCCCATAATTTTATCGGCGAGATTCGCGAAACCTCGGTGTTCACCTGGCGAGGCTGCACCCCGGTAACCCACTATTATGGTTATCTGCGCAAAGGCCTGGGCCAGGTGAAAAGCGCCGAGGTGCGTATCAGCGACGGCCAGGCCACCAGCGAGCGCAGCGAACATCAGCCCGCCCGCTTCGCCGTGGACCGCGACGCCAGCGACAAAATCGCCATGACCCTGGCGCTTCAGTGCCGGCTGGCGCGCGGCGACCAGGATCTCACCGTCAAGGTGGTGGATGAGCGCGAGCAGGAGGTCCAGCATTACGAAGTGCAGGGCAGGGAGACGCTCAAGCTTGGCGATCTGAAGCTCGACACGGTCAAGGTGCATCGGGTGCGCGCCGGCACCAGCAAGCGGCAGACCTGGTTGTGGTTCGCACCGCAGCGTGGTTATGAGCTGGTGCAGATGGTCCAGGAAAACAGCGATGGCCGACACGTTCTCACCCTGGAGCCGTCCCCATGAAGCGCGCCGTTTTGTTGCTCGCACCGCTGCTGTTGACGCTGTGCTCCACCCTGGCCATGGCCGAACCGCTGGCGCCGTTTTCCGCCAAATACCGCATTTATGTCAACAAGATTCCCACACCGATCACCGCCACCCTGACCCTGGAACCGGCCGGCGACGATCGCTATCACATGCTGTTTCTGGCCCGCTCCTGGCTGCTTGATAACAAGGAAGAGAGCTGGTTCCACTGGAACAACTGCCAGCCCCGCACCCAGCGTTACGTGCACGAGTTCAACGGCTTCGGCAAACACCGCTACCATCACACCGACTTCAACTGGGCCAAACACACGGTGATCAGCCGCTCCGAGGACGGCACCGAAAGCTTTCCGTTCCCCGCCGACGCGCTCGACGAGTTGAGCATGCTGCTGCGGGCACGGTGCGTGTTCGCCACCGGCGACAAGGAATACGACGCCACCAGCGTGTACGGCGACGACATCCGCCACCATCATTTCGTGGTGATCGACCGGGAAACCATCGATACACCAATGGGGGAACTGGACACCCTGGTGGTGGAGAAAAAGCGCGACAAAGACAACGACAGCAACCGCCGCACCCTGTTCTGGGTGGCCCCCAAGGTAGGCTATATGGTGGTCAAGGCCCGCCACATCGAAAGCGCCCTGCTGCACGGCGAACTCAACATGACGGAATACAGCGGGCCGGAGCCTGACTGAAGCAAAAGCAGTTAAAAGTTAAAAGTTAAAAGTTACAGGCGCGGGCACGTCATTGCCGTGGGAAGGGCCCTCGCCGCGTTCAACTTTTAACTTGAAACCTTCAACTTCTTTATGGTCGTCAGGCCCGCGGCAGCGTCACCCCTCTCTGCCCCTGATATTTGCCTTCGCGGTCCTTGTAGGAGGTTTCGCAGACTTCGTCGGATTCCAGGAACAGCATCTGCGCCACGCCCTCGTTGGCGTAAATGCGCGCCGGCAGGGTGGTGGTGTTGGAGAATTCCAGCGTTACGTGCCCTTCCCATTCCGGTTCCAGCGGGGTCACGTTGACGATGATGCCGCAGCGCGCGTAGGTGGATTTGCCCAGGCAAATGGTGAGCACATTGCGGGGAATGCGGAAATACTCGACGGTGCGCGCCAGGGCGAACGAATTGGGCGGGATGGTGCAGTAATCGCCTTTCACGTCCACGAAGCTTTTCTCGTCGAAATGCTTGGGGTCCACGGTGGCCGAGTGAATGTTGGTGAACACCTTGAATTCATCGGCGCAGCGCACGTCGTAGCCATAGCTGGAAACGCCGTAGGAAATCAGTTTGGCGCCGCTTTCGTCGGTGCGCACCTGGCCATTCTGAAACGGTTCGATCATGCCGTGTTCATGGGCCATGCGGGTGATCCAGCGATCGGATTTGATGCTCATTGCGGTCCTTGTGAGTCGGCGGCCTAGCAGGCAACGTTAGTCGGCCAATGTTACCCAAGCAACGCTGGAAAAACAGCCCGGCGCGCTGGCAGAGCCACTAATGTTGCACCACTTTCGGGAAAGAACGCCGTCCCGGCCGGGTCAGCGACAGCCGCGCCGCCATGCGCCGCGCCGCTTGCCGGTACAGGCGCGCCTCGGCGCTGTCCGGCTCCGCCACCACCGTCGGGGTGCCGCCGTCGGCCTGCTCACGAATCCGCAGCGATAACGGCAAGGACCCCAGCACCGGGGTTTGATACTGCTCGGACATGCGCTGTGCACCGCCCTGGCCGAACACATGCTCTTCGTGGCCGCAATTTGAGCACACATGCACGGCCATGTTCTCGACGATGCCCAGTACCCGGATGTCCACCTTGGCGAACATCTCCACGCCCTTGATGGCGTCCAACAGGGCGATGTCCTGAGGCGTGGTCACCACCACCGCGCCGGCCACCGGAATTTTCTGCGCCAGGGTCAATTGGATATCGCTGGTGCCCGGCGGCAGGTCGACGATCAGATAGTCCAGGTCTCGCCACAGGGTCTGAATCATCATCTGCGTGAGCGCCCCGCTGGCCTTCGGGCCGCGCCACACCACCGGCGTCTGGCGGGTCATCAGAAAACCCATCGACATGGTCTGAAGGCCATGGGCCGGCACCGGCACGAAACGGTCCCCTTCCAGAACCTCGGGCCGGGTGCCGTCGGGCAGGCCCAGCATCAGCGGCTGGCTGGGCCCGAAGATGTCCGCATCGAGCAGCCCCACCCGCGCGCCCTCGGCGCTCAGCGCCAGCGCCAGATTGACCGCCGTGGTGGATTTGCCGACCCCGCCCTTTCCGGAGGCCACGGCGATAATATTGGCTACCTGCTCCATCGCCGGCATGTCGTTCTGAGTGCGGTGCGGCTTGACCGCCACGCTCAGGTCCAGATTCAGCGCCAGGCCGTTCAAGTGGGGCGCCACCTGCCGCTCGATGCGCTCGCGCAGGGCATCGATTTGCGACGCGCAGGGGTAACCCAGGGTAATGCCCAGGTGCAGCCCGCCCGGTGATTCGGTCAGTTCGGTGACACACCCCGCGCTCACCAGGTCGGCGTAAAGATCCTCGGGGATCAATTCGGAAAGCGACTGTCTAACCGCCTGTTCGATGCTGGTCATGGAACCTCCTGCCGTTGAAGTGGGGATGATAGAGTGTCTGTTCACCACAACCAAACGCGGCGGCCCGGATCGGCCCGATTACCGCTTTTTTATTCATGGAGAGCCCGAAAAATGGCGAAGACGTCCCATCTTCTTGTGATTTCCCTGGCCGTGCTCGGCCTGAGCGCCTGCGGCGGCAATACCACCCAGGCACCGCCGCCCGCCCCGGCCGCGCCAACCGCCCCGGACACCGTCAGCGTTCAGGGCGAAGGCAGCGTCAAGGCACGGCCGGACACCTTCCTGCTGAGCGCCACCGCCCGCGAACGCGGCGATGACGTGGCCGCCATGAAAGGTAAGGTCGATCAGCAGGTGCAGAGCATGCTCGACCTCGCCGACCAGCTTAAGATCGAAGAGAAGAACGTGACCGCCAGCGACATTCAGATTTCGCCGGAGTGGCAATATCAGCCGGAGCGCAAGTTGATCGGCTATCAGGTCAGCCGTGAAGTGAATTTCCGGGTCGCCGGCGTGGAGAACTACGCCCGCCTGGCTGATGGTCTGGCCAAGCTGAACCTCAAGGAGGTCAACCCGGCCGGCACCGAAATCAGCAACGCCGACGAACTGGCCGACCAGGCCCTGGAAAAGGCCGTGGCCGATGCCCGCGACAAGGCGCAAATCCTGGCCCGCGCCGCGGATCGGAAACTGGGCAAGGCGATGATGATCAACGCCCAGGGCCAGAACATGCCCCGCCCGATGCCGATGATGATGGCCAAGGCCGCCACCGATTCCGCCACCGAGAGCTATCGCCCCGGCGAGCAGGAGGTCAGCGCCAGCGTGCAAATCACCTTTGAGTTGAAATAACGTTCCGCGCGGGGCGGCCCGCTTTGCACGCCGCCTCGCGCTCTTACTACCATCGAACACTGTCAAAATTCCTGTCTTGTCGGACAATCCCAGACGCAACGAGCGGCCAACGATGGCTAGACTGAAGCCATCAAAGGGATGCCGGACCCCGGCACCCACCAAAAAAGACCGCTTTGGGAGACAGGCATGAACCGCCCGCTCAAACAGCTTGAGCGCGCCATCGCGCACGCCAGCACCTACGAAGAGTGGCTCCAGGCAAGCCGGGAGCACGATCGGCTCTCCGGCGCCGACGAGTGGAAAGAGATCGACCGTTCCCCCCATTACGACTACGAACTGATCCGTAACCGCCTCTGGCAGATCCGCCAGGCCCGTGAGCGCGACAACGTCAATAAACTGGTGTTCCACCTTCATGAGGGCCTGCACGGCAACCTTGGCAATATTTCCAACCCGGCCCTGTATGGGCACAGCCGGGTGGGCACCAAACGGCTGATCGAACGCTACCTGGACGAAGTGTGCGCCGCCCTGGATTACCTGTGCGATGGCGAGTTCGAGGATTTCGGCCTGAAACAGAAGCTGGATTTCTTCGAAACCACCGGCCACGCGTTCGGCCAGAGTTGTCTGATGCTCTCCGGTGGCGCCGCGCTCGGGCTGTTTCACGTCGGCGTGGTGAAGACCCTGTGGGAGCTGGGGCTGCTGCCCTCGGTGGTCTCAGGCTCCAGCGCCGGCAGCATCGTCACCGCCGTGGTCGGCACCCACAGCGACGTGGAGCTGGCCGAAAAGCTGAAACCAGAAAATCTCTATCTGGAAGCGTTCCGGGCGATTGGCTGGAAAGGCCTGCTGCGCGGCACCCCGGTGTTGGATGGTGACCATCTGGAAGCCTGTCTCGAAGAGAACATTCTCGACCTCACCTTCGAAGAGGCCTACCGCAAGACCGGCCGCGAGATCAACATCACCGTGAGCCCCTATGAGCGTAACCAGCAGAACCGCCTGCTCAACTGGCGCACCTCCCCCAATGTGCTGATTCGCAAGGCGTCCCTGGCCAGTTGCGCGATCCCCGGCATTTACCCGCCGGTGAACCTGTGGGCAAAGAACATCGACGGCGAGCGGGTGCCCTACATTCCCGGCCGCAAATTCGTTGACGGCTCGATCCAGGACGACTTGCCGGTGCGCCGCCTGGCGCGCTTGTTCGGCGTCAACCATTCCATCGTCAGCCAGACCAACCCCCATGTGGTGCCGTTTTTGCCGCGCAGCGAGAGCACCAGCTCGAGCATCAGCACCCTCACCGACTGGGGCGTACGCAACCTCTCCATGAACCTGCACTACGCTTTGGAACTGGCCCACCGGCGCACCCGCTCCAACGACCTTGGCCTGTTGATTGAAAAAGCGCAGACCGTGCTTAAGCAGCGCTACATTGGCGACATCAATCTGATCCCGCCGCGCCAGCCCATGAACGCCCTGCGCGTGCTCACCAACCCGAGCCTTGAAGACGTGCGCGGTTTTATCCGTCAGGGCGAAAAAACCACCTGGCCCAAGCTCGCCGTGATCGGCAACACCACCCGCATTAGCCGCACCTTCCGGGATTGCCGCCGGCGTCTGGATCGTCTCGAGGAGCGCACGCTCAACCGGCTTCAGGTGGTCGCTACGGTCTGAGTTCGCATTTGCTTAGCTCAAATCCTTCTTGCCCGGGCCTTTAAAGGGCCCACCGCAATCATTATGTTCTGTGGACGAATAACAGATCAGGAGGACACCATGGCACTGCAACTCGGCGATACCGCTCCGGATTTCAAACAGGATTCCACCGACGGCCCGATCTCATTCCACGACTGGGCCGGCAAAAACTGGGTCATTCTGTTCTCCCACCCCAAGGACTTCACCCCGGTGTGCACCACCGAGCTGGGCGAAGTGGCACGGCTCAAGCCGGAGTTCGAAAAACGTAACGCCAAGGCAATCGGGCTCTCCGTGGACCCACTGGAAGACCACAATGCCTGGTGCGGTGACATCGAGGAAACCCAGGGCCAGGCCCTGAATTTCCCACTGCTGGCCGACGCCGACCGCTCAGTGGCCAAGCTGTATGACATGATTCACCCCAAGGCCAGCGACACCAACACCGTGCGCAGCGTGTTCATTATCGACCCGAACAAAAAGGTGCGCCTGACCATCACCTACCCGCCCAGCACCGGCCGCAACTTCGATGAAATCTTGCGCGTACTCGACAGCCTGCAACTCACCGACGGCTACAAAGTCGCCACCCCGGTCAACTGGAAAGACGGCGACGATGTGATCATCGTGCCCTCGCTGAGCAACGAAGAAGCGAAGAAGCTGTTCCCCGAAGGCTGGGACGAGAAGAAACCTTACCTGCGCGTTACCAAACAGCCCAAGAAGGGCTGATACCCCCCTCTCCCCAACCCCTCTCCCTCCCGGGGAGAGGGGCGAACCAAACCGTTCCCGGAGGTGCTCTCACTTCGCGTGCTGGCGTTGGACGCCAGACGCCAGAATATGACCCTTTCCCCCAAAGCATTGCCACTACGGGACAAGCCTCCGCGTCAGCTCAAACCGTTCGCTTGCGGGGTGAGCATCAGACGCCAACCTCCATAAAACAGCCCACGACCGGGCCCGCCCCAATTCATGTATTCGAAAGCGGACGACCGGAGGGTTTAGCGTGCCAGCGTGTTGCGTGTTGCGTGTTGCATGAAAGCGCGCCTCATTCAAATCTTTGGCCCGCTCCAAACACTTCTTTTTTACCTTGCGGAAAACGCGGGAAAAGCCCTTCGCCACGGTCAATCCGCCAATGCCCGAATAACATGCAGAGGGTCCTTGTGGATCGCCCTCAGCAATGCCTTGGCCGGGCCCGTGGGCTCACGGCGGCCCTGCTCCCAATTGCGCAGGGTGGCCAGTTGAACGTCGATCATGGTCGCGAACTTGGCCTGAGTCAGGCCGGTGGCCTTGCGGATGGCCTTCACCTGCACTGCGTCCACGGTGAATTCCCGTGAGGGCTGACGCTCGCCACGGTGAATCTCATCCATCTGCTGGACGCTTTCCATCAGGTCGTCAAAGAGTTTGTTCATACCGATTACCTCCACTGCTCGATAATCCGTTTGAGAGCCTTGCGCTCATCGGGGCTCAGGTCATCCTTTTCGTTCTTCGCATAAATCAGCAGTAGCGCGATTCGTGATGCCGATACGAAGTGATAGTAGATGACCCGCGCACCGCCCCGCTTCCCGCGCCCGCTGGAAGCGACCCGGATCTTGCGCAGCCCGCCGGTTCCCTGAATGACATCTCCCATGTCCGGGTGGTCAGCGAGCTGCCTTTGGAACGCCGAATAGCTTTCATCATCAAGCAAGTCGCGCAGGCGCTTGGTGAAAATGGGAGTCTCGATAAAGATCATGACCATATGGTACGCCAATGGCGTACATCAAGCAAAAATATGGCTCCCGTCGCAAGCGACGTCCGCTCGCCGTATACGGCGAGACGTCGAACCGGAGGGTTCCATCCAAGTCCTTCACCCGCTCCAAACAAAAAGGGCCGCTTGCGCGGTCCTGTGACAGGCGGCGGAGCGAAATTCAGCGCTTCCAACAGAGCAAGCCGCTGGCGCGGCGCTTTTCAGTCGGGTGAAGGGAATGTGCCTTTGGCATCCCGCGCAAGCGCGGGACCGTCGCAAGCGACGTCCGCTCGTCGTATACGGCGAGACGTCGAACCGGAGGGTTCCATTCAAATCCTTGACCCACTCCAAATAAAAAGGGCCGCTTGCGCGGCCCTCTTTATTTGGAGCGGGTGAAGGGAATCGAACCCTCGTCGTAAGCTTGGGAAGCTTCTGCTCTACCATTGAGCTACACCCGCATTCGGGCGCTATTACACCGGCTATCGGGGCGTGTGTCCAGCGTTGCGGTGTAGGCCTGAGCTTACATGGCCATAGCCAATGGCTTCGCTATACCGCCGTGGCTGGCCTACCCCGTTTTCAGAGCCGGTCCAATGTTCCCGCTCTTGGGCTTCGCTAAACTTTGCATAGGCATCGAATCAGGGAGGATCAGAGATGCGGCACTGTTTAGTTCGTTCATTGGCGGTTGCCATTGTATTGATGGCCGGCGTTGCGAGGGCCGTGCCCGGCGTGCCGGAGCGGCGGGTGCCGGAGCCGTTCCATGAAGGCGTGGCGTTACCGGATTACTGGGTGCGTGAGCAGTTTCAGGGCATTCGTGCCTACTGGGATGGAGAGCGCCTTCTCAATGGCGCCGGCGAGCCGCTGCCGGTGCCCGCCGGGTTTACCGGAGACTTTCCCGACCGGCCGCTGGAGGGCCGGTTGTGGATCGGCCGCGGCGGCGGCGGTCGGTTGGAGGCGTTGCTGAAGCGCCGCGTGGGCGCTGAACGCCAGTGGCGGGACGTCGATTTCATGGTGGTTGATCTGCCTGATCACCCGGGCCCCTTCGGCGAACGGCTGCGGGCATTGCACACTCTGCTGGACGGCGCCGACACCGCGCATTTGCGTTTGCCACCCCACATCAGGGTGGCCGGCCGGGCGTCGCTGTCGAAGCATCTGCAGGCCATTCTTGAGGCCGGCGGCAAAGGGCTGATTCTGCACCGGGATGGTGCTCTTTACCGGCAACCCCGCCAGAACGATCTTCTTCATCTGCGCCCTTACCAGAAAGGCGAAGCCAGGGTGGTGGCCCTGCTCAGTACCGGCCAGGGAGAGCCTCGGCCGATAACGGGTCTGCTGTTGCGCACGGCCACCGGCAGGCATATCCGCTTACGCGAGGGTCTCAGCCAGCAGCAGCGTTTGCATCCCCCGCCGATTGGCAGCGTGGTGCGCTATGCGTTTTACGGCTACACCGATCAGGGGGAACCCCGCTCCCCCCGTTTTCTGGAGCTTCGCAGTGAGGGGCCGGGTTTCAGCCGCTAGGCGAGCCGGGCTGCCACGCGCCGCCCGCCCGGCGCACACCCGCTTTTCCCTAACCCAAGGCCCTGATGATGGGCCACAGCCACTCTTTAAAGGAAGGAACAAGGATGTCTCGCCCGATTGCGTACTTCGTTGCCGCCAGCTTGGTGATGTTCACCACCGTGGTCGCCACCGTGGGCCAGGGGCGCTCGGTGCCGGCATTGATGCTGGCCAATGTCTACGATCACCAGGGTGACCTGCGCGACTATTGGGTCAGTGAAAAGCTCGACGGCGTGCGCGCCTATTGGAATGGCGACCGCCTGCTCTCCCGCAATGGCAATGTGTTCGAGGCGCCGCCGTGGTTCACGTCGGGCTTCCCAAACCAGCCGCTCGATGGCGAGTTGTGGATGGGCCGGGGCACCTTCGCCACGCTGTCCGGCGCGGTACGCCGTGACAAGCCGGACCCCCGGCAGTGGCGGCGCATCCGTTTCATGGCCTTCGATATGCCGAGAGCGCCAGGCTCTTTTGATCAGCGGCTGGCGCGGCTGAAAACGTTGCTGGCGTCCAATCAAAACCCGTACCTTCAGGCCGTGGAGCAGTTCAAGATTGAAGACCAGGCCGCCCTGATGTCCCGTTTGCGCAAGGTGCTCGCCAGCGGCGGTGAGGGGCTGATGCTGCATCGCGCCGACGCCGCCTACCACGGTTACCGCTCCGACGACCTGCTCAAGCTGAAACCCTATCAGGACGACGATGCCCGGGTGGTGGCGTATTTGCCCGGCAACGGCAAATACACCGGTATGCTGGGGGCGCTGGTGGTGGCCGACGACAACGGTCGCCAGTTTCGCATTGGTACCGGCTTCAGCGATAAAGAGCGCGCGCGCCCGCCACCGGTTGGCAGCGTCATTACCTATCAGTACCGGGGCCGGACCAGCAGCGGCCTGCCCCGTTTCCCGAGTTTTCTGCGAATACGACGGCCGGCCGGCAGTGTGGATCAATAATCCGGCTTGCAGGACGCCAGCTTCTGGGCGATAACCCTCTGTCAGTCCACCACCATCATTGAACACACGGAGCCGCGCTATGCCCAGCGCCTTTATTACCGGAGCCCGGGGGTTTCTTGGCAACCATATTGCCCGGCAACTGCTCAGTGCCGGCTGGCAGGTCACCGCCCTGGTGCGCCCTGGCGGTGACGGTGAAAGCCTGCGCGAATCCGGCATGCAGGTGGTGGAAGCGCCCATGGATAACGCCACCGAGCTGGCCTTGGTGATGCCGCCGGCGGTGGACGCGGTGTTTCACGTGGCCGGCAACACCAGCCTGTGGCGCAAGAAGAACCGGCGCCAATACCAGGACAACGTGATGGGCACCCGGGCGATGGTCACCGCCGCCCTGCGCAACCAGGCCGGGCGGTTTATTCTGACCTCGTCGATTTCCGCCTGGGGTATTCAGCCACGGCCCATCGATGAGACCACGCCATCGCTGGCCGCCCACGACTGGATCGGTTACAACCGCAGCAAATATCTGGCCGAGGAAGAAGTGCGCAGTGGCATCAAGAGCGGCCTGGACGCGGTGATCCTTAACCCCTGCGGCATTATTGGCGCCGGGGACACCCACAACTGGTCACAGATGATCACCTTGATCGACCAGGGCAAACTGCCCGGCGTGCCCCCTGGAGGCGGCAATTTCTGCGCCGTGGAAGAAGTGGCCCGGGCGCACCTGAGTGCCTGGGAAAAAGGCGCGACCGGCGAGAACTATATTCTTGCCGGGGTGGAAGCCAGTTTTCTGGAATTGGCCGCCACCATCGGCCATTTGCTGAATAAACCCACCCCGAAACGCCCCATGCCGGAATGGGCGATCCGCTTGGCCGGCCAACTTTACCCGATTGGCAGCTTGTTCACCGGCAAGGAGCCCAGCCTGACCCCGGAAAAAGTGGCGCTGGTCACCAGCCGGGTTCACGCCGATGGTGGCAAGGCGGTGCAGCAGTTGGACTTCAACGACACCGTGCCGCTTGAGGCTATGTTGCGCCGGTGCATCACCTGGATGCGGGAGACCGGCCGGTTGCTGTGACAGGCCACCATGGCCCCGGCGCTTACCGCAACGCGCGGTACACCCGGAAGCGGTTGGTCTCACGGACCACCTGAACATGGCGAAACGCGCCATCCAGCCACTGCGCGTAAGGCAGCTCCCGGTTGGCGACCATCCACATCTCTCCGCGCTCCGTCAGATAGCCCGGCGCCTGTTCGATCAACCGGCGGGTAATCGCGGTGGTGCGCTCCCGGCCGTCATGAAACGGCGGGTTGGTGATCAACGCCTGGTGCCGCCCGGACACGCCGGAATACAAGTCTCCGCCCACCACCCGCCCCTGCAGGGCGTTGCGTTGCAGGGTGGCGGTGGCGGCGGCCACCGCCGTGGCACTGACATCACTGGCGCTGACCTGGCAACCGGCGTGGGCCAGCACCGCCGAGATCACGCCACTGCCACAGCCCATATCCAGCACTTTCTCGCGGGGCAGGTTCTCCTGCAGGGCGTCCAGCAGAAGCGCCGTTCCCTGGTCCAGGCGGCCGTGGCTGAACACGCCGGGGTAGGAAACCACCTGCAAATCGCCCACCTGAACCAGGCTCTCCACGTCAGACAGGCTCAGCGCCGGGCCCGGCCGGAGCCGGGCGCGGTAGAGTTTGCAGTGGCGGGCGCTGTCCACCAGGGTCACGTCGTCCGCGTAGCGGGCCAGCCGCGTGGTGCCGCCGCGAATGCCGCCCTTGGCGGGGCCCACCAGCCAGACTTCCAGGGCGGATTCAATCGAGCCCGCGATGCTGCGCAGCAACAGCTCAAGGCGCTCCACCGCCTTGGGCAAAGGCAGGATCACCAGATCCACGTCTTCCGGCAGGGTTGGCAGCGGTGCCCACTGGTGGGCGCCGACACCATAATCGTCGGCGTGGAGGTAAATGCGATCAGCGGGCAGATCCGCCAGCGCCGGGTCGTTCGCCTCCACCACCAGAACGCGACGCGACGCCAGTGAGTCCTGCTGACGCCACAATAGTCGGGTACTGTTTTCCATGCGCACCTTAGTCCGGGAAGAAAAGGCGGCAGTATAACGCAACCCGCCGCCAGCGCCTGTCCGGGGCGCGGCATTTTCGCGCCGTCCCCTACGCGCCGTCCCCTACGCGCCGTCCCAACGCGCCGTCCCCGGCCGTCCTTCACGACTATTTCATCGCCGCCGCTTCACGGTGGCATCGCAGCCCGCCAAGTTTTACACAATCACCACCCTGCGCGCTGCCCGCGCTGGCTAGAATGGCAGCCTGAACCGATGTTTTTGTGGAGGCAATGGATGGTCCGTTCCGCAGTTCTGGTTTGCTGTCTGCTGGTCAATCTGACCGCGTGCGCCACCGTCGGCGCCGACACGAGCTTTGAAGAGGCGCTTCACGCCGCCCGTAATAACGACTGGGAAACGCTTTCCCGTACCCAGGCCCGTCTCGGGGACGATCACCCCTTGAGCGCCTATCTGGATTTTCACCGCCTGCGCGCGGCATTGCCGGAACTCAATCCGACGCGTATCGAGCAATACCAGCAACAGTACCCGGATTCCCCCCTGCCTAACGATATCCGTGGCCTGGCACTGGTCGCCTACGCCCGCGCCGGGCGCTGGGACGCCGCCCGCACGCTGTATGACACGCCGCCCAGAGCGGTGGAGTTGCGCTGCTACGCATTGCGCGCCGAACTCGGCGACCATCGCGGCCGGGTTCTCGAGCAAACCCGGGAACTGTGGCTGAGCGGTTTCTCCCGGCCATCCAGTTGCGACCCCCTGTTCGACGCCGCCCAGGAGGCGGGGGTGATCGGGCAAGATGAAATCTGGCAACGCATGCAGCTCGCTTTCGACGAGCGCGGCGACGGTCTGATGCGCTATTTGCGCAAGATGCTCCACGGACCCAACGAAATGGCCGGCGACTGGTTGATTCGCCTGTATCAGGACCCCAAGCAGTTGCGTCAGTTACCCGGCGCGCTCAGCGACGCCCAGCGCCAGGTGCTGCTGTCCGCCGCTTTGCGCCGGCTGGCGTACAAGGACACCGTCGCAGCAAAAGAGATTTACCGCCAGGAGAGCCGTGCCCTTGGCCTCACCGACGCCAACCTGCGTCAGCGCGCCGCCACGCGCATCGCCTGGTATTCGACCATCCGTGGCATTGAGGAAAACCAGGACTGGCTGGATCAATGGCTGGCGGAAAACGATAACCAGACGCTGCTCGACCAGCGCGCCCGGCGTGCGGTCATCGAACAGGACTGGAGCCACCTGCCGGAATGGATCGCCCGCCTCTCCCAGGAGAATCAGGCCGACAGCCGCTGGTTGTACTGGCTGGGTCGCGCCGAGCAGGAAAGCGGCGATGCCAACCAAGCAAAACTCCATTGGCAGCAAGCCGCCCGGCAACGCAATTTCTATGGCTTCCTGGCCGCGGATCGCATCGGCCAGCCGTATCATTTTGGCGAGGAAAGCGCGGCGGCGGTGAGCACCGACATCAACCCGCCGGCCCTGGCCCGCATCACCTTGCTGCGTGAGGCCGGCGAGCCCGGCCTGGCCTGGAAAGAGTGGAACTGGCTGATCGCGCACAGCAGCGAGCCGGCCCGCCGGCAATTGGCGCAAAAGGCGCTGAAACAGGGCTGGTACGATCTCACCGTGCAGGCCTCGATCCAGGCACAAACCTGGAACGTTCTGCAGTGGCGCTTCCCACCGGCCCACCAGGCGCTGTTCGCCGACGCCGGCCGCCGCTATGACCTGGATCCGTGGCTGGCGATGGCGGTGGCGCGCCGCGAGAGCGCCTTTTACCCCCACGCTCGCTCACCGGTGGGGGCGCTCGGCTTGATGCAATTGATGCCGGCCACCGCGCGCAAGGTGGCGCGCGATCAAGGCCAGAGCGCCCCGGGCACCGAGCAATTACTGCAACCGGCCACCAATATCGACATGGGCAGCCACTACCTGGAAGAGTTGCTGACCAAGTTCAATGGCAACCGGATATTGGCGCTGGCCGCCTACAATGCCGGCCCTAGCCGGGTCGGGCGATGGCTCGCCGATGACCCGGACGAGGCGGTTCCGGTGGATGTCTGGATCGAAGCCATTCCGTTCCACGAAACCCGTGATTATGTGCAGGCGGTACTCACCTACCGGGTCCTGTTCATCGGTCTGCACGACGCCAAACAACGCAGCGCCCAGTTGCTGCTGCCCAGGGAGCTGAAGACACCGTATTCCATGGCCATGATCGACGATGGCACCGAGTTGGGCGCCCGCTGAGGCGCCGGCCCGGTCAGTCCAATTGGCGGATGTGGTAATCGAGTTTGCCGCGCCGCAACAACGGTTCGAGCAAGGGGTGTGACTGAACCCGGCGGCGCAGATGAACGCTGCGAGCCGGCTCCCGGGTGAAGGCGATCACCGCGTTGTGGCAGTCCGCGCA
Source organism: Alloalcanivorax mobilis (assembly GCF_002864685.1). Lineage (GTDB taxonomy): Bacteria > Pseudomonadota > Gammaproteobacteria > Pseudomonadales > Alcanivoracaceae > Alloalcanivorax > Alloalcanivorax mobilis. Next base: position 20,185 of record NZ_NMQZ01000009.1, read on the forward strand.
CGAGAGCCGGAACCGGCTGGCCCAGCCCGCCATGGCCGCGTCGCCGGCGGCGTCGCTGTCGCGATACTCAGCGAAATCACCGAAGTTCATCACCAGCGTGCCGTGATCGCTGACGTGGCGCCGCAGGGTCGCCAGCCATTCCCGATCAGCCGGCACCGCCCGGCTGACGGCCTGGTTATGGGGTGCGAACAGATCCTCGACGATCAGATCAAAGGGCGGGCCGTCATAGGCCTCAAGCCAGTCCACCGCGTCGGCCAGCACCGTCTCGGTGTCCTCACCGATCACCGAGAACACTTCCCGGGCCACCGCCAGGTGGTGCGGGTCAAGCTCCACCGCCAGCAACAGATCCGGTTGCAGCAGGGCCCGCAACGGCGGAATCAGCGTGCCGCCACCCAGCCCCAACACCAGTACCCGGCGCAGCCGTTGCGGTTCGCCCAGCAGTACCGGCAGCCACAACAGATCCCAAACACTGCCGGTCACCAGCCGCCGGGGGTGGAATTCCGAATGTTGAACGCCATTGGCGAACAGGCGCAGGCGGTCGCCTTGGCTGCGCACCTGATACAGCACGCCTTCGCGGCGTTGTTCCCAAACCAGTGCCATCAGTTTTTGCCCAGGCCGAGCTTCACGCCGCCCACGTCGCCATCCACCTTCGGCTCGGCCAGTTGCACCCGGGCCGCGTCGATCCCCTGCTTGCTGACCAGCTTATCGCGGGCGTTGCTGGCCCTCTGCCCGGCCAATTGTTGTAACGCCGCGTTGTCGATGCCGGCGCTGGCTTTCTCCAGCATGCGTGTCCAGGCGAGTCGCGCCCGTTCCTGGTCGGCCTGCTCACCGTCACCCTCCACGCCCAGGGTGTCCGCGTCCTGGTCGAACCGCTTTTCGAACTGTTTGATGATTTTCCTTTGCAGACCGAAAAAGCCATCGTCGGCGACCGCTTCATCCAGCCCCGGCCAGTCCCCGCCCAGGGCTTCAATCAACTCCGCTTCCGCCAGCGCTTGCCGGTCCTGCTGGTCGGTCTGGCCACTGATTTCCACGCTCAACTCGGGTCGCTCGCCGAGCAGTTTCGCCAACGCCGTCAGCGATTGCTCGACCTCGGCGCTGGGCGTCGCCTCGCCGGGACCGAAGGCGATGTGCTCCAGATCTTCGCCACCCACCAGGCCAGCGAGCAGCGAGAACGGCGCCGTGGCGGCCTTCACCAGCACGTTGCGAATCACCCGGAACACCACCCCGGCGACACTGAAACTGGGATCGCTCATATCGCCGGAGACGTCCAGGGGCAATTGGATCATCCCCGAAGCATCACGCAATACCGCCAGGCCCAGTTTCACCGGCACGCTGATGGCGTCGTCACTGGCCACGGTATCGCCCAGGAAAAAGCGGTCGGCGGCGAACGAGGTATCGCTGCTCAACGTCTGGTTCTCGATTTTCACTTTGGTTTCCACGTTGAGCACACCGCGGTTCACCGAGTAACCCAGGTAACGGCCGGTGTAGGGCGTCAGCCCATCCATGCCGTAGCCTTTCAGGGACACGGTCAGATCGACCAACAGCGGGTCGGGATCGATACTGCCGCTGGCTTTGAGTGGCGCGTTGCCGTTAACACGCCCCTCAAGGTTCACTTTGGCGGCGTCGCCAGCGGTGTCGAAGTTCGCCAGTGAGCCACTCCATTTCTCCAGCGACACCTGAAACGGCGGCGACTGGGACTCGTCATGGTGGGCCAGCCGGGAGTCCTTGACCGTGGTTTTGTTCAGCCGCACTCGCCATTCCGGGCCGCTTCCGGAACTGTTTTCAGCGCCGCCGGCACTGAGCCGGCTGATCAGCTCCTGGCCGTTCTTATTGATGTCGTGATCCAGCTGCAGACCACTGATATCCAGACCGGCCAAGGCCACGCTGTGCTGGTCGGTGCGCACATCCAGCCCACTGGCCTTGAGGCTGCCGACGCTGACAAACGGCGCCTGGGCGCCGCGCTCCAGCACCGCCACCTGGTCCACTCCGGCGCTGCCACTGACACGCACCGCCGGCGCCTCGCCGGCCACGTTGATGGCCAGATCGGCGTGCGCGCTGCCCTGCTTGAGCACCACCGGCGCGGCGTCCTCCACCCAGGGCGCTAGCGCGTCCAGTGGCAAACCCTCCAGTTTTACCCGGGCGTCCACGTTAAGCGGCGCGTAATGGCCTTCGCCGCTGTGCTCCAGGCGCCCTTGCCCGGCCAGCGTGCCGCTGCCGCTCCAATGCCAGGCAATCTCGTCGCCGACGCTCAGGTCGGTGAGTTGCAGTGCGCCGTCGCCGAGCCGCAATTCCGCCGGCTTCGCCAGCGTCTGGTCGCTGAGCGTGACCGCGCCCTGCTCCACCTCAAGCTGGTCCAGGGTCACCGTCCAGTTCTGTTGATCACCGCTTTTGATCGCCTCAGCGGTGTCGTCGGCCTGCTCTTCCACCCGTTGTTTGGTCTGCTCGGCCTTGAGCGGGTCGCGGGGCAGGAACAGGGTGGCGATATCGACGCCCTCCGGGTTGCGCACCACGCGCAGAGCCGGGCCGCTGAGCGTCACCTGTGGAATGCTGACCTGGCGCTTGGCGGTGTCCATTGCCAGCCCCGACACGCTCAGTTCCGGCAGCTCCAGCGTTGGCTGCTCCGAACCCTGCGGCACGATGCTTAAGCGGCGCAGGGAAAAGCGGCCATTCTCCAGTTGCAGGCCGGCTCCCGGAGCGGCGGAGAAACGGTAATCCATGCCCAGACCAAGCTCCCCGGAGGGCACCCGAAAGCGGATCTGTGGCGCCAGCAGGCGGGCGAAGGACACCAGATCCACGCCGTCCATCTTCAGGTGACCCTCGGTGGTCAGCGGCGCCAGTGAGAAGCGGCCGTCCCAGTCCAGGGTGCCGCCGTCGGGCCCCTCAATGTGCAGAACGTAACGGTTGTCGCCCTGTTCCGGCGCCAGCGTGGTGAGGTCCTCGACGGTGAACGCCACCGGCAGTTTGAGGCTGACCGGTTCCTCGCCCACCGCGTCGGTGACGCTGATTTCACCGTTGCTGAGGCTGAGATAGGCGACCGTCAGGGCCGGCGGCCCCTTCGACTGCTCCGCTTCATCCGGCGGCGGCTCCGGCGGCGGTTCGCTCTCTCCAAGACGAGCGAGCACATCCTCTACATTGAGGGTGCCGTCGGGGGCGCGCCGCAGGCGCGTGTCCAGGCCATCCAGCTCGACCCGCCCGATCCAGGGCCGCCAATGAAACAGCGACGCCCAGAACTCGGTGTTCACGTACAGCCGTTTAAAGCCCAGCAGGGTGCCGGTGTCGGCATCGGCGATCTTGAAGTTCTCCACCGTGGCGGAGAGTGTCAGCGGGTTGAGCGCCAATCGCTCGATGGTGACCGTGCGCCCCAGGCGCTCGCTCAGCAGTGTCTCGCCCTTGCCTCGCAACCAGCCGGGCAGAACCAGAAACACCAACAGTACCCAGAGCAAATACAGTGCAATCAGAATGACCAGAAGGCGTCCGCGCCATCCATGACGGCGCCACCACTGCAGAGGTGTGTCCATGCTGTTCCTTCGCCACTTCATGTCGATTTGATTCAGTCTAGCAGTAACGACGCCGCCAGGCCGCTCCGGCGGCCATTGCGCGACGTGTCGCGGTGCTCACAATGACCCTTTCAACGTGGAGCGCGCCATGAGCGACAACTACTTACTCAGGCTTTACCAACGGGCCGCCCGCCTGCCCAAGGGCCGCAAGCTGTTCTCGATCATGTTCAGCCGCAAAGCGCCCTACTTCGGTTCGGTCAGCCCCTTGATCGCCGAGCTGCGCCCGGATTTCTGCAAGGTCACGTTCAAAAAGCGCAAAGCGGTGGAGAATCACATCGGCACCGTCCATGTGATCGCCATCTGCAACGCCCTGGAAGCGGCCATGGGCGCCATGGCGGAAGCCTCGATTCCCAAGCACCTGCGCTGGATTCCCAAGGGCATGGAGGTTCGCTACACCGCCAAAGCCACCAGTGACATCACCGCCACCGCCGAAGTGGCGCCGGGGGCCTGGGAGCACGGCCCGGAAGTGCCGGTAACGGTCAAAGCGATGCGCGACGACGGCACCGTGGTGGTCGAAGGCACCATTCATCTGTGGGTCACCGAGCGCGGCTGAGGCTCAGCGCAGCACGAAGCGGGCGGCCGCATCGGCGGCCTCACCCAGGTTGTGCTCCCAGCTCAGGCCCCCTCGCCGGCGCGGCGTGAAGTCGTGGTCGCCCTCGGCGATCCACCGCAGCGTCACTGTGCGCGGCAACGAATAGCCGTTCACTTCCTCCCGTCGGCCAAAAGGGTCACGCTCACCCTGGCAAATCAGCACCGGCGCACGCAGCTCGGGAAAATGCGCCAGGCGGGAGCCAACCGGCTTGCCAGGTGGGTGAAACGGGTAACCAAACACCAGGCAGCCGGGCACGTCGCGTTGCGCGGCGAGCAGGGTGGCGACGCGCCCGCCCATGGATTTGCCCGCCACCCAGACCGGCAGCCGCGACCCGGCGGCGACCCGCTCATAAAGTTGATTAAAGTGATCCAGCAACGCCGGCATCCGGCTCGGCGGCGCCTTCACACCGTCGCGCCGCCGCCGCGCCATATAAGGAAATTCGAACCGGATCACCGAAACCCGCCGCCTTGCCAACGCCTTGGCCAGGTCGGTCATAAACGGGCTGTCCATGGGCGCGCCCGCGCCGTGGGCGAGCAGAACCACCGCGTCGGCCTCGCTGGCGCGGTCGCGCAACAGCCCGGCATCCAACCCGCCCCCCTCGGAGTTCATTGCCGCCGGGGCTGCAAATCGCGGCAGGCCCGGTCCAGCACCCGATTCATATAGGCCTGCCAGAACACCCTGACCACCACCCACAACAGCGGCCGGGCCAGTGACGAACGCGGGTGGAACTCATAGCGCCAGTCGATCACCGTACCGCCGTCCGCGGGCAGAAACCGCCAGCGTCCGCGCGCCTGGTCCGAAAGCCGGCCCAGCACCCCGGTGAACTCGTCCACCTGGTAGGCGAAAGAGCGTGGTCTTTGGAAATCGGTAAGCTGCTCGCGGGCACTGCCGCCGTCGGAAAACCTCACCCGGCGGCTGTGCCCGGGCGCATCCCAGCCGCCGGCCTGATTGTCGGTCGCCACCACCGCCGGCAGTGGCCCATAGCCAGTAAAAATACGGCTCAGATCGATCGGCGCGATATGGTCGAAAGCCACGTTCGGGGGCACCGGAACGCGGGTACTGACTCGCGCTCTCAGGGGATTTTCAGCGAATTCCATCCTTCCCGTTCTCGTTTTTCAGCTTGAGGCAGGGCCAATATGCGCACCGCGGGCGCGTCTGTAAATACGACGGAGTCCTGGTGCCGGCGGTTATCGATCCGCTCATCCTTCCCAAAGGCTGAGCTGGCCGGCGTCGCCCGGCGCCCGAAACGCGGAGCTGTCCAGGGCGAATCCTTCCCGGGGCGCCAGCCCGTGGCGCTGGCAGGCGCCGCGGAAGCGCTGTTGCAGCAGTTGGGCCCATGGGCCCTGGCCACGGTGACGATGATGCCAGCGGCTGTCGTAGGCTGCCCCGCCATGCAGATCACGCAGGGTCGCCATCACCTTGGCGGCACGGTCCGGGTAGTGCTCGGCCAGCCACTCCTGCCACAGCGGGCCCACTTCGTGAGGCAGCCTCAACACCACGAACCCGGCGCTGCGCGCGCCGGCCGCGGCCACCTGGGCGACGATCTCTTCCATTTCATGGTCATTGATAAACGGGATCAGGGGCGCCACCAGCACCGTCACCGGCACTCCGGCTCGGGCCAGCTCGCGCACCACACGCACCCGTTCGCGGCCGGCGCTGGCGCGCGGCTCAAGCTGGTTCTTCAAACGGTTATCCAGGGTCGTCACGCTCACCGCCACACTCGCCCTGCCCTCCCGCGCGGCCGGGGCAATCAAATCCAGATCGCGCAGCACCAACGCACTTTTGGTGATCAGGCTGAACGGGTGGCGGCATTCATTCAGCACCTGCAGCAGCTCCCGGGTAATCCGTCGCTCGCGCTCGGCGGGCTGATAGGGATCGGTGGCGGTGCCGATCACCACCGGCTGGCAGCGATAGGAGCGCTTGCGCAGGGTGTCACGCAGCACCTCGGCGGCGTTTTCCTTATAAAAAATCTCCGACTCGAAATCCTGGCCTGGCGAGAGGTCCACGTAGGCATGATTGGGCCGCGCGAAACAATAGATGCAGCCGTGCTCGCAACCCCGATAGGGGTTGATGCTGGCATCAAAGTGAAGGTCCGGGCTGCTGTTGTGAGTGATGATCGAGCGGGCGATCTCACGGTGATAACGGGTCGACCTGGCGGTGGCGGGCTGATCCAGGGTCACGGTAGTGACCGCGAAGCGGCCCGGACGCTGGCTCAAGGTGCCCCGATTGGCGGCGCTGGTGCTCATAAAGCCTCCCGATAACTGTCCATATGAACAGTATTATGGGACGCCTGCGCGGTGGCCGCAATCGTCTTTATCGCCAGGCCGGCGAAGCCTCAGTGGGGGCGCACCGGCTGCACCAGCACCCACGGCGCGATCACCACCGTCCACAGCTCCTGGGCGGACTGAAACCACTCGCGGGCTTGCTGATCGCTGACCGCGCCCACCCGCTGCTGACTCCGCCACTGCTGAATGTCGGCGGCCCGATCCTGAGCGAAAGCGACCGCGACCTCAATCAGATCCAGGTCACCGGACACCGCCACGGTCTGGCCACGGGCGAAGAATGGCTGCAACTCGGCCCAACCGGCGCGGGCGGTTTCCTGATTGAGCTTGGCTTTCAGGACGTCGATTTCGATGGGCTCGGCCATGCGCTCTCCTGGTTGTGGCACCGCGTCACCGGAGTTGGCCAGCGCGGTCGGCGCCATTATCGCGCCCGCCACCGGGAACGCAACCGGGCGGATCGACGGTCAGGAAGGGAGCACACAAAAAAAGACGCCCGCCTTTGGGGGGCGGGCGACTGTACCGGGCCGAGATGAACTTCCGTGTTCGTTCGCGTCCATGCCCGATCGACTATAAGCGCTGACTTCGCTCTGCGATATCAGCCGGAAACGTCAATTCATGTAGGAAATCCGCTATCTTTAATGAGAGACATTACCATTGCAATTCCTTGCTTGCCTGAGGCAGAAACTGCCCACGGCGGTCAAACAGACTCAACCGGGCGCCGTTTTCGTCCACGCTGACCCGGGAAAACGCGTCCCGGCTGTACACCTCGCCAGGCACCGTCACTTTACCGATCGATGGCGCCAGCAAGCCGGGCAAACGGTGATTGTCGCGGATCATCGGCCGGTACCAGCGAAACGCCATCAAGGCGGTGGGCCAGAACAGACCCGAGCAGATCCAGGCGTGCACCGGCGCCTGGTTGCGCCGCTCCAGACGGGCATACAAAGAGGCATGCACGTCGCCGCTGAGCACCAGCAACCGCCGGCAACCACTGTCACGAATGGCATCCAGCAAGCGCTGCCGCTGGGCGCGAAACCCTTCCCAGGCATCCTCTCCACGAAACGGCCAGCGCTGTTCAGGAAACAACGGCACCGAGGACACCAGGCATTTGACCCGATCCGGCTCGCGGTGCAGCCACTGGATCACCGCTTCCTCCTGCGCCCCGGACATAATCTTGCGCTGCCACGGCCAACGGCTGAGTACCCGCTCGGTGCGCAGGTCCATCAGGAAGAAGTCCGCGCAGCCCCAGCGATAGCTGTACCAGAGCGCATCCGGGTCACGGTCCAGGCGCGAGCCTTCCTGATTCAGCGGGACCGCCGGGGAATGGGACGCCTGATAGATCTGATAAGCTTTCATTGCCGCCGGGTACTTGCTGGTCCACAGGTCGGCGTTGGCGCGCGCCGGCCAGTTGTTCTCGATCTCGTGGTCGTCGAGGATCATGTGCTGGTTGTAATCGGACATCAGACGGCGGATGTGCGGTTGCCCGAAGCTCTGCCGATAAAGATCGAAATACTGTTGCTGGGAAGACGCCGCCGCCACTTTCCAGGTGGCATCGGCGTACACCTGATCACCGCCAAACAACACAAAGTCCGTGCGCTCGGCGGCGGCGTTCTCCGCCATCACCGAGAAGATGCGATCCGCGCGGGTGTCTTCAATCTCATGGTCGGTACCGACAAACCGGTAGCAACAGGAGCCGAACAAAAAACTCACCGGCTGCTTGTGATCCCGCGGCGCGGTGCGAAAGTGGCCTTTGTGCATGGCCTGCCAGTCCAACTGCTCATCCGGCAGGTCGATGTCGTCGACAAAACCAGCCTGATGCTCATAGCGGGTGTTCGGTTGCAGGCCTTTCAGCACTACCACGCCGGAGCTGTCGAAATTTCCATTGATACGGAAATGGGTCGGCCCGCGCCAGCGCTCCTCGCCCACCGGCCGCCAGCGCACCCGGCCCAGAGGCAGTTTCTGACCGGCCTTCAAGGCGCCCGATGGCATTGCCGCGAACAGCCGCACACTGGTCTGATCAGCGCTGCCGACAATCGGCCCCACCGGGAACGGCATCACCGTCATCGACATGATTTCCCCCTTTTTTTAGTAAAAAGCACCAATCCGCACCCTTTTTTATCCCCGGCGGCGGGCCGGTTCCAGAGCCGCCCAATGGCCGTCCCGACCGGTTTTCCGTGCCTGGCGGCTTGCGCCGGCCGGTTCATTGATTGAGCCACCGCGACAGCACTGCTAGCATCCCGATAAGCGGAGAATCCCTGAACCCGGGCCCTTATGCCGGCCAGTGGCTGGGGCTTGAATACCGACAACCACCGTGGCCGCGCTGGAACAATAACAGGATGCTCGCGGCGTCCGGTGTTCGGATTCAGAGATTCCCCGGGTCCCTCCATAAGGAGCGCTTCGCGGGGTATCGATTATTTTGTTGCAGGATGCTGTTTCCACCACACTGCGTTTTATCGGGGTGCTGCTGTTGTTCATCCTGGCCAGCGGCGTGGCGCACGCCGACGACGCTCTCGCCCTCGAGCGCGCCAATGACCGTTACACGCCCTATCCGCAACTGGATTATTTCTGCGACGCAGCGGATCGCCTCCCGGACCTGCCCGGTCTGTTGCACCCCTCCACAACCTGGCCCTGGCAGGCGAGCGGGCGCACTCTTCCCAATCTCGGCTTCACCAACGATCAGTGCTGGTTCCGTCTGCCGCTGGTTAACGTCAGCAATCCGGATACCGAATGGCGGCTGCTGGTGGACTACGCCATGCTCGGCACCCTGGACGTCTATTTGCTCTCAGCCACCGGGAAGCTGCTCAGCCATCAGCAAGCCGGCATGGACCGACGCTTCGATGTGCGCCCCGATCCGTATCCGGTGCCGGTGTTCCCACTGACACTGGCTACCGGGGAACGCTACACGATATTGATCAAAGTCGCGTCGCCCCACAGCATTCAACTGCCTCTGAGCCTGATGAGCAAGTCCGCGTTTGAGCACAGCACGCTCAATCACACCCTGCTTCAAGGCCTGTTCTTCGGCGGCATGCTGGTGATGATTCTGTACAACCTGTCGCTGTTTTTTTCGATCCGCGAAAAAGCCTATCTTCTTTATGTGTTCTGGTCGTTGTCGATCACCCTGTTCATGGCGGTGCTGCACGGCTTCGCGCACAAGTATCTGTGGCCGTCTTCGCCTCTGATCAGCCAGTACGTGCTGCACTATCTGCTGCCGCTGCTGGTGATTCTGCCGTCGCTGTTCACCCTGCATTTTCTGAACCTGCCGGATCGATCACCACCGCTGGCCCGTTTGCTGCGTCTGCTGGTCACGTTGGGGGTGGTGTTGCTGTTGGCGGCGCCTTTCGTCAGCCGCGAGGTGTTGATTCCGATCAGCGTGCTGGCGATCCTGGCGATGGATTTCGGCATTCTCGCGGCGGGGCTGCTGCGCACCGCCGCCCGCGACCCCGACGCCCGTATCTTCACCTTTGCCTGGGCCTGTTTTATCGCCGGGGCGGCGGCCATGTCGCTGAACAAGTACGGCCTGGCGCCACGCAACGCGCTCACCGAGAACCTGGTTCAGGTCGGCGTCTTTTTAGAGGTTATTCTGCTCTCGCTGGCCCTGGCGCGACGCATCACCCGGCTTAAGGAAGCGCACGCGGTGTCGGTGCGCGACAAAGCCGTGGCCGAGATGGACGCTTTTAAAGCCGGCGCTCGCAACCAGGCGAAGAGCGAATTCCTGGCCACCATGAGCCACGAGATCCGCACCCCGATGAACGGCATCATCGGCATGACCGATCTGCTGCGGCGCACTGATCTGAGTCATCAGCAGGCGCAATACGTGGACACCATCTACCAGTCGACCCAATCGCTGGTCACCGTGATCAACGACATCCTCGATTATTCGCGTATAGAGTCGGGCAAGCTGGAACTGGAATTCCAGGACGTCGACGTGGAAGCGATGGTGGACGATTGCGTGCGTCTGTTCGCCATGCGCTCACTGGAAGCCCGGGTGCCGCTGTACACTTTTATCGACTCCCGCGTGCCCAACAGCATCAACACCGATCCGATCCGCTTGAAACAGGTGCTCACCAACCTGCTCAGCAATGCCTTCAAGTTTACCGATCACGGCCAGGTGGCTCTGCATCTGAGCGTGCGCCAGCCACCGGACGAACAGGGCCACTGCGTACTGATGATAGAGGTGGCGGACACCGGCACCGGGCTCGACGAGGCCCAGCAGCAAACCCTGTTCCAGGTGTTCAGCCACGGCGCCCGGGGTGGCCGCCATAAACACCAGGGCGCCGGTCTCGGCCTGACCATCTGTAAGCGGCTCACCGAGTTGCTGGGCGGCGAAATCGGTGTTTCCAGTTCGCTGGGGCGCGGCGCCACGTTCTGGATTACCCTGCCCACCCGGGTCAGCACGTCGCGCAAGCCGGTGGACAGCCTCGCCGGCCAGCGCGTGATGATGATCAATCATGACGCTTCGCTGACGCTCAGCCTGTCGCAACTGATGACCCGCTGGGGTCTGGAAGTGGATGAATACGCCGACTGCGAGCAGACGCTGAGCGCGCTCAACGCGGCTACCCCACCGGTGGACGTGCTGATCGCCTCGGAGCCCAATCTGGCCCGCCGCACCGAATTGCTCGACATCCGCCGCCGCCTGGGCGACCCGCCGTTGCTGATTCTGCAAGCCAGTGGCACCGACATCACCGGTGAATTGCCCGGCGATATGCTGCTGGTGGAAACGCCGGTGTCCTCGCGGGCCCTGCGCCACACGCTCGCCTCGCAACTGCACGAGCGAGCGCCGGCAAAACCGGAGCCGGAAGTCTCGGCGGCTGCCCGCAATCACCCACGCCTGGCCCGGCTGAATGTGATGGTGGTGGAAGACAACGCCGTCAATCAGCTGGTCATCGACAGCATTCTGCGCTCCATGGGCATTCACGCCACCCTGCTGGTCAACGGCGCCCAGGCACTGCAAAGGGTGCAGGACCAGCCGGGCAACTGGGACGTGGTGTTCATGGATTGCGAGATGCCGGTGATGGACGGCTATCAGGCCACCCGGGAGATTCGCCTGTTCGAGCAGAACCGCGATATCGACCCCTGCTGGATCATTGCGTTGTCCGCCCACGCCACCGGCGATTACGTGCAGAAAGCCCGCGCCGCCGGGGTCGACGACTACCTCAGCAAACCGGTCTCCCGGGATCAGGTGTTGGAAGCGTTACAGCGCAATCGGAGCCTGACCAGCAGCGGCGGCGATTGAGTCCCGCGCAACGGGTGAAATGGCGCCAGCGGGCCAGTATCATAGCGGTTCGATTTTCTGCTGATGTTGCCGTCCCCCTATGAGTGAACAAGTCCGCAAGATCCTGGTCACCAGTGCCCTGCCCTACGCCAATGGGCCCATCCACCTGGGCCACCTGCTGGAATACATCCAGACCGACATCTGGGTGCGGTTCCAGAAGTTGCGTGGCGAACAGTGCCTGTACGTGTGCGCCGACGACGCCCACGGCACCGCCATCATGCTCAAGGCGGAGGAAAACGGCGTCACCCCGGAGCAGCAGATCGCCACGGTGAAGGCCGACCACGAGCGGGATTTCGCCGACTTCCAGATCCGCTTCGACAATTACTACAGTACCCACAGTCCGGAGAACCGGGCGTTCTCGGAGATGATCTTCCAGCGCAACAAAGACGCGGGCTACATCCTCGAGAAGGAAATCACCCAGCTGTACGATCCGGAAAAGGGCATGTTTCTGTCTGACCGGTTCGTGCGTGGCACCTGCCCGAAATGCGGCGCCACGGATCAATACGGCGACAACTGTGAGGTGTGCGGCGCCACCTATTCACCCTCGGATCTGATCGACCCCTATTCGGCGGTGAGCGGCGCCACCCCGGTGGAGAAACAGACCATCCAGCTGTTCTTCGACCTGCCCCGGTTCGAGCCGCTGCTGCGCGAATGGACCCGCTCGGGGTCGTTGCAGGAAGGCGTGGCCAACAAACTTCAGGAATGGATCGAGGATCTGCAGCCCTGGGACATCTCCCGGGAGGCGCCCTACTTCGGCTTCGAGATTCCCGGCTACCCGGGCAAGTATTTCTACGTCTGGCTGGACGCGCCGATCGGCTACATGGCCAGCTTCAAGAACCTGTGCGACCGCGAAGGCTGGGACTTCGACGAGTACTGGAAGGCGGATTCCGACGCCGAGCTCTATCACTTTATTGGCAAGGACATCATCAACTTCCACGGCCTGTTCTGGCCGGCGATGCTCGACGGCGCCGGCCTGCGCAAGCCCACCGCCATTTTCAGCCACGGTTTCGTCACCGTGAACGGCGCCAAGATGTCCAAATCCCGGGGCACCTTTATCAAGGCCCGCACCTATCTGGATCATCTCAACCCGGAATACCTGCGTTATTACTTCGCCGCCAAGCTCAACAGCCGGGTGGACGATTTCGACCTCAACCTGGAAGACTTCGCCCAGCGCGTTAACACCGACCTGGTCGGCAAGGTCGTCAACATCGCCAGCCGCACCGGCAATTTCGTCGCCAAATTCGGCGGCAACCTGGGGCCGGACCTGGACAACCCGCTGCTGGTGCGCGAAGCCCAGGAGGCGGCGGAACGCATCGCCACCTTCTACGAACAGCGCGAGTTCAGCAAGGCGATGCGCGAGATCATGACCCTGGCCGATCACGCCAATGTCTACATCGCGGAAAAGGCCCCCTGGACCCTGGCCAAGGAAGAAGGCCGCGACAAAGAAGTCCTGGCGGTGTGCGCCACCGCGCTCAACGTATTCCGCCTGCTCGTCCTGTATCTGAAGCCGGTGCTGCCGGAGCTGGCGGCGCGCGCCGAGGCGTTCCTCAACATCGCGCCGCTGACCTGGGCCGACCATCAGCAACTGTTGCTTGAGCATGACATCAATAAGTTCAGCGCCATGATGGCCCGGGTCGACATGGCCCAGATCGAGTCCATGCTGAACGACTCCAAGGACACCCACACCCGCGCCGAGCCAAAGGCCCAGGCGGCGACCAGCGACGCAGCGGCCGATGACGACAGCGCGGACACCATCACCCTGGACGATTTCCTCAAGGTCAAGCTGCGGGTCGCCCGGGTCAGCCGCGCGGCGCACGTGGACGGCGCGGACAAGCTGCTGCAATTGACCCTGGACGTGGGCGAATGGGGGGAACGCAATGTGTTCGCCGGCATCAAAGCCAAATACCGACCCGAGGAACTGGAGGGCCGGCTGGTGGTGCTGGTCGCCAACCTGGCGCCGCGCAAGATGAAATTCGGCCTCTCCGAGGGCATGGTGCTGGCCGCCGGCCCCGGCGGCGAGGACATCTTCCTGCTTGCCCCGGACAGCGGCGCCCAGCCCGGCATGGAAGTACGCTGATCCTCCGGCCGCGCCTTCGCGCGGCCGGGGCCCTTCCCGCAGGCAAAAGGATTAACCGTGGCCGACTCCGCGCTTCGCAGTAACCCGCCGGTGCTGGCCGGCCCGATACTGAGGCGGCTGGAGCCGCAACGGCTGGTGCTGTGGCTGGTCGCCAGCCGGCGCCTGGCGTTGACCCTGAAGCTGTTCGAAAACGGCGCCGACGGCCCCAGCCGCCAATGGTCGGCGCGACAACTGCCCTGCCGCGTGGTGCCGCTGGGCCGCCAGGCGTTTCTGCATCTGATTGATCTGCATCTTGAAGCGCCGCTCGCCGAGGCGGCCTTGATCGGCTACGACCTGTGCCTGCCGGACGGCACCGGCATCGCCGACTGGGCCAGCCACCTGCTCTACGCCGGCGAGCGCCACCCCACCTTCGTGGTCCACAGCGAGCGCCGGCAGTTGTTGTACGGCTCCTGCCGCAAGCCCCACCACCCCAGCCGTGATGGCCTGACCCGCGCCGACGCCCTGATTGCCGAGCGCCCCACCGACCCGAAAGCGCGCCCCGCCCTGCTGCTGTTGACCGGCGATCAGATCTACGCGGACGATGTGTCCGCGCCGATGCTGTGCGCCGTTCAAGCGCTGATCAAACAGCTCGGCCTGCCCGGCGAGCCCCTGGAAGGGGCAGTGGTGCGCCACAGTGACGAGCTGTACCGCCATCCCGACAACCACCATCGGCAACGGCTGCTGCCGGCGCTCAAGGTCAACCGGGCGCTGCGCGAGCGTTTCTTCGGCGGCGTCAAAAAGCCAATTTTCACCACCGACAGCGCCCGCCGTCACCTGGTGACGTTCAGTGAAGTGCTGGCCATGTATCTGCTGGTCTGGTCGCCATTACCCTGGCGGCTGATCGACCCCGCCCCGATGGTCGGGGCAGACGACGACCAGCGCATCGATGCGCAAAATCAGCAGCGTATTATCGACGGCTTTGTCGCCGACTTGCCCGCCGCCGCGCGGGTGCTCGCCCATTTGCCCACGGTGATGATGTTCGACGACCACGACGTCACCGACGACTGGAACCTGACCGCCGCCTGGGAAGCCACCGCTTACGGCCACCCGTTCTCGCGCCGCATCATTGGCAATGCACTGATCGGCTACCTGCTCTGCCAGGGCTGGGGCAATCAGCCGGAGGCCTTCGAAGAACCCTTGGACGACCTCGTCACGCTGCTTGAAGAAGGCGCCGATGGCGACTTGCAAGCAGCCCCGCACGATGCCTTGATCGACCGCCTGCTGACCTTTGAACGGTGGCACTTCAGCCTGCCCGGCAGCCCCAAGATCGTGGTGCTCAACACCCGCACCCGACGCTGGCGCAGCGAACGCAGCCCCACACGCCCCTCCGGTCTGATGGATTGGGAAGCGCTCACCGAGCTGCAACAGGAGTTACTCAATCAACCCGCCGCGGTGATTGTTTCCCCCGCGCCGATTTTTGGCGTCAAATTGATAGAAACCGTGCAGAAGCTGTTTTCCCTGGCCGGCAAACCCCTCACCGTGGACGCGGAAAACTGGATGGCTCACCGCGGCGCCGCGCGAGTGATCCTGAATATTTTTCGCCATTCGCGCACCCCCGCGAATTACGTAGTGCTCTCCGGCGACGTCCACTATTCCTTCGTGTACCGGGTGCGCATTCGTCAGCGCCAGCACGGCCCGCGCATCTGGCAGCTTACCGACAGCGGCCTGAAAAACCGCTTTCCCGATCGCCTGCTGAGCTGGTTCGACCGGCTCAACCGCTGGCTGTACGCGCCCTGGTCGCCGCTCAACGGCTTCACCAAGCGGCGCCGTCTCGCCGTCACCCCCTACCTGCCGGAGCCCCGCGACGCCGGCGAACGGCTGTGGAACGGCGCCGGCATAGGCCTGGTGACCCTGGACGCGAAAGGTCGCCCGGAACGCATCGAACACCTCAACAGCGACGGCACCACGGTGTGCTTTAAGCCCCGCGACGCGGATTAGCGGATCAGTTTTCAGTTTTCAGTTTTCAGTTTTCAGCAGGGTGACACCGACCCAGCAACGGAGCCGCTGTAGGAGCCATCCTTGATCGCGAACCGGCGCAGCCGGACGGCGTTCCAGTCCCCGCCAGGCTTATTTCCCTGCCGCAACCCGGCGGCGCGATGACCCGGCGCGGTGACGCTGCTCCGTGTGCGGGGCAAGGGCTGTGCCTGGAGGGACCGCTCAAGCCATCCTTGGTCGCTGTTAGTTTGGCCATCCCTGGCCAAACAGCTCCCTCCAGGCACAGCCCTTGCCCCGCGCTCCCAATCAAGTAGCCCAATCACGATCCCCAAAAAGCCGCTTACCCTAAATCGCGATGCACCAAAAGATGAATAAAAAAAGCCGCGGCAAAACCGCGGCTTTCTGGGCAGCGTAACCGGAGCGGTTAGCGCTGTTGTTGCTGCTGCTGTTGCATCTGTTGCTGCATTTTGCGCATCTGCTCCTGCTGCTCCTTGGCCTTCTGCTCAAGGGTGGCGCGCTGCTCGCTGGTCAGGGTTTTCTGAATGCGCGCTTGCAGAAGCGCGGATTCGGCGGTGACTTCGCCGGTGACTTCGCCAAGGCGCTCGGCGTTGTCGCGAATCGCATCCTCGTCGAAATCCGGTTTGATCTGCTCGCCAAGCTGCTGCTGGGCGTCTTGGGCTTCCATGCGCAGTTTCATGACCTTGGCTTCGGAATCCTGCATCATGCCGCGAATGTCTTTTTTCTGGCTGTCGCTCAAATTAACCAGTTGGTCGAGCTGGTCTACCTGATCGCCTCCCTGGGGGCCCGGTTGCTGGGCCAGGGCCGTGGCATTGAGGCCGACGGCCAGCAGGGCGATGCTCATGAGCTTTACGATTTTCATAGGGTTTTCCTCTATCCGTGTCTTCAATGGCAGTCCATGGTCGACCACCCTACCGGAACATAGGCTGCGTATCTTATCGATGGTTCCACCCGGAGCGGGCCCGCGCGCCAGGTGACCAGGCCATGATCGCCGCCAGCTCAAGGCACATGCGGCCTGCGGCGGGGGCCACCGGAAACGAAAATTTTGCTAAAATCGCCGCCGGGAGCGTCAAACCGACGCCCCGGCAGAGAACCATGGCGCCACAAACGCCCCGGAAACGCCGATGACCGACTATCTTCTGATCCTGATCAGTGCCGTTCTGGTCAACAATTTCGTGCTGGTCCAGTTTCTGGGCCTGTGCCCGTTCATGGGCGTTTCCAACCGCATGGAAACCGCCATCGGCATGTCCCTGGCCACCACGTTCGTGCTGACGCTTTCTTCGCTGCTCTCCTATTTAATGTGGGCCTGGCTGTTGGTGCCCCTGCACTTGGAGTACCTGCGCACGCTGAGTTTTATTCTGGTGATCGCGGTGGCGGTGCAATTCACCGAAATGTTCGTGAAGCGCTCGAGCCCGCTGTTATACCGTGTGCTGGGGGTGTTCCTGCCGTTGATCACGTCCAATTGCGCGGTGCTCGGCGTGGCGTTGCTGAACGTGCGGCAGCAAGACGCCACGTTCATGAGTTCGCTGACCTACGGCCTGGGCGCGGCGCTGGGCTTTTCCCTGGTGCTGGTGTTGTTCGCCGCCCTGCGTGAACGCATCGCCGTGGCCGACGTACCCGAGGCGTTTCGTGGCCCCGGCATCGGCCTGATCACCGCCGGCCTGATGTCGTTGGCTTTCATGGGCTTTTCCGGATTGATCAAACCATGACGGCGGTGTTGATCGCGGTGCTGGTATTGCTGGCTCTGGCGGCGCTGTTTGGCGCCTTGCTCGGCTATGCCTCGGATAAATTCCGCGTCGAAGGCGACCCGGTGGTGGAGCGCATCGACGCCCTGTTGCCGCAGACCCAGTGCGGCCAGTGCGGCCACCCGGGTTGCCGCCCCTATGCCGAGGCGGTCGCCGCCGGCGAGATACACAACCGTTGCCCGCCCGGCGGCCAGAGCACCGCGGACGCCCTCGCCGAATTGCTCGGCAGAGAGCCCCTGGCTCTGGATGACGACGGCAGCGCCGACGCCGGCGAAAAGAAAGTGGCGTTCATTCGCGAGGCGGAGTGCATCGGCTGCACCAAGTGCATTCAGGCCTGCCCGGTGGACGCCATCGTCGGCGCCGCGCGCCTGATGCACACGGTGATCGAGGACGAGTGCACCGGCTGCGATCTGTGCGTGGAGCCCTGCCCGGTGGACTGCATCGATATGCTGCCACTCGGCGAGCGCAGCCCGGCGGGCCAGCCTGACGGTATCGGCCACAGCCCGGCCCAACGGCTGGCGGTGACCAACCTGTGATCCGCCATCTGTGGACCCGGGCACGACGCTCCGAATCGGAATACGATTTCCCCGGCGGCGTTCATCCGCCCGCGCATAAGGCGCGTTCCAACGCCGCACCGATCCGCGTCGGGCCGCCGCCCGACCGTCTGGTACTGCCACTCAACATGCACCTCGGCGCGCCGGCCCGGCCACGGGTGACGGTGGGTGAGCGGGTCCTCAAAGGCCAGCGCATCGCCGACGCCCAGGGCACCGTCAGCACCTCGGTCCACGCCAGCACCTCCGGTACCGTGGTCGCCATCGGGCCCCACCCGGTGCCCGGCACCGCCGCTGGGGACGCTCTCTGTATCGTCATCGACAGCGATGGCGAAGACCGCTGGGGTCCCCTGGAGCCGTGGCCGGATTATCGCCGCGCCGCGCCCACCGAGCTGGTGCAACGGCTGCGCCAGGCGGGCATTGCCGGGCTCGGCGGCGCCGGCTTCCCCAGCGCCGCGAAAACACGCCTGGGCGAAGGCCAGCGCGTGCACACGCTGATCATTAACGCGGCGGAGTGCGAGCCCTACATCACCGCCGATGATCGCCTGATGCGCGAGCGCGCCGGGCAGATCGCCATCGGCATCGACATTCTGCAACATCTGCTTAACCCTTCTCGCACCTTGATTGGCATCGAAGACGACAAGCCCGAGGCGATCGATGCGCTGCGGGCGGCGATGTCCGAGCGCGATTGCGAGCTGCGGGTGGTGCCCACCCGTTATCCTTCCGGCGGCGAGAAACAACTGATTCAGTTGCTCACCGGCCTGGAGATCGCCAGCGGCACCTTGCCCTCCCAGGCCGGCGTGGTGTGCCAGAACGTGGCCACCGCCTACGCCATCAAGCGGGCGGTGATCGACGGCGAGCCGCTGATTTCGCGGATCACCACGGTCACCGGCGACGCCGTCGCCCGGCCCGGCAACTATGAAGTCTTGCTCGGCACCCCAGTGGAGCAGCTGTTGCAGCACGCCGGCCTGGACCGCCACCGTCTGGTACGTCTGCTGATGGGCGGCCCGATGATGGGCTTTACCCTCAGCGACACCAGCGTGCCGGTGGTGAAAATCAGCAACTGCCTGATCGCCGCGGACGCCCGCGAGCTGCCCGAGCCGCCCCCCGAGCAGGCTTGCATACGCTGTGGCGACTGCGCCACCGTGTGCCCGGCCAGCCTGTTGCCTCAGCAGCTTTACTGGCACGCCCGCTGCGATCAGTTCGAACGTGCCCGTCAAAACGATCTGATCGATTGCATCGAATGCGGCGCGTGCGCCTACGTCTGCCCCAGCCACATTCCGCTGGTGCACTATTACCGTTACGCCAAGCAGGCGCTGCGCGCCCACGATGACGAGCAGATCAAAGCCGACCGGGCGCGGCTGCGCTTCGAGGCGCGCCAAGCCCGCCTGGAACGGGAGCAGGCGGAGAAAGAGCAACGGCGCCGGGCCCGCCTGGAGGCCAACCGGGACCGTGCCGCCGCCACCAGCGCCGCGCCAGATCACCACGGCGGCAACCAGAAAAAACAACTGGGCCGCGCGATCACCGCCTATAAGGCCGCGCAACGCGCCGCCGCCACCGCCGAAGCCCAGGGCGCGGCCAACGCCGTGGAATTGCGTCAGCGCGCCTCGGACCTCAAGCAGCAGGCCGATCGCCTGCAAGGCCGTGCCCCACAGGCTGACACGGCGCCATCGGGAGTGGTGGCGGCGGCGCCCAAGGCAACGCCCACCGCCACCGCCAGCGATCAACGCGAACGACGCCTGAAAGCGCTGAAAAGCGCCTATGGTCGTGCCCACAAACAATACAAACAGGCGCACGCCGCGCTGCAGCGCGCTCAGCGCGCCCAGGCGGAACACCCGCAGAGCAACGATCACAATGATGTGGCCGGCATGGAACAGCGCGTGGCGCAACTGAAAGCGCGCGCCGACCAGGAGCGTGCCGCCCTGGACACGCTGATGGAACAGGCCAAGAGCGACCTCCAACAGCGCGCGGGCAAGGATTTGAAAACCCTCAAGGTGGAAGCGGCACGGGCGGAAGTCGCGCTGCGCCGGCACGCCGAACGTCTGCGTGCCGGCCGCGACAGTGCCGACACCGACACCCTGCGCCGCTGGGACGCCGAACTGAAGCAACTGGAACGCGAGGCGCACCGCAGCCGCGAGGCACTAACGCAAGCGGTGCGGGCCCAGGGCCTGGTGGAGGATTAATGGCCAGGAAACCTCTGATTAACGCCCCCGCCCCCCACACCGCCGGCGCCCTTGGCACCGCCGCTGTGATGCGCCAGGTGCTCTATACCACCCTGCCCGGGCTCGCGACCCTGGTATGGTTGTTCGGCGCCGGGCCGTTGCTCAACGTGCTGTGGGCGGCGCTGGTGGCACTGGCCGCCGAGGCCCTGATGTTGCGCCTGCGCGGCCGTCCGTTGGCGTTGCACCTGAGCGATGGCAGCGCTCTGGTCACCGGGGTGCTGCTGGGGCTGTCGCTGCCGCCCGGCTCACCCTGGTGGTTGATTCTGATCGGCAGCGGTTTCGCCATCATGGTCGCCAAGCAGCTCTACGGCGGGCTCGGCATGAATCCGTTCAACCCGGCCATGGTCGGCTACGTGGTGCTGCTGGTGTCCTTCCCGCTGGCGATGACCCGCTGGGCCGAGCCGGGCCAGCCTTTCTCGTTGTCGCACAGCCTGTCACTGTTCCTTGATCTGCCCGGCGCCGACGGTTTCAGCGGCGCCACTCCGTTGGATACCTTCCGCACCTGGGTGGGCAACGCTCCGCTGCTGGCCGAGCAGCCCATTCTTCATGGCCATGTCGCCGGCGCCGGTTGGGAGTGGGTGAACCTGGCCTTCCTGGCCGGTGGCCTCTACCTGCTGGCGCGGCGCGTGATCGGCTGGCGCATTCCGGTGGGTGTTCTGCTGGGCCTGGCGGCGCCGGCCGTCGTCGCCAACCTGGTCGACCCCTTGCGCTTCGCCGGCCCCCTGTTCCACTTGTTTTCCGGCGCCACCATGCTGGGCGCGTTTTTCATCGCCACCGATCCGGTCAGCGCCTCCACCACCCCCCGGGGCAGGCTGATCTATGCGCTGCTGATCGGCGTCCTGGTGTGGGTGATCCGCAGCTTCGGCGGCTACCCGGACGCGCTGGCGTTCGCCGTCTTGCTGCTCAACCTGGCGGTGCCGTTTATCGATTACTACACCCGACCCACCGCCTACGGCCACCGGAGCAAGCGCCAGTGATCAGCGGCGCGGTGGTACGTAACGCCGTTATTCTGGGGCTGTTCGCGCTCGGCGCCAGCGGCCTGCTGGCGCTCACCCACCAGGCCACGCAAGAGCAGGTAACCTGCAACCGGCAGGCGGCGCTGAGCACCGCCCTGGCCCAAGTGATGCCGGCGCAACGCCACGACAACCGGCTGCGCGAGGATGCCATCCGCGTCAGCGACCCGCGCTTGGGGCCGGGTGAGAAAACGCTGTATCGGGCCCGGCTCAACGGCGAAGCCCGCGGCGTGGTGGTGGAAGCCACCGCGCCGGATGGCTACGGCGGCGCCATCGACCTGCTGATTGGCGTGGCCCGCGATGGCCGGGTGCTGGGCGTGCGCGTGGTGCCGCCCCACCACGAAACCCCCGGGCTCGGCGACGCCATCGAACGGCGCAAGTCGGATTGGATTGAAAGTTTCCAGGGACATTCACTTCGGCGACCGGACACCGACGGCTGGGCAGTGCACAAGGACGGCGGCGTGTTCGATGCGTTCAGCGGTGCCACTATCACGCCCCGAGCGGTGATCAAAGCGGTGCATCGCGCCCTGCTCTATTTACGCGATCAGGACGGCACTCTGTTCACCCGTCCCGCGCAAGTGGCACTCGACAGCGCCTGCGACTAAGGCAGGGGGGGGCAGTTTTCAGTTTTCAGTTTTCAGTTTTCAGATGGGGCGCGGGCACGGCCTTGGCGCCATCACGGCCTCGCCCGTGTTGTAGCCTGAAGCTTGTAACCTGAAGCTTGTAGCCTGAAGCTTGTAGCCTAAAACTTGTAACCTGAAGCTTGAGAGGTTTTATTCCTCCGGCGGCAGGGAGCCCTCCGCAAACAAGGCATCGGAGAAACCAAAACAGGACAGATCGCGAATGCGCATGGGATAGAGAATCCCATCCAGGTGGTCGCATTCATGCTGAACCACACGGGCATGAAAACCGCTAACGCGACGTTCAATCACCGCGCCAAAGGGATCGAAACCGCGATACAGCAGATCCCGGTAGCGCGGCACCAGCCCGCGCATACCTGGCACCGACAGGCAACCTTCCCAATCTTCCTCGAGCACCTCGCCAACCGGTGTCAGCTCGGGGTTGATCAGAATCGTCTCTGGCACCGCCTCGGCGTCCGGATATCGGTCGCTGTGCTGGAAGCCGAAAATCACCAGGCGCAGTTCGACTCCGATCTGGGGCGCGGCCAGGCCGACCCCACCGACCGCGCGCATGGTGTCGACCATGTCCTCGATCAAGCGGTGCAACGGCGGTGTGTCAAACGCCGGCACCGGCGCCGCCGGCCGCAGCAATAGAGGATCGCCCATGCGCAAAATCGGACGAATCATGGCAACTCCAAAGTAAAGCGGTCCGCGTCCTGCCAAGCCGGGAAGGCCTCCCGGTAGTCGGCCAGCGCCGCCTGGTTCAGGGTCACGTGCATCACCTGGTCGCGGTCGCCGGCGTCGGCCAGCACCTCGCCGTTGAAATCCAGTGCGCGGGAGTCGCCGCTGTAGGGGTGGCCATTGCCATCCTCGCCAATGCGATTCACCGCCGCCACGTAACACTGGTTCTCTATCGCCCGCGCCGCCAGAAGGCGGTTCCAGTGCAGCCGGCGCGGCGCCGGCCAGTTGGCCACGTAAAGCAGAAGGTCGGTATTGCGCGCATCACGGCTCCACACCGGAAAGCGCAGGTCGTAACAGATCAACGGACGGACTCGCCAGCCGTTCAGCGTTACCGTCAACGCGCGCTCACCGGCCTGGTAACGCTGGTGCTCGCCGGCCATGCGGAACAGGTGCCGCTTGTCGTAATGCGCGTGCTGATCGCCGCCCACCCAGAACAGACGGTTTCGGTAACCGCCGCCGTCGGTGCGCACCATTACGCTGCCGGTGATCACCGTCTGCAAGCGCGCCGCCTGAGTCCGCAACCAGGCCAGCGTCGGCCCGTCGGCCGGCTCCGCCACGCCGGCGGGCGTCATCGAAAAGCCGGTGGTGAACATTTCCGGCAACACAATCAAATGCGCGCCCTGGCATTGTTCAAGACGCTGCTCCAGATGAGCCAGATTGGCGTCACGCTGTTCCCAGTACAACGAAGTCTGGACCAGCGCCAGCTTCAGATCGGAGCAGCGGTTCATATCTCACACAGCCTTTGTGCCGCTTCGCCAAGCAGGTCTTCCTGCTTGGCGAAGCAGAAACGCAGAAGTCGTGACGTGGCCGGCGGCCGCTGGTAGAACACCGACACCGGGATCGCCGCGACGCCCTTTTCCCGCGCCAGCCATTCCGCCATGGCCACGTCGTCCAAATCATCGCGGAGGGCGGAATAGTCCGCCAGTTGAAAATAGGTGCCCGGGGTGCGGCTGAACGTAAAGCGCGAACCGGCCAGCAGATCGCAAAAATGATCGCGCTTGGCCTGGTAGAAAGCCGGCAGCTCATGCACATGCTCCGGGTGGGCGGCCATGAATTCCGCCAACGCGCACTGTATCGGCATGACCCCACAAAAATTAACGTACTGGTGGACCTTGCGCAGCTCCGCGCTGAGCGCCGGCGGCGCCACCACATAGCCGGTTTTCCAACCGGTCACGTGGTAGGTCTTGCCAAACGAACTGACCACGAAGGCCCGCTGGTAAAGCTCTTCGTGGCTCAACACGCTGGCGTGCCGGTGGCCGTCGAAGACCAGATGCTCATAAACCTCGTCGGCGAGCAGGTAGATATCGCGCTCGCGAATCAGCGCCGCCAGCTGGTCCAGATCGGCGGCGGGGATCACCGCACCGCTGGGGTTGTGCGGCGAATTGATGATGATCAGCCGAGTGCGTTCGGTGATCGCCTCGCCAAGACGCTGCCAGTCAATCGCGAAGTCCGGCAGCGTCAGCGGCACGTGCACGCAGCGCCCACCCGCCAGCAGCACCGAGGGTTCGTAGCTGTCGTAGCAGGGGTCCAGCACCACCACCTCGTCACCGGCGCCCACCACCGTCTGGACCGCGCAGAAGATGGCTTCGGTGGCGCCCGGAGTAATGGTGATCTCGGTGTCCGCGTCGAGGGTACGCTGGTAAAGCCCGGCGACCTTGATCGCCACCTGTTCGCGCAGGGCCGGCAGGCCGGCCATCGGCGCATACTGGTTGCGGCCGGCCATGACGTGCCGCCCCACCGCTTCGCGCAACGCGCGGGGGCCGTCAAAACCGGGAAAGCCCTGGGACAAATTGATCGCGCCGCTGTGTTCCGCGAGTTGCGTCATGCGTGTAAAAATAGTCACGCCGACGTTGGGGAGTTTACTGGTCAACATATCCCGTCCCGTAGCAGGGAGTGTGAAAAAGTATCGGGGCCCCGGTTAACAAGGGGTCGGGGAAACCCGGCGTTGAGTGTACCATTGCGCCCAGCCCCGGCGCGCCACCGACCGGCGCCTATGCCTGCACTGTCCGAACCTCGCGGAGCACCGATGGCCCAACCCGATTACAAAAGCATTGCCTTGGATGGCCTGTGGCGCAACAACCCGGCCACCGTGCAGGTGCTTGGCCTGTGCCCGTTACTGGCGGTCAGCGGCACCGTGGTCAATGCGTTGGGGCTGGGCCTGGCCACCCTGGTGGTGCTGGTGGCCTCCAATGGCGCGGTCTCGCTGCTGCGCCATCGGATCACCGACACCGTGCGGCTGCCGGCCTTCGTGATGATCATCGCCGCCCTGGTCAGTGCCATCGAAATGCTGATGCAGGCGTTCACCTTCGAGCTGTATCAGATTCTCGGCATTTTCATTCCGCTGATCGTCACCAATTGCACCGTGCTTGGCCGCGCCGACGGTTTCGCCAGCCGCCAGCCGCTGCTGCCCAGCCTGCTCGACGGCCTGATGATGGGCTGCGGTTTCCTGCTGGTGCTGGTGCTGCTCGGCGGGCTGCGCGAATGGCTTGGCCAAGGCACCCTGTTCGCCAATATGGAGCTGCTGTTTGGCCCCACCGCCGCCGGCTGGCGCCTGCAACTGATCGACGACTATCAGGGTTTTCTGCTGGCCGTGTTGCCCCCCGGCGCGTTCCTCGGCCTGGGCTTTCTGATCGCCGCCAAGAACATCACCGACGCGCGCCTGAGTGGCCGGCGCCAGCAGGCTCCGGATACATCCCCACGGCCCAGCCGGCGGGTGCGCACCACCGGCAAGATCGGCTAGGGCCTGTTCACACTGCTTGCATCCCGCCTGCTGGATGTCATTTTGGCCTCCGGCTAGGCGGAGGGAGCGCCGTTTGCTCATTCCAAATAGGGGACCGACAACAACGCTGGAGGCCAAACAAAAGAGCGCCAGCCCTTCGGGTTGCGGTTTTTTTTGGGGTGGGGTTGGTCTCTCCATCGGGGGTCGGGCAACCGGGGCGGGCTGGCCAGGACACGCAAAAAGACGCCTCCGTGCGGGCTCGAGTCCGGCCGTCCATGGCCGGACACGGTCCTGGCCAGCCCGACCCGGTTGCCCGCCTTGGGTAGCAGGACCCGCCCGGGGTGTCGCCGTGGGCTTGCTGAAGTCGGGTCCGTCCAGGACGGCGAGCAACGTCTCCAGTGGCACCGAATCGAGGGCAAGGTGGGCCCGCCCGGGACCGTGTTTGGCCATGGACGGCCGAACCCGAGCGCACAGGGACGTGCTCGTAGCGTGTCCCGGGCGGGCCCACCTTGACCTCGATTCACCCTCAGCACACCGCCACCGCCCAGCGAGCCCGATAAATCAGCACACTTTCCCGCTAATTCGCGATGGACCCTTTCGTTCTCAGCGCGATCCCGTCCCTCTATTCAAATCCTTGCCTTATGCCCCCGCCTTTTAGTTGAGCGAGTTCAAATACTATTTCGTTTTAACAGGGTTATACAAAATTCACCGGTATTTGCCGCCGGGAAAGCGTTCAATAGAGGCATACCGTCGTACTGGCAGGCAACACTGCCAATAAGAATCCGGGAACAGGATGAGGAGACCATCATGAATACAATGGGAACCGTGGCATTGACCGTGGTGGGCGTCGTGGCCGTGGCGGGTATCGGTTACGGTGCTTATAACGCCTTTGACAGCGCCGACCAATACGCCGAGGTGGTGAAGGTGGAACCAGCGATGAAAACCTGGCAGGAGCCCACCGAGAAATGCCAGGACGTCACCGTGCAGCGTCAGAAACCAGTAAAAGACCAGCATCAGATCGCCGGTTCGGTGATTGGCGCGGTGGTCGGTGGTGTGATCGGCCACCAGTTCGGCGGCGGCAGCGGTAAAGACGCCGCCACCGTGGCGGGCGCCGCCGCCGGTGGTTACGCCGGCAACAAGACCCAGGAAAAAATGCAGGCGGGCAACACCTACACCACCACCGAGCAACGCTGTTCAACGGTGAATGAAACGCGCAGCGAGCAGGACGGCTATAAGGTCACCTACCGCCTGGCGGGGCAGACCCACACCGTGAAAATGGACGATGACCCCGGCGACAAACTGCCGGTGGTCGAGGGCAAGGTGGTCACTGACTGACCGCCCCGCGCTGATGACGCCGCCCGGAGGGCGGCCAGGGCGCCGGTGAATCACGCATGATAAAGCGCCTTCTCGAGGCAGCCCGCTATGGCGCCGAAGGCGTGCCTTGATCAGGCCGGAAAGCCAGAATCATCAGGGAATAATTCAGCGCTGCCCCAGGGTCCGGTATACTGCCGGGCCCTGTTTTATTTTCGCACCGGAGTGTCATGAACCGGGAAAAGCGTACCGAGATATTCCGCCGTTTGCGCGAGCAACGCCCGGAGCCCACCACCGAGCTGAATTACCAGACGCCGTTTGAACTGCTGGTGGCGGTGGTGCTTTCCGCCCAGGCCACCGACGTCGGCGTGAACAAAGCCACCGCCCGCCTGTTTCCAGTCGCCAACACGCCCCAGGCGATCCTCTCACTGGGTGTCGACGGGCTGAAACAGCACATCAAAACCATCGGCCTGTTCAATGCCAAAGCCGACAACGTGATTAAACTCTGCCGCCAACTGATCGAGCACCATGAGGGTGAAGTGCCCCGTTCGCGGGCGGCGCTTGAGGCGCTGCCCGGTGTCGGCCGCAAAACCGCCAACGTGGTGCTGAACACCGCCTTCGGTGAGCCCACCATCGCCGTCGACACCCACATTTTCCGCGTCTCCAACCGCACCCGGATCGCACCGGGCAAAAACGTGCAGGAAGTGGAGAACCGGCTGATGCGCGTGATCCCCGAAGAGTTCAAGCGGGATTGCCACCACTGGCTGATCCTGCACGGGCGCTACACCTGCATAGCCCGCAAACCAAAATGCGGCGAGTGCATCATCGCGGATCTTTGCGAGTTTCCTGTGAGTCAGAGGCCTGGGTAGGTTTGGGGAGTCGAAGTTGAAAGTTAAACGTTGAAAGGGGCACCGTGCCATCGGCGGGGCTGTGGCGTTTGCTGGCTGATCTGGTGCGGACATAGCCTGCACGCCGACATGGCTGCCGGCCGCGCTTTCGACTTTTCACTTTCAACTTTCTCCTCGATCAAAAAGCCCGGCCGCACGGGGAGGGGGTAACGGCCGGATAAAAGCACAACACAGCAGCGCATCATCAGTGATCTATAAGGTGACCTGATCGCGGAAGCGGGCCAGAGTCTTTTCGCCGATGCCCTTGATCGCCAGGAGCTGGTCCACCGCCTTGAATGGCCCCTGCTGTTCGCGCCAGTCGACGATGGCCCGGGCTGTTTTCGGGCCGATGCCTTTTAATCCCTGTAGCTGCTCGGCACTGGCGCTGTTGATGTTGATGGTGGCGGCGACGGGCGCGCCCTCGCTGACGGCGGTGGCGCTGGCCGGCGTATCGCCGGTCGCGGCCTGGGCGGCGGGAAAGGCGCCGAGCAGGGCCAGACACAGCAGAAGGGTATAATGTTTCATGGTCTTATCTCCTTGTGGTTGGTTAAGGAGACTCAGACTAAGCGGTTGATGCCACCTTGGCTGTCAGCCGGATCAGGCAATCGTTGCGCTCTGATCAGGACAAAGTTTGTAGGATTTCGTCCACTGCTTCCGTGGGATTTTGTGCCTGGGTGATGGGCCGTCCGATTACCATATAGTCCACGCCCAGCTCCCGCGCCGCGGCCGGGGTTACCACCCGCCGCTGGTCGTCGCCGGCGCGGCCGGCGGGCCGGATGCCCGGCGTCACCAGCAAGAAATCATCACCACAATGCTCACGCAGCAATGTTGCTTCGTGGGCCGAGCAGACCACGCCGTCCAGACCGCTGTCGCGGGTCAGCGTGGCGAGCCTTGCCACCTGCTCACTGGGTTCGCACGCAAGACCGACCTCGGCCAGGTCGCTGCCGTCCTGGCTGGTCAACACCGTCACCGCGGTCAGCAAGGGAGGGGTTGCGAAGCCCGCCAGCGCTTCCCGAGCGGCGGTCATCATTCGCGAGCCGCCACTGGCGTGCACGTTCACCATCCACACGCCCAGTTCCGCGGCGGCCCGCACGGCGCCCGCCACGGTGTTGGGAATGTCGTGAAACTTGAGATCCAGAAACACCTGGAAGCCCCTGTTCTGCAGCGCTTCCACCACCGCCGGGCCGGCGCGCGTAAACAGTTCCTTGCCCACTTTTACCCGCACCCGCGACGGGTCCAGCCGGGCGGCCATCGCCAGGGCGTGGTCGGCGTTAGCGTAATCCAGGGCAACAATGATCGGGCTGTTCACGGTCACGGCTTCGAGTCTCCTTCCGGGCGAGGTTTGATCGTGCCCCAACGCCGGCAACTGGGACAGCGCCATTGCAGCAGCGGGGTCTGGAAGCCGCAGCGGCGGCACTGGTAGATCGTCTTGTCACTGGAAAGGCGCTCGGTGAGCGTCTTAAGCACGCCCAGATGCTCGCGGGCTTCGCCCTCGGCGGAGCCCTGCAGATTCATGTCGATAATACGGTGCAGGCCGCGTACCGAGGGGTTGGCCTTCATGTAATCGGTGATGAACTCCGCCGCTTCCCGGTCGCCGTAGCGCTCGCGCAATTGCTCGGCCAGCAGCAGTACCCGGGCGGTGCTCGGCGTCTCGGCGCTGTAATCGGCGAGCATTTTGATGAAGGTCTCTTCCTGCTCCAGGTGCTGGTAGCACTGGCGCAACTCATCCAGCACTTCGTCGAAAAAGTCCTGGTCCTGTTTCCAGATGCGGCGGAAGGCACTGATCGCGGCGTCCCACTCCTGCTCGCGCATTTCCAGGCGCCCCTGCAGCACGCTGGCGCGCACACAGTCTTTATCGAAGCCCAGCGCCCGGCGCAGCATGCGGCGCGCCGGGCTGAGCTCGTTGCGCGAGGCCTGGGTGTCCGCCTCTTCGCAGCAATAGTGGGCCAACAACGGACCGATCTTGGCGTCACCCTTGACCAGTTGCTCGCCCATGGAAATGGCGCTCGGCCAGTCCCGTTCCTGCTCGTAAAGGTTCATCAGTTTGCGCAGCACCTGTTCGCGCTGTTCGCAATCCTGATCGAGCATTTCCAGCAGCACTTCCTCGGCGCGGTCGAACAAGCCGCCGGCAAGGTAATCGTCGGCCAGTTCGAGTTGAATGCGCTCCTGTACGGAGCGCTCCAGCTCACCTTGCTCAAGCAAATGGGAGTGAATCAGAGTGGCGCGGTCGAACTCG
Organism: Alloalcanivorax mobilis; assembly: GCF_002864685.1. Lineage (GTDB taxonomy): Bacteria > Pseudomonadota > Gammaproteobacteria > Pseudomonadales > Alcanivoracaceae > Alloalcanivorax > Alloalcanivorax mobilis. The sequence goes on from NZ_NMQZ01000009.1 coordinate 49,999, forward strand.
CCGCGCTTGCGGAACAGGCGCGCCAGGCTGAGGTGGGTTTCCAGGGTCTGGGCGTTCACCTCAAGGCTGTTGAGCAGCGTCTCGACGGCTTTGTCGGGCTCTTCGTTGAGCAGAAAGTTGAGGCCGGCGACGTATTCCTGGGAGAGCGATGCCATGCGCCTGCGCTGGCGCCGCTTGCCTTCGCGGCGGCCAAGAAAGAACCCGGTGGCAATGGCGAAAAAGAACAGCGGAATCAGCCAAAGCGGTTCGCTCATGAACGGCTTCCGAACAGGCCGCGCAGCCCTTTCAGGCCCAGGCCAGTGACCAGGCCCACCAGCAGACCCAGCGCCAGCAACACCATCACCAGAGCCCCCAGGGACACCTGCCATTGCCAATCCGCGACCAGCATATCCACGGTCACCAGAGCGGTGTTGGCGGTGACGAACACGAAGGCCACGCCAAACACCAGCAGCAGTGCCAGCACCAGACAAACACGGTAGAGATTTCGCATCAGAACATCCTAGAAGCTGTCAGCCTTGCCCGGAGCATTCGGTTCTCAGCCGTTGGCGGCGTCGAAGCGGCTGTCGTTACGGCCATTGCCATTGCGGGTGTCGCCGGAGGTTTCTTCCTCAAGGGATTGGTTGACCCGCTCTCGCAGTTCCTTGCCGGATTTGAAGTGGGGAACGTACTTGCCGTCCAGCTTGACGCTGGCACCGGTCTTGGGATTGCGACCCACGCGAGGGGCGCGGAAATGAAGGGAGAAGCTGCCAAAACCGCGTATTTCGATGCGGCCACCCTCGGCGAGGGTGTCGGCCATGTAATCGATCAGACTTTTTACAGCGAGCTCCACATCCCTGGGAGACAACTGCTGGTTTTTCCTGACAATGCGGGCAATCAGTTTTGACTTGGTTAACGCTGACGCCATTGCACCTTACTCCCCTGGGCCCTCGGCCCAGCGGGGCCGGCGTAATGCCGGCCCCCGGGGAGGAGCCATTATGACTCGTTGCTGTTTTCCATCTGCTGCTTGATCAGATCACCAATGGTTTTCGGTGCATTGGCGTCCTGACCAGAGGACAGATTGTCCATCGCCTCACGATCCTGTACCTGATCCTTGGCGCGCACGGACAGCGTGATAACGCGGTTTTTGCGATCAATGTTAGTGATGCGGGCTTCCACCTCATCGCCAACCTTGAGCACTTCGGAGGCATCGTTGACACGGTCGCGGCTGATCTCGCTGGCACGCAGGCTTGCTTCTACGTTCTCGGCCAGATCAATGGTGGCGCCTTTGGCGTCCACTTCACGCACGGTACCCTTAACGATGGTTCCTTTCTCATTGGCAGCAACATACTGAGCAAACGGATCGTCTGTCAACTGCTTGATTCCAAGGGAAATTCTTTCCCGGTCGGCATCAATGGACAGGACCACGGTTTCCAGCTCGTCACCCTTGTTGAAGTTGCGCACGGCATCTTCGCCCTGCTCTTCCCAGGAGATGTCGGACAGGTGCACCAGACCGTCGATGCCACCTTCCAGACCAATGAAGATACCGAAGTCGGTGATCGACTTGATCTTGCCGCTGATGCGGTCGCCTTTCTGGTATTTCTCGGCGAAGGCTTCCCACGGGTTGGACATGCACTGCTTGATACCCAGGGAGATACGACGACGATCTTCGTCGATATCCAGGATCATCACCTCTACTTCGTCGCCGATCTCGACCACTTTGGAGGGGTGGATGTTTTTGTTGGTCCAGTCCATTTCGGAGACGTGAACCAGGCCTTCCACACCCTCTTCGATTTCGGCGAAGCAGCCGTAATCGGTGAGGTTGGTGACCCGTGCCTTGACCTTGGCGCCTTCCGGGTATTTCTGCACGATGTCGTGCCACGGATCTTCGCCCAGCTGCTTGAGGCCCAGGGAGACACGCATTTTCTCGCGGTCGAACTTGAGAACCTTGACTTCGATTTCCTGGCCCACTTCGACGATTTCGCTGGGATGCTTGATGCGTTTCCAGGCCATGTCGGTAATGTGCAGCAGACCGTCGATGCCACCCAGGTCCACGAACGCGCCGTAGTCGGTCAGGTTCTTGACGATACCCTTGACGACCATGCCTTCCTGCAGGGTTTCCAGCAGGGCTTCGCGCTCGGCGGAGTGTTCGGCTTCCATGACTGCGCGGCGGGAAACCACCACGTTATTGCGCTTGGGATCGAGCTTGATGACCTTGAAATCCAGGTCTTTTCCTTCCAGGTGGGTCACGTCACGAACCGGACGGATGTCCACCAGGGAACCGGGAAGGAAGGCGCGGATCGGGCCGATATCGACGGTGAAGCCACCCTTCACCTTGCCGGAAATCTGACCTTTGACGATCTCGTCCTTGTCGAAAGCCACTTCCAATTCGCCCCACACTTCGGCGCGCTTGGCTTTTTCACGGGACAGGCGGGTGAAGCCCATGCCATCGTCGATGGCATCAACGGCTACTTCCACCTCGTCGCCTTCGGCGATTTCCAGCTCACCGGTTTCGCTCAGAAACTCATCGCGGGAGATGATGCCTTCGGATTTCAGGCCGGCGTTAACGGTAACCCAATCGCTGTCGATGGCGACCACGGTGCCTTTGATAATGGAACCACGGGCAACGTCAAGGTCCTTGAGGCTTTCTTCAAAAAGTTCGGCAAAAGATTCAGTCATGGAGTCTCTCACGGGCACACATGCCAACCAGCAGACATGGGTTATTTATAAAAGGTCTCCGCTCCAAGCTGGCTTACTGTAAGAAGCGGGAGAGCCTGTTACCAAACAACCATAGCAGCGGCTTGAGCCGCGCCCTCGTTTTGCTCCGGGGGCGCGGCTCAAGCCGCTGCTATGAATATTCTTTAAACCGGGCGTCAGGTCAGAGACCGGGCGGCGGCTTCATCAAGGATACGCTGCACCACCTGATCCACGCTCATTTCGGTGGAATCGACCACCACGGCGTCGTCGGCGGCCTTCAAGGGGGCGACATCGCGCTTCATATCCCGCTCGTCACGGGTACGGATGTCCTCAATGAGGGTCGCGAGGGTAGCACCAAAGCCCTTTTCCTTCAACTGGGCATGGCGCCGGCGGGCGCGTTCCTCGGCGCTGGCGGTCAGGTAGATTTTCAGTGGCGCGTCGATGAACACCACCGTGCCCATGTCGCGGCCGTCGGCGACCAACCCGGGGGCCAGGGCAAAGGCGCGCTGGCGCGCGAACAGGGCGTCACGCACCGGCTGCAGCACCGCCACCTGGCTGGCCAGCTCACCGACCCGTTCCTGGCGGATCTCATTGCCGACGTCCTCGCCGTCCAAAATCACCACCGTGTCCCCTTTGCCCTCGCGGAACGTCACCGGCAAGCGCTCGGCCAGATCAACCAGCCGCATTTCGTCATCCAGCGGCACGCCCAGGCGCTGCGCGTGCAGCCCCAGCACCCGGTACAGCGCGCCGGAATCGAGCAGATGCCAGCTCAGGCGGGCCGCCACCTGACGCGCCACCGTGCCTTTGCCGGAAGAGACCGGGCCATCAATGGTAATAATCGGAATCATTGCACCTCCAGGGCGAGGCCGGCGGCGCGCGCCAGATCGGCGAAGCCGGGGAAACTGGTGGCCACGTTGGCGCAGTGGCGAATGGTAATCGGCGCCGAGGCACACAAGCCGGCGATGGCAAAGCTCATGGCGATGCGATGATCGCCATGGGATTCCACCTCTCCGCCTCCCAATGGGCCGCCGACAATACGGATGCCGTCGTCGAACACCTCATGCTCGACCCCCAGCGTGGCCAGGCCATCGGCCATCACCTGAATGCGGTCGGACTCCTTGACGCGCAGCTCCTCGGCGCCGCGCAGCACGGTTTCGCCATCGGCACAGGCGGCGGCGATGAACAACGCCGGGAATTCATCGATCGCCAGCGGCACCAGCTCGGCGGGGATCTCAATGCCCTTCAGAGGCGCCGCCCTGACCACCAGATCCGCCACCGGCTCGCCGCCGGCGTCGCGGGGGTTATCCAGGCGAATGTCGGCGCCCATCAGTTTAAGAATGTCGATCACCCCGGTGCGGGTCGGGTTGACGCCCACGTGCGGCAGCGTCACCTCGCTGCCCGCGGCAATCGAGGCGGCAACCAGGAAAAACGCCGCCGAGGAAATGTCCGCGGGCACTTCCAGGCGGGTGGCGGTCAACGTCTGGCCGCCGCGCACGGCGCTGGTGGGGCCGTCCCGGCGCACGCTGACGCCGAAACCGCCCAACATGCGCTCGGTGTGATCGCGGGTCGGTGCCGGTTCTGTGACCGAGGTCTCGCCGTCGGCGTAGAGCCCGGCCAGCAGCACCGCGGACTTCACCTGGGCGGACGCCATCGGCAGGTCATAATGGAAGCCCTTAAGCGTCTGGCCGCCATGTATACGCACCGGTGGGCGGCCGCCCTCGCCGGTGGTGATGTGCGCGCCCATTTCGCGCAACGGCTTGGCCACCCGCTCCATCGGGCGTTTGGCCAGCGACTCATCGCCGCTCAGTTCCACGTCAAACGCCTGGCCGGCCAGCAAACCGGTGAGCAGGCGCATGGAAGTGCCGGAATTGCCCATATACAGGGGCTCCTCCGGCGCTTTCAGCCCGTGCAGGCCAACCCCGTGCACCGTCACCTGGCCGTTGTGTGGCCCCTCGATCACCACCCCCATGTCGCGAAACGCCTGCAGCGTGGCCAGAGCGTCCTCGCCTTCCAGGAACCCTTCCACCTCGGTGACCCCCTGGGCCAGCGAGGCGAGCATGATGGAGCGGTGGGAAATGGACTTATCACCGGGCACCCGCAGGCGGCCCTGCAGGCGGCCACCGGGGGCGACCACGAAAGTCGGATTGTTTTGTTCAGTCATGCCTGTCTCATCATCGCAATGGCGCGCGCGAGTGTAGGAGGTGCGCGTGTTCATGGCCAGAAAGTGAGCCCGGGCGGCGTTGGCCCGGGTCATGATGCCCATCAGGGCCTCGGCGTCGTCTTCACCGATGGCGCGCTGGAAACGGTCGATGCCATCGCGAAACAGCGCCAGCGCTTCGAGCACCGCCTGGCGGTTCTCGCGGAAGATATCGTGCCACATCACCGGGTCGGAGCTGGCAATGCGGGTAAAATCGCGGAAGCCGCCGGCGGCGTAGCGGAAAATCTCGTTGGAATCTCCCTGACGGGCCAGCGTATCGACCAGCGAAAAGGCCAACAGATGCGGCAAATGGCTGGTTTCCGCCAGCACCCGGTCGTGGTGATCGGGGGTCATTTCCAGCACCTCGGCGCCCACCGCGCGCCACACCTCGGCGACCCGGGCCAGGGCCTCGGCGTCGGTCCGCGCCACCGGGGTGAGGATCACCCGGTGCTGCTCGTAGAGGTGTGCATCCGCCGCTTCCACACCGCTCTTTTCCTTGCCGGCAATCGGGTGGCCCGGCACGAACCGGGGAAAATGATCGCCGAGAGCGGCGCGGGCCGCCTCGATCACCGCCCCTTTGACACTGCCGCCGTCGGTGACGATGGCGCGCTCCGCCAGCCCGGGCTTCAGCGCCGCCAGCACCTTGCCCATGGCCGACACCGGCGTGGCCACGAACACCAGCTCGGCGCCGCGCACCGCCACCGCCAGATCCTGGCTGCCCTCGTCGATCAGGCCCAGCGCCAGCCCTTGCTCCAGGGTGCGCGCCGAGCGCGAGCCCGCCACCACGGTACGCGCCAGCCCGCGCTCACGCAGGGCGGCGGCCAGGGAGCCGCCGATCAGCCCGAGCCCGATGATCGCCACCCGGTTGAACAACGGTGCGGTCATGGTGTTGCTCCCCGAGGCATCGCCATCAGCGCTTCAGCACTTTGTTCAGGGCCGCCAGAAAGCGTTCATTTTCCCGCGCGGTGCCGGTGGTCACACGCAGGTGCCGGGGCAGACCGTAGCCACCCAGCGGGCGCACGATCACCCCCTCGCGCAACAACGCCTGATACACCGGCTCCGCTTCACCGCCGCAGTCGAAGGTGACGAAATTGGCCACCGACGGAATGTGTTCGAGACCGGCCTGATCCAGCCCTTCCACCAGTTGCCCGAGACCGGCGGTGTTTTCACTCTTGGAGTTTTCGATGTGATCGATGTCGTCCAGGGCGGCTTCCGCCGCCGCCAGCGCCGGAATATTGACGTTGAACGGCTGACGCACCCGGTTGAGCACATCCGCCAGCTGCGGGTGCGACACCGAGTAACCAACCCGCAGACCGGCCAGGCCATGAATTTTCGAGAAGGTGCGCAGCACCACCAGGTTGGGGTACCGCGCGAGCCGGTCGAGACCGTTGGGGTAATGGCTTTCTTCCACGTACTCGCAGTAGGCCTCGTCGAGCACCACGATCACGTCTTCCGGGACCCGCGCCAGGAAGGCATCCAGCGCGTGGGCGTTGAACCAGGTGCCGGTGGGGTTGTTGGGGTTGGCCAGGAACACGATGCGGGTGCGCTCGTTGATCGCGTCCGCCATCGCCGCCAGATCGTGGCCGTACAAATTGGACGGCACCACCACCGGTTTCGCCGAACAGGCCAGGGTCACCAGCGGGTAAATGGCAAAACCGTACTCCGAGCTGACGGTTTCATCGCCGGGCCGCAAATAGGCGTGGGCGATCATCTCCAGCAGATCGTTGGAGCCGTTGCCCAGGGTCAGTTGGCTGAATTCCACCCGCAGCCGCTCGGCCAGCGCCGCCTTCAGCGAATAGCCTGCGCCATCCGGATACAGATGGCTCTGCCCCAGGGCATGCCGCGCCGCGTCCATGGCCCGATGGCTCGGCCCGAGGGGATTTTCGTTGCTGGCCAGCTTAATCACATCGCGCACGCCCAGCTCGCGCTGCAACTCCTCGATGGGCTTGCCGGGCTGATAGGGCCTCAGTTGCTGCACACCGCTGTTCGCCAATTGGATAAAGTCGCAGGTCATAAGTTGTTCCTAAATCGCCGGTAGAGAGTCGCTCTAAAGTTCCTGGTTGCCAGACGCCAGACGCCGGACGCCGGACGCTTGTCGACTGTCGCTTCGCTCCAGCCGACCACACCAGGAGGCTTCGCAGGAAACACCGCAAAACCGTCCGTACCGGGTTTAGCGTCCGGCGTCCAGCGTCCAGCGTCCGGCGTCAAAGCACCGCTTTCGGGTACGAGCCGAGCAGCTTAATGGTGTTGCCCTGCTGCTCCAGGGTGTTGAGCACCTCGGCCAGCTCGGCGTTTTCCTTGTGGCCTTCGCAATCAATAAAGAACACGTAGCTCCAGTTGGCGATGCGCGAGGGCCGGCTTTCCAGGCGGGTCAGGTTGATGCCTTTCTCACGGAACGGCATCAACAGGTCGGAGAGCAAGCCCGGGCGGTTCTTGCCGGACACCAGCAGGCTGGTCTTGTCGCGGCCGGACGGCGGGGTGTCCTGGCGGCCGATGATCAGAAACCGGGTGGTGTTGTCCGGGCGGTCCTCGATGTTGCTCTGCACCTGCTCCAGACCGTACAGCTCGGCGGCCATGTCGCCGGCGATCGCCATGGCGTTCCATTCGTCCTTGAGACGGCGCGCCGCGTCCGCGTTGGAACTGACCGCGATGCGCTCCACGGTGGGCATATGCGTGTCGATCCATTGCCGGCACTGGGCCAGGGTTTGCTGGTGGGAATAGATGCGCGTCACCTTGTCCTGGCGGGTGTGAGGCCCGGCCAGCAGGTGATGGTGAATGCGCAGTTCCACCTCGCCGCAGATCTGCAACTCGGAGTTCATAAAGGAATCAAGGGTGTGGTTGACCATGCCCTCGGTGGAATTCTCCACCGGCACCACGCCGAAATGCACGGCGCCGGCGGCCACTTCCCGGAACACTTCATCAATGGCACCCAGCGGCACGCTCTGCGCGGCGTGGCCAAAATGCTTGATCGCCGCCTGTTGGGTAAAGGTGCCCTCGGGGCCCAGAAACGCCACCCGCATGGGCTGTTCCAGCGCCAGGCAAATGCTCATTACCTCGCGGAACAGGCGCGCCATGTCCTCACCGCCCACCGGCCCCTGATTGCGCTCCTTGATCCGGCGCAACACCTGGGCTTCACGCTCCGGCCGATAAAACACCGGGGTGGGGTCTTCGGCGTATTTGACCTCGGCCACCTGATGGGCCAGTTCGGCACGTCGGTTGATCAGGTCCTGGAGCTGTTGATCCAGGGCGTCGATCTGTTCTCTTAGCTTGTCCAATGAGTTGGTCATTTGCTGTCTCGCTTACAGGCTCGCACGCATCACGCTTGCACGCTGCGTGGGAGCGGGTGCCCTGTTTGCCTATTATTTCTCAGCGCGCCGCCGACGGCCACCACGCTCTCTGTCTTCCAGGTGCCATGCGTGTTGCGTGCCGCGTGCAAGCGCTCTTCTATCCTTTTCTCTTCTCGAAATCCGCCATGAAATCCACCAGCGCGTCCACCGCCGCCTCGGGCACCGCGTTGTAGATGCTGGCGCGCATGCCGCCGACACTGCGGTGGCCTTTCAGGTTGCGCAGGCCGGCGGCATCCGCTTCGGCCAGGAAGGTCTTATCCAGCGCCGTGTCCGCCAGCACGAACGGTACGTTCATCCAGCTGCGGTTGGCCGGCGCCACCGGGTTACTGTAGAACGGGCTGGCGTCGATAAAGTCATAAAGCTTGCCCGCCTTGCGCCGATTGAGCGTTTCCATGGCCGGCATACCGCCCTGCGCCTTGAGCCACTGGAACACCAGGCCGGCCAGGTACCAGGCAAAAGTCGGCGGCGTGTTGTACATGGAGTCGTTATCCGCGTGCACCTGGTAGTTCATCATCGCCGGCACGCCCGGCCCGGCGCGGCCGAGCAGATCGCGACGCACAATCACCAGGGTCAGGCCGGCCGGGCCAATGTTCTTTTGGGCGCCGGCGTAGATCAGCGAAAAGCGGTTCACATCCAGCGGGCGGGACAAAATAGTGGAACTCATGTCCGCCACCAGGGGCCGGCTGACCTCCGGAATAAAATCGTACTCCAGCCCGCCGATGGTTTCGTTGGGGCAATAGTGCACGTACGCGGCGTTGTCGCTGAGGCGCCAGTCGCTCTGTGGCGGCACATAGGAAAAATTACGGTCCTCGCTGCTGGCCGCCACATTGACCCGGCAAAAGCGGCCGGCTTCCTTGATCGCCTTGCTCGACCACTGCCCGGTGTTGACGTAATCCGCCGTGTCGGCGTCGCCGAGCAGGTTCATCGGCACCATGGCGAACTGGGCGCTGGCGCCACCTTGCAAAAACAGCACCGCGTAATCGTCGGAGATGCCCAGCAAATCGCGCAGATCCCGCTCCGCCCGGGCGGCCATCTCCACCACCACCTGATCGCGATGGCTCATTTCCATCACCGACATGCCGGTGCCCTGATAATCCAGCATTTCCTCGCGGGCCTGGTTGAGCACCGCCTCCGGCAGAGCCGCCGGACCAGCGCAGAAGTTGTAAGCGCGGGGCATGTTTCGTTTCTCCAAAGTCAGAGAAGCCCGGATCACTCCGGGCCAGGGTGTTGGCTATAGAATCTCCGGCGGCCGTGGCCGCCGGGCTGTTCACTGGTCCTGATCGGTGTCCGGCGCCGATTCGGAATCGTCCTCGCCGGCGTCGTGCTCCAGCGCCTCGTCGTCGAGAAGGTCGCCTTCCAGTTCGGGAATCGTCGCCAGCCCGGAGAGCGCTTCGTCACCGCTCATGCGGATCAAACGCACGCCCTGGGTATTGCGCCCCAGATGGCTGACTTCATCGACCCGAGTACGCACCAGGGTGCCCTGGTTGGAGATCAGCATGATGTCCTCGCCGCCGACCACCTGGGCGGCGCCCACCAGTTCACCGTTGCGCTCGTTCACCACCATGCCGATCACGCCCTGCGTGCCCCGCCCCTTGGTCGGGAACTCGGACAGGTCGGTGCGCTTGCCATAGCCGTTCTTCGACGCGGTCAGCAACTGGCCGTCGGCCTCGGGCACGATCAGGGCAATCACTTCCTCGCCCTCGGCCACTCTCATGCCGCGCACGCCACGGGCGGTGCGGCCCATCACCCGCACTTTGGATTCCTTGAAGCGCACCACCTTGCCGTTGCTGGCCACCAGCACCACATCTTCGTCGCCCTGGGTGATCGCCACATTGACCAGATGCTCGCCTTCCTGCAGCCGCACGGCAATCAGGCCGCTGCTGCGCGGCTTGGCGAACTTGGCCAGCTCGGTGCGTTTGACCACGCCGTTGGAGATCGCCATGAAGATAAACGGGCCGGCGACGCCGGTGTCCGCTTCGGCTTCAACGCCTTCGGCGTCCTCGACCACTTCGCCTTCCAGCACTTCGGCCTCGTCGTCATCATCGACGCTGCCCTGCTGACGCACCATGTCCGCGTCGAGCCGCAGAATCGCGGTGATCCGCTCTTCCGGCTTGAGCGCCGGAATCAGATTGACAATCGGCTTGCCCCGGGAGGCACGCCCGCCCTGCGGCAGCTCAAACACCCGCAGCCAGTACACCTTGCCCTCACTGGTGAAGCACAGCAGGGTGTCGTGGGTGCCGGCCACCAACAGGTGCTCCACGTAATCCTCGTCTTTGAGCTGGCCGGCGGACTTGCCGCGCCCACCGCGTTTTTGCGCCCGGTAGGTGTCGATCGGCTGTATCTTGGCGTAACCGCCGTGGCTGAGCGTGGCCACCACGGTTTCCTCGGCGATCAGATCTTCCATGCTCAGATCCAGACGCGAGGTCTGAATCTCGGTACGGCGCTCGTCGCTGTACTCGGCGCGGATCGCGTTGAGTTCATCACGGATCACCTGCATCAGGCGCTGCGGGTCGGCGAGAATCAGCATCAACTTGCTGATTTGCTCCAGCAGTTCCTGGTAATCGGTGATCAGCTTTTCCCGTTCCAGGCCGGTCAGCTTCTGCAGACGCAGGTCAAGAATCGCCTGGGCCTGTTCCGGGCTCAGATGGTAAAGGCCGTCGCGCAGGCCGTAGTGCTCGTCCAGGCCGTCCGGGCGCGCCGCGTCCTCACCGCCGGCGCGCTCCAGCATGGTCAGCACATCGCCGGGCGCCCAGCCCTGGGCAAGCAGTTTTTCCTTCGCTTCAGCACCGCTCGGCGACGCCTTGATCAGCGCGATCACCGGATCAATATTGGTCAGCGCCACCGCCAGGCCTTCCAGCTGATGGGCTTTTTCACGCGCCTTGCGCAGCTCGAACACGGTACGGCGGGTCACCACCTCGCGGCGGTGGCGCAGGAACGCATCCAGCAGTTCGCGCAGGTTCAGGGTGCGCGGCTGGCCATCCACCAGGGCCACCGTGTTGATGCCGAACACCGTCTCCATCTGCGTCTGCTGATAGAGATTATTCAGCACCACCTCGGCGTTTTCACCACGGCGCAACTCGATATAAACCCGCATCCCCTGCTTGTCGGATTCGTCGCGCAGTTCGGTGATGCCTTCGATCTTTTTCTCTTTGACCAGCTCCGCGATCTTCTCGATCAGGCGTGCCTTGTTCACCTGATAGGGCAGCTCGTGGATGATGATCGCTTCCTTGCCGCTTTTATCAGTTTGCTCGATGTCGGCGCGGGCCCGCACATAGATGCGCCCACGGCCGGTGCGGTAGGCCTGCACGATGCCAGCCCGGCCATTAATGATGCCGGCGGTGGGGAAATCCGGACCCTTGATGTATTCCATCAGGTCGTCCGGGGTCAGGCTGTCGTCGTCGATCAGCGCCAGGCATCCGTCCACCACTTCGCCCAGATTGTGCGGCGGAATATTGGTGGCCATGCCCACGGCGATCCCGGAGGAGCCGTTCACCAGCAGGTTGGGCACGCGGGTGGGCATGACGTCGGGAATGCGTTCGGTGCCGTCGTAGTTGTCCACGTAGTCGACGGTCTCTTTGTCCAGATCGGCGAGCAATTCGTGGGCGATCTTGGACATGCGCACTTCGGTGTAACGCATGGCGGCGGCGGAATCGCCGTCGATGGAACCGAAGTTACCCTGCCCGTCCACCAGCATGTAGCGCAGCGAGAACGGCTGCGCCATGCGCACGATGGTGTCGTAAACGGCGGAATCGCCGTGCGGGTGGTATTTACCGATGACGTCACCCACCACACGGGCGGATTTCTTATAAGGTTTGTTCCAGTCGTTGCTGAGCTCGTGCATGGCGAACAGCACGCGCCGGTGCACCGGCTTAAGGCCGTCACGCACATCCGGCAGGGCCCGGCCCACGATCACGCTCATGGCGTAATCCAGGTAGGATTGTCTGAGCTCATCCTCGATATTGACGGGAGTGACTTCTTTCGCGAGGTCCGTCATGGCGTTCCTTATTTCCCTCGGTGACGTGGACAGCGCCGTGGCGACGCCCGGCCTGAGTGTCGGGTAGTGATACCGGCGCCGCCGGGCCGATCAAATCAATGGCTCGGGGGCGCCCTAAAAGCCATCGATGATAGCACAGCTTTGCCACTTCCAAGGAGCCCGCGCCAATCGCCGCCACGGCGAACGGCGACAGCCGCTCCGGGGCCACCGAATCGTTCAAAAAATCGGCGGCAACAGGGTTTCCAATGGAACGGCAACGGACTCTAAGACACGGTATACTCGCCGCCAAACCGGGTTTGGAGTCTGCAATGAGCGAAAACCGAGCGGATCTGATCGTCAATGCGCGCTGGGTGGCCCCGGTGGCGCCCAACGAGCTGCTCGCCGACCACGCCGTGGTGGTCCGCGGCGACACCATTGTCGATCTGCTGCCGCGCGCCCTGGCGGCGCAAAAGTGGCAGGCCGACGAGGTCATCACCCTGGACCAACACCTGCTTGCCCCGGGCCTGATCAACGCGCACACCCACGCCGCCATGAATCTGTTCCGCGGCCTCGCCGACGACCTGCCTTTAATGGCCTGGCTCGAGAACCACATCTGGCCGGCCGAGGGGCGCTGGGTCAGTGAAGCCTTCGTGCGTGACGGCGCCCTGCTGGCCGCCGCCGAGATGATCCGCTCGGGCACCACCTGCTTCGCCGACATGTACTTCTTCCCGGACGCCACCGCCCGCGCCACCATGGAAGCGGGCCTGCGCGCGGTGCTGTGTTGCCCGATCATGGATTTCCCCACGCCCATGGGCGAGGGCCCGGAGGACTACCTGCGTCTGGCCACCGAAGCGATCGACAACTGGCGGCACGAGCCCCGCCTGACGCTCGGCTTCGGCCCCCACGCGCCCTATACGGTCTCCGACGCGCCGCTGGAAAAAGTACTCACCCTGGCGGAGGAGTTGGACGCGCCGATCATGATGCACGTGCACGAAACCGCCGGCGAAATCCATCAGGCGGTGGAGAACGGCGGCGAGCGGCCGATCACCCGCCTGCGCCAACTGGGCCTGCTGGGCCCACGCCTGCTGGCCGTGCACATGACTCAACTGCTCGACGAAGAGATCGACTGGCTGGTGGAGACCGGCACCCATGTGGTGCACTGCCCGGAATCCAACCTGAAACTGGCGAGCGGCTTCGCGCCGGTGCACAAGCTGCTGGAGGCCGGCGTCAATGTCGCCCTGGGCACCGACGGCGCGGCCAGCAACAACGACCTGGACATGATCGGCGAGATGCGCACCGCCGCCCTGCTCGCCAAGGGCGTCAGCCAGCGCGCCGACGCCGTGCCGGCGGCCACGGCGTTGCGCATGGCCACTTTGAACGGCGCCCGGGCCCTGGGTCTGGAAGCGCGCATCGGCTCACTGGAAGCGGGCAAACAGGCGGATATGATCGCCATTGATATGAGCGCCCTGGAAACCCAGCCGCTGTTCGACCCGGTGGCGCAACTGGTGTACGCCGCCACCCGCGATCAGGTCACCCACAGCTGGGTGGCCGGGCGCTGCCTGATGCGCGACCGCCAACTCACCACCCTTAACCGCGCCCTGCTGGCCCGCAATGCCAGCGAATGGCAGCGCAAGATCGCTGGAGAACAGTCATGAGCAGCCCCAATGTGGACAGTGCCGAGATCGCCAAATTCAACGCCCTGGCCGAGCGCTGGTGGGACCCGGAGTCGGAGTTCCGCCCGCTGCACGACATCAATCCGCTGCGCCTGAACTACATTGACGAACGCGCCGGCCTGACCGGCAAGAGCGTGATCGACATCGGCTGCGGGGGCGGCTTGCTCTCCGAAGGCATGGCCCGGCGCGGCGCCACCGTGACCGGCATCGACATGGGCGAGGCGCCGCTGGCGGTGGCCCGCCTGCACGCGGAACAAAGCGGCGTGCAAGTGGAGTACATCCAGACCCCCGCCGAACAGATTGCCGGGGAACGCGCTGGCCAGTACGACGTGGTCACCTGCCTGGAAATGCTCGAGCACGTGCCCGACCCGTCCTCGGTGATCCACGCCTGCGCGACCCTGGTGAAGCCGGGCGGCCATGTTTTCTTCAGCACCATCAACCGCAACCCCAAGGCGTTTCTGTTCGCCATTGTCGGCGCCGAATACGTGTTGCGGCTGCTGCCGCGCGGCACCCACGAATACGCCAAATTGATCCGCCCCTCGGAGCTGGCCGGCTGGAGCCGCGACGCCGCCCTGCAGGTGCGCGAAACCACCGGCATGACCTACAACCCGCTGACCCAGGTCTACAAGTTGAACCGCGACGTCTCGGTGAACTACCTGATGCACACGGTGAGCCATGCTTGAAGCGGTGCTGTTCGATCTCGACGGCACCCTGATTGACACCGCGCCGGATTTTTACGTGGTGCTCAATCAGGTGCTGGCCGCCCATGGCCACCCGGAAGTCAGTTACCGGGCGGTGCGCGCCACCGTCTCCAACGGCGCCCGCGCCCTCACCGAGCTGGGCTTCGGGCTGGCGCCCGGCGACCCGGGCTTTCAGGAACGCCTCGACCAGTTGCTTGAAGCCTACGCCGGCCGTCTGGCGGTGGACACGCGCCTGTTCGAAGGCATGGCCGACTGCCTGCAATGGCTGGACGCCCAAGGGCTGCCCTGGGGGGTAGTCACCAATAAGCCGGAGCGCTTCACGCGGCCGGTGCTGGCCGGGCTCGGGCTGCTCGAACGGGCCGCTTCGGTGATCTGCCCGGACCAGGTGCGCGAACGCAAACCGGACCCGGAAGGGTTGCTGATGGCCGCCGCCGAAATGGGCGTCAACCCGGTTCACTGCCTCTATGTGGGCGATCATCTGCGCGATATTCAAGCCGGCCTCAACGCCAGGATGATCACCGCCACCGCCGGCTTCGGCTACATCGACGCGGCCGATAACCCGCGCGCCTGGCCGGCGGATTATTTTATTGAACACGGCGAGCAACTGCTGCCCCTGATAAGGACGCTTTAAGCCATGAACAGCGAACAGATCCAGCGCCAGGCCCTTGAGTACCAATGCCCCGAACAGGCCTTCAAAGACCGGGTCATTCTGGTCACCGGCGCTGGCGATGGCATCGGCCGCGCCGCCGCCCTGGCCCTGGCCGCTCACGGCGCCACCGTGATTCTGCTGGGGCGAACCCAGGCCAAGCTGGAAGCGGTGTACGATCAGATCAAGGCCGCCGGCGGCGCCGAACCGGCGCTGGCGCCGGTCAATATGGAAGTGGCGCGCCCCATCGACTATCAGGAACTGGCCGGGCTGTTCGACAAGGAATTCGGACGGCTCGACGGCATTCTGCACAATGCCTCGATTCTCGGTGATATCACGCCACTGGAACGTTACGGCGCCGACACCTGGGATTCGGTGATGCGCGTTAACGTCAACAGCGCCTTTTACCTGACCCAGGCGATGCTGCCGCTGCTTCGCGCCAGCGCCGATGCCCGGGTGCTGTTCACCACCTCCAGCGTGGGCCGCACAGGGCGCGCCTATTGGGGCGCCTACGCGGCCTCCAAGGCCGCCACCGAGAACCTCGCCCAGGTGCTTTCCGAAGAGCTGGAAAACACCTCGGCGATTCGGGTGAACACCCTCAACCCGGGCGCCACCCGCACCGACATGCGCGCCCTGGCCTACCCCGGCGAAGACCCGATGACCCTGAAGACCCCGGCCGAGATCGTGGCCCCCTATCTGTTCCTGCTCGGGCCGGACAGCCAGGGCGTCAACGGCCTCTCCCTGGACGCCCAGCCGAAGTAAGAGCAGCAAAGCCGCGGCACGAAAAAGTCGCCGCAAACAAGCCCTGCCCCATCCGTGGAACCGCCGGTGGCCACCCGCTTGGCCCCGGCGACGCGCACCGTCGTCATGCCGGCATCTTCACGCCTCCATAGGCGTGCTTTACTCGATTCATTGCCCTCTAAAAACAAAAGCGGGGACCACTATGCGCCGTTTTACTGTTCTTATTATTGCACCGATTTTTGCAACTCTTCTGTCCATAACAATGGCGCCCGCCAACGCCCAGGAATTGCGCCTGACACCCGATCAGCAGGCGAAAATGCATAAGCTGCTGCCCGGCGTGGAGATCGACCAGCCGCTGGTGGACGGGCTCTCGGAAGTATTCTATTCCCGCGATATGCCGGTGCGTGTGCGGCTCAAGGCGATCAGCAAACTGGTGGGCATTGATCAGATGCCACCGGGCAGCGCCCTGCACCGGAAAATCTGCATCTGGGACATCGCCGGCCGCAACGGGCCGGTGTTCCAGGCCGCCATGGAACAGCGAACGCTGGCCCTGGAGTACGGTGTTAATCTGGAGATGCTTCCTTTCACCAATGAAACGGTGATGGTCGAGGAGCTTAAATCCGGGCGCTGCGACGCGGCGCTGATGAGCGGTTTCCGCGCCCGCACCTTCAACCTGTACACCGGCACCATCGACGCGATCGGCGCGGTGCCCGACGAAGAGCACATGCGCACCCTTCTGGAGGTGCTCGCCCACCCCAGCCAGGCCGGCCACATGGTGCATGGCGATTACGTGATCATGGGCATCTACCCGGCCGGCGCCGCGCACATTTTCGTGAACGACAAGCGCATCAGTTCCCTGGCCAAGGCCGCCGGCAAAAAAGTGGCGGTGCTCGACTACGACCCCACCCAGGCGGAGATGGTCGCCGGCATCGGCGCCACGCCGGTGCCCTCGGACATCGTCAGCGCGCCCAACAAATTCAATAATGGCGTGGTCGATATTCTCGCCGCGCCGCTGGTCGCCTATGAACTGCTCGAGCTTTATAAAGGCATGCAGCCCGACGGTGGCATCATCGATTACCCGCTCACCCAGCTTTCCATGCAACTGGTCGGCCGCCTGGACAAATTCCCCAACGAGGTGGCACAGCTGATTCGCGAGGCGTCGTTTGAAGCGTTCGACCGCATCCGTGAACGGGTCAAGGTGGAGGAAGGCCGGGTGCCCGCGCACTGGTGGATTCACATTCCCGAAGCGGACCGCCAGGAATACGAAAGCATGATGCAGGAAGCGCGCACCAAACTGCGCAAGGATAAATACTACAGCGGCGAGATGCTCGATCTTGAGCGGCGTATTCGCTGCAAGTACAACTCCTCCCGCGGCGAGTGCTCCGCGGCCCGATAAACGACGCCTGAATGGAGAAACGCCCATGCGCCTGATTGCCCTCGGTGTCTGCCTGCTGTTGCTCGGCATCGTCACCAGCGGCAGCGCCGCCACCCGCGAGAACCTGAAAAGCGTGGTCTACGACAGCGACCGGCCAATTCAGGAACGCCTCAGCGCGATGCGCGAGCTGACCGGCCTGGGCAAGGAGGGCGAGTTCATCAACCGCACCATCTGCATCTGGGATGTGATCGGCCGCAACGGACCGATCTACGGCGCCGCCCAGGATCAGAGAGCGCGCATGCTGACTTACGGCATTAAGTTAAAGCTGGTGCCCTACACCGATGAGCGGGTGATGGTGGAAGAGTTCAAAGCTCGCCGTTGCGACGCGGCGCTGATGAGCGGCCTGCGCGCACGGCTGTTCAACCGCTACACCGGCACCATTGATTCGATCGGCGGCGTGCCCAGCGAAGAACACATGCGCATTCTGCTGCAGGTGCTGGCCAATCCGAAATCCGCCCCACGGATGGAACAGGGCGATTACGTGGTCGCCGGAATCGCCCCGGCCGGCGGGGCCTATATTTTTGTTAACGACAAACGCATCAATACCCTGGCCAAAGCCGCCGGGCGCAAGGTCGCGGTGCTCGATTATGATCCGGTACAGGCCGAGATGGTGGCCCAGGTGGGCGCCACCCCGGTGCCCACGGACATCGTCAACGCGCCCAACATGTTCAACAACGGCGTGGTCGATGTGCTGGCCGCGCCGTTGGCGGCCTACAGCATCATGGAACTGTATAAAGGCATGCAGCCCGACGGCGGCATCATCGACTACCCGCTGGCGCAGATCAGCATGCAATTGATCGCTCACAGTGATCGCATTCCCAACGCGGCCGCGCAACTGGTGCGTGAAGCCTTCTATGAAAGCTATGGCGACATGATGCGAAGAGTGCACGAGGAGACCAAGGACATCCCGGCACACTGGTGGGTCAGCGTGCCGGATCAGGATAAGCGGGAGTACGAAGTGATGATGCGCGACGCGCGGCTGCAGTTGCGCGATCGGGATTACTACAGCGGCGCCATGCTGACCCTGGAGCGGCGCATCCGCTGCAAGCTGGATGCGGCCCGCGCGGAATGCTCGGACCCGATGGAGTAGACCCGATCGCCTACCCGCGCTCAGCGCGGGTCCGGCTCGCCGGGCATCTGGTCGAGGGCGCCAAACATATCGACACGGCCGTCGTTGAACATATCCAGCTCCGGCGCCAGCACCTGCACATAACGGTCGAAATACAAAAACTGCTTGAGCAACAACGCGAACTCACGGGGAAAACGAATGCCGTGGCTCTCGCCGATGCGCACCAGCTCACCCAGCAATTGATTGACCTCCCGGCTGTTGCGATCCGCCTGCACCAGGGCGGTGGCGTCCACGTCGGTAAGCCGGTGTTGCAACCCGGCGATGTCCCGGGCCAGCGCTTCCACGTCCACTTCCTCGCGGGTCATGCCCACCATCGCCATGGCCCGGGCCATGGCCTGCACATCGCCGCTGCCAATGGCGTCGAAGAACGCCATCATGCCTTCCCAGGTTTCCTTGCGGATGCGCCCCACCATACCGAAGTCGATGAAACCCACGCGGCCATCCTCCAGCAGCATCAGGTTGCCTGCGTGCACGTCGGCGTGGAAAAAATCACACAGCATCAGACTCGAGAACCAGGTGTTCAACGCGGTGATCAGGGTGCCGGCCGGATCGTCGGTGTAGCGGCGCAGCACCTCCAGATCAGTGAGCGGCACGCCGTGAAAACGCTCCATGGTCAGCACCCGGGCGGTGGTGTGCGAATGCACCGGGCGCGGCGCCACCACCCGGCTGTTGCCGCTCGCGGTCAGGAATTCATTGAACTGATCCAGGTTGCGCGCTTCCTGGAGAAAATCGCACTCTTCCAGCATTCCCGCCTGGAGCTCCTCGATCACGCCGGACAGTGCCGCCCGCGACAGCCCCGGCGCCAGGCTTTCCACCACCCGCGCGGAAAAATAGAGAAAATTAAAATCGGTCAGCAGCACATTGCGAACGCCCGGTCGTTGCACCTTGATAACGACCTCGGCGCCATTCTTCAGGCGAGCGGCGTGCACCTGGGCAATCGACGCGCTGGCCAGCGCTTGCGTATCGACCCACTCGAACAGCGTCTCCAAGGGCTGGCCCAGCTCCGCCTCGACGGTTTCGCGCACATAACGGAACGGCAGCGGCGGAGTGCGATCCAGGCATTGCTGAAACTCCGTCACATATTCTTCGGGGAACAGCGACGGCGAGCTGGCGATGAACTGACCCAGCTTGATGTAGGTGGCACCCAGGGATTCGCAGGTACGCCGCAGGCGCGCCGGCAGCTTGTCCCGATCGCCCAACAGCCAGCCCAGGCCGTGCCGGCCCACCACGCCCACCGTCTCGGCCACGCGCAACGCGCCGCGGGCGGTATTACGGGCCAGCGCGAGGCCTTGCCGTTCCCGGGCCAGGTTGCTACGCGCGTCATTGATCACCGTTTGTTTCGCCATCACTGATCCTGGACTCCATTCAGGGTAAAAAGAAAACGTCCGACAACCCGACACCATTCGCTTTTTCGGAAAAGCATTTTAAAAAATGACTCAACCACCGATGGCCAGCTGTCCGACCCGGCCCCAGATGCAAACAGGGACAGATACGAGACGCCGCCGAAGCCTCCTCCAGGCCACCCTCCTTCCTCCCAAGCCATTGATAAGAAAGGAGTAAAAATAAGAAGCGCGCGAGCAACGACAAGTGCATTGGCTGATCTGACAGAAGAGCTCAGACCCAGGGTCATTACACCACCGCAACCACCGAACCATGATCTCACGTCTACCATTATGTTTGTAATGGCTTACATGCATTTTTGTAATTGTCGCTTGTGCCAACGAAGACACCTTGGGTAACGTTGGCGGCGTCGTGAGAACAATAAAAAGGAGCTAAAGGAATGCGTTCTCTTATAAGTAAAATCCTGCGTCCCGCGGGCCTGGTCGTTGCTGGGGGCATGCTCACCGCCCTCTCCGGTTGTGGCATGATTTACAAGACCACCGGTGACGTTCTCGTCAGCTTTGGTCAAGCCGAACTGCTGCCTTACATGCTCGCCTACGACGACGTGCGCATGGGTTGTATTACCGGTGAGGCGCAAACCCCCCTGTTGATGTCCTTCGAAAGTGTCGGTTCACACCCGCAAAAACTCGGCGTCATGGTGTTCACCACCGCCGCGGTGTGCGCGGAACAAATGGCCCTTAACTCCGAACTGCGCTACCTGCGCGCCGTCAAGGCGGGCAACGTCAGCGAAGCCCAGGATGCCCGCATCGAGCAGAAGCAATGGTCCGCGGTGGCCGCCGAGCGTCAGCTCAAGGCCTACAACCTGATGACCAACGAACTCGGTGAGAAAAAAGACGGTGAATGTCCGAAGCTGAACCATGAGCTGGAGCAGTTGGTCTGGCTGGTGGGTAACATCAGTGGCGTCACCGCGCTGGTCAACGATGGCGCGGCCGATGGCTCCGTGGGCGTGCCCCGGGACATCGTCGCCAAGGTGGAACGCAACATGACCTGCATCGATAACGCCAAATGGTGGGGTGCTCCCCAGGGTGTGCGGGCCGCGGTCTGGTCCATTCTTCCGCAACTCGCCCCTGAAGGCGCTCAACCTTGGAAAACCCTGGAAGAGTCCGCTCAGATGGGCTTCGATCAGGGCGTTCGTCTCGGTAGCGCGCTCTACGCCATGAGTGCTTATGGCAAAGGCGACAAGGAGCATCTGCGTGATGCAATCCGCGATTTCGCCGCCAACGATCAGAACCTCAACCCCGACTACGCCATGATCGACGCCATCGCCAACGGTCTGGTGCGTGGCCTGTCCGATCGCATGTGGACCGAAGCCACCGGCAAGCGGACTCCGCTGCAGGGTCTGGGGACGTTCTGGGACGAACAGTCCCGTGGCGGCTCCAAGGTTGATATCGACGATTTGCTCTAAGGACCACGGGGCGGGCCACGGGCCCGCCCTGACCCGATTAAGATGTACGCAAGGAGAGAGACCGTAATGCGCTATTTCAAAGCGTTAGCCATGGCCGCGGTGACCGCCCTGGGCGCCGCCGCCCTGCCCGCCCAGGCCGCCAATGTGGATCGCACCTTCTGTGTTTTCGACATCATCGGCGCCAACGGCGACATCTACAACGTCATGAAAGACTACCGCACCTCCGCGGTAAACTGGGGCGTGAACGTCCATCTCAAGCCCTACACCGACGAGAAAATCGCCGCCGAGGATCTCAAAGCCGGCCAGTGTGACGCCGCCGTGATCACCGGCCTGCGCGTGCGCCAGTTCAACAGCTACTCCGGCAGCATGGAAGCGATCGGCGCGATTCCCGATTACGACCAGCTGCGCACCGTGTTCCAGGTGCTTTCCAGCAACAACGACTCAATCAACAGCAAGCTGACCTCTGGCAACTATACCATCGCCGGTCTGTTGCCGATGGGCGCCGCTTATCTGTTCGTGAAGGATCGCGAGATCGACACCGTTGGTGAGCTGTCCGGCAAGTCCATCGCGGTGATGGATTACGACCCCGCCCAGGGGCAAATGGCCTCGAAAGTGGGCATGTCTCCGGTGCAGTCGGACATCACCAATTTCGCCGGCCGCTTCAACAACAATTCGGTGGACATCTGCTTCGCTCCGGTGGTCGCCTACGCCGCCCTGGAACTGTACAAGGGCATGCAGCCCGATGGCGGCATCATCCGCTATACCCTGGGTCAGCTGACCACCCAGGTGGTGCTGCGCAAGGACAAGTTCCCGGAGGACTTCGCGCCGCAGTCCCGCAAGTTCCTGTTCGGCCAGTACGACCGCGCCATGACCGTGATCAAGAACGCGGAAAAGGAAGTCGACCCGAAATGGTGGATCGATATTCCGCCCAAGGACGAAGCCCGCTACGACGAGATGCTGCGTGAAGCCCGCATCGACATGACCAAAAGCGGTATCTACAACAAGGACCTGATGACTCTTCTTCGCAAGGTGCGCTGCAAGTACGACAGCGCCCGTGCGGAATGCGCCAACCCCGTGGAGTAACCACTGCTTCCGGTAGTACACGACGGGGCCGGTTTTCCGGCCCCGTTTTTCTTCCTCCAAAGAACCTGCCCGTGCCGGAGCCATCATTATCCGGATCAGGAAAGGTAACAGTGCCTGGCGAGCAGTCCGTCAAAGAGCGGACCGATCCCATTCCGAAGGCATAATAAAACCGGGTGAACGATGGAAAAATCGAACTTTACCGTGGCCAAACGTTCGGCGGGCGAATGGTTATCTTCCCTGCCCACTCTGTTCATTCTTCTGACCGTCATCTTCCTGTCATCGGGTCAGATTATTCACTCCCAGCTCCTCAAGTTCGGGGAAAGCACCTGGGACGAGTACTTCCTGCTTCGCACCGCCGGTCTGGTCGCCGAACCGACCTGCGACCGCAATCCGAACATCGATGAACAGGTCAGAAAGACCGTGGAACGGCGCAAGGCAGATGCCAGCAGCGACCCGTTGGCGGATATTCTTGGCGAGTCGGAAGTCAACGAAGACTCGATCCGTCAGTCCCTGCTGGCTTCACGGGACAACTGCGTGGACCGCTGGCAACGTTTCGAGACCGTGCAGGAGAAAGTCACCCCCTCGGTGATCATGTTCCGTAACGTGGAAGGCGGGGTGGCCCGAATCGTCTCCACCCTGGGCGATTACAAGCGCCTGCTGCTGTGCCTGCTGGTGGTGATCTGCGCGGCCACCGCCACCATTGCCCGCCACCACATTGCTCTGCGCCCTTCGCGCACCCGCAAGGACCATTACATCGGTACCGCGGCCCAATTGGCCGCCAACCTGATGCTGCTGATGTCCGCCACCGTCTACCGGGTGGAGGAAATGGACGCGCTCAGTTCCGGCGTTCAGGTCAGCAATTTCTATCTGCACAAATTCTGGATCATGGGCTTCGCCCTGCTCTCGCTGATCTCCCTGTATCAGTTGATCCGGCCACCCAAGACGCTGGAGAGCGGTGGCTCCTGGCCCAAGGCGTTCCTGACCATTCCGCTGTACAGCTTTATGTGTCTCACCGCCGGCGCCCAGTTCATCAGCCAGGGCTATTACCACGGTATCTCGGTGTATCTGGGCATGATGATGGAACTGTCCACCATGTTCCTGAATCTGGCGCTGTACATCTGGATCGGCATGATGCTCAAGCAAACCAGGCTCGCCCATCTGGTGTTTGATGTACTGCGACCGTGGAAGATGTCCCCGGAGCTGATGTGCTTCGTGGTGCTGGCCGTGGCGGCGGTTCCCACCGCCTACACCGGCGCCTCCGGGATCTTCGTGATCGCCGCCGGCGCGACCATCTACAATGAGCTGATCCGCGCCGGCGCACGCAAACAACTGGCGCTGGCCGCCACCGCCATGTCCGGCTCCATGGGCGTGGTGCTGCGGCCCTGTCTGCTGGTGGTGATCATCGCGGCGCTCAACAAGAGCGTGACCACCGCCGAGCTGTTCAGCTCCGGGCACAAGCTGTTCTTCCTGAGCCTGCTGCTGTTCTTTATTTACAGCCAGTTCGCGCGCACTTCGCCGGCACGCATCGCGCCGTTCTCCGAAGCCCTGCCCGCCAGCCTCAAGCGTCTGGTACCGCTGCTTCCCTATGGCATCATCGTCGGCGCGATCCTGATCCTGTTCAGTGATCTGCTGAACCGCCATCTGGACGAGTTCTCGGCACCCATTATCCTGCCGGTAATGATGCTGGCGATTCTCGCCTACGAGAAATTCAGCCGCCATTTCCTGCATCTGTTCAGCTTGTTCCTGGCGCCGATGCTGGTGCTCTCGGCAATGGGCATCTGGGAGGGGTATCAGGCCCTGCAAAGCGGCAATATTCCCGCCGGCGTCTCCGCCGCCGGGCTGCAGAATATTCTCTGGGGAGAATTCTGGCGCGATTTGATTCTGGGCGTGTTCCTGGTTGTCCACTATCTGGTCAAAACGCCGGACATGGACCCGCACTACCAGCGTGAGGAAGGCGTCTCCGACCGTCTTGAGGGCTCACTGCGGTTCGCCACCAATGAGACCACCGGCCACATCGGCGCGCTGCTGATGCTGATGGCGTTGTCGGTCAGCACCGGCGGCATTATCGAACGCTCCGGGGTGCTGGAGATGTTGCCCGCGACCTTCCCGTCAATCTGGATCGCGATGACCATTCTGGTGGTGACCATGGTGATCATCGGCATGTTCATGGACCCTTACGGGGCGGTGATTCTGGTCAACGCCACCATCGCCCAGGTCGCCTTCAACAACGGCATCGCGCCACTGCATTTCTGGATGATCTCGCTGGTCGCCTTCGAGCTGGGTTATCTGACACCGCCGGTGGCGCTCAATCACTTGCTGACACGACAGGTAGTCGGCGACGAAGAGGTGGAAAGCGCCAGGCTGACCACCGGCACCTTCTATCGCCGCCACGAGAAGATTCTACTGCCGATCGCGGTGATGCTGACCGCCTTGCTGGCGGTGGCCTATCTGCCACTGATGTCCGATTCGCTGCATCAATGGCTGTTCCAGAAAATCCAGGTCGGCATGTAATCCTGACGACCTGAACCAGGGGCCTTCGGGCCCCTTTTTTTCTGATGCCCAAGGCGCACCGGATCGCCGCCCGCTTTCTCATAAGGCCAGACTAAAACCGAATCGAAAAACAAAAACATTAAAAATAGAAGCAAAAGGGGACAGCAATGGAAGCAACGACCACCGGCTGGAAGAGCCGCACCATCTCGGAATGGCTGTGCTCACTGCCCACTCTGATCATCCTGCTACTGGTGATTTTCCTTTCCTCCGGCCAGATCATCCACTCGCAGTTGCTCAAGTTCGGCGAACAGACCTGGGAAGACTACTTTCTGCTGCGCGGCGCCGGGGTAATCACGCAGCCATCCTGCGACCGCAACCCGGACCTTGACCGTCAGGTGCGTGACACCATTGAACGGCGCAAGGCGGATACCCGCACCGACCCGCTGGCCGATATTCTCGGTGCCACGGAAATCGACGCCCGGGCAATTCGCCAATCGCTTACCGCGTCGCTGAATAACTGTCGTGAAAGCTGGCAACGCTTCGAGACCGTCCAGGCCAAGGTGACGCCCGCGGTGATCGCCTATCAAAACGTCGAGGGCGGCGTCGCCCGGCTGGTGTCGGTACTGGGCCACTACAAGCAATTGCTGCTGTGCTTTCTGATCGTGATCTGCGGCGCCAGCACCACCCTGGTTCAGCATCACATCGGCCTGCGGCCGATTCGCACCGCCCGCGATCACACCGTGTCCACGGTGGCGCAATTGGCCGCCAACGTTCTGCTGCTGATCTCCGCTTTGGTTTATCGCCATCAGGAAGCCGCGGCTCTGGCCTCCGGCGTTCAGGTCGGTGGCTTCTTTATGCACCCGTTCTGGATCGCCGGTTTCGCGCTGCTCAGCGCCGCCTCCCTGTACCTTCTTATACGCGGCCCACGAGGCCTGGAACCCGGAGGCTCCTGGGGCAAAGCACTGCTGACCATTCCGCTGTACAGCTTCATGTGCTTCAGCGCCAGCGCGCAGTTTTTCGCCCAGGGTTATTTCCACGGCGTGTCCGTCTACCTGGGCATGATGATGGAGTTGTCCACGCTGTTTCTGAACCTGGCGTTGTACATCTGGATCGGCATGATGCTCAAGCAGACCCGCCTGACCCATCTGGTGTTCGACGTTCTGCGCCCCTGGCGCATGTCCGCGGAGCTGATGTGCTTCGTGGTCCTGGCGGTGGCCGCCGTGCTCACCGCCTATACCGGCGCCTCCGGGATCTTTCTGATCGCCGCCGGCGCCACTATTTATGCCGAACTGCGGCGCGCCGGGGCGCGCAAACAACTGGCACTGGCGGCCACCGCCATGTCCGGCTCCATGGGCGTGGTCCTGCGCCCCTGCCTGTTGGTGGTGATCATCGCCGCGCTCAACAAAAGCGTCACCACCACCGAGCTGTTTGCCTCCGGGCACAAGATGTTTTTTATCAGCCTGCTGATCTTTTTCGTTTACAGCCAGTTCGCGCGCACCTCACCGGCGCGCATCGCGCCGTTTTCCCAGGCTCTGCCGGCCAGCCTGCGCCGGCTGATACCCTTGGTGCCCTATGGCATCGTGGTGGGCGCGGTGCTGGTCCTGTTCAGCGATCTTCTGGATCGCCATATGGACGAATTCTCCGCGCCGATCATTCTGCCGATGATGCTGCTCGCGGTGCTCGCCTACGAAAAGCTCAGCCGCCACATCCTCCACCTCTTCGCCCTTTTTCTGATTCCCATGCTGGTGTTCTCGGTGGTCGATCTGTGGCAGGGCTATCAAGCCCTTCAGGCCGGCGACATCCCTTCCGGGATGTCCGCCGCCGGTCTGGAAAACACGCTCTGGGGCGGCTTCTGGCGGGATCTGATACTGACCGGTTTCCTGGTTGTCCACTATTTGCTGAAAACCGGACCCGACACCCCCCGGTTCGCACCCGAAGCCGGTGTCTCGGAAAAGCTGGAAGGCTCCCTGCGGTTTTCCATCAACGAGACCACCACGCACATCGGGGCTCTGTTGATGCTGATGGCGCTTTCGGTGAGCACCGCTGGCATTCTCGAACGCTCCGGCGTGATGGAGAGCCTGCCGGAGGTGTTCCCCTCGATCTGGATCGCCACCACCCTGTTGGTCCTTATCATGGTCATTATCGGCATGTTCGTGGACCCGTTCGGCGCGGTGATGCTGGTCAACGCCACGGTCGCTCAGGTGGCCTACAACAACGGCATCGCGCCGCTGCATTTCTGGATGATCGCTCTGATCGCCTTTGAGCTGGGCTATCTGACACCACCGGTGGCGCTCAATCATCTGTTGACCAGGCAGGTGGTGGGCGACGACGAAGTGGAAAGCGCGCGCCTTGATCAGGGCAGCTTCTACCGGCGCCACGAGAAAATCCTGCTGCCCATCATGGTGATGCTGAGCGCGCTTCTGGCGGTGGCCTATCTGCCGCTGTTGTCCGATTCGCTGCATCACTGGCTGTTCCAAAGCATCGAGGTCGGTATGTAATCAGCCCCGGGGCGGCGGTCACGCCGCCCCGGTTTTGCAAAATGCGCAATCATGTCGACTCCGGCTTCCTATCCGGCTTGCATATCGGCTACTCTGCGAAGACGTGATTCACAGGCGCTTTCAATCTCCGCAGCGACGTTCTGGAAAGGTCGATCAATGGCACATAAACCGGACAGCTCACCGACACGCCCCACCGAGCCGCTGCCGCGCTCGGTGAAACCGGCCGTGCTCTTTCTTGGCTTTTTGTTCCTCGTCACGGCCGGCATCGCCGCCGCCTGTTACGTGGTAGACCGCCTGATTTACGGGTAGCCGCTCTATGCGTTCCCAGGATGATCAGCGCCAGGCCCCGCGACACGCTCAAGCGGATATCCGCCTGACCCTGCGGCTTGAAGAGGGCGCGGCGGATCAGGAGCCGATGATACTGAACTGCCGCGACATCTCCCGCGCCGGCCTGGGCGTAATTTTCCCCCATGCCATCGCCCCGGACACCGACGTGGAACTGTGGATCGACGGCGGCGGGCGGCACTTGCATCTGTTTGGCACCGTGGCCTGGTGCGCGGCACCCGCCGGGCAATGGCAAGCGGGCATCGCACTCAATCTGGAACGCAGTGATGGCGGTGCCTGGGCCGACCGGTTTGATCATGACACCTTCGACGCCTGAGTCGCTGCTGTTCCAGCGCGGTGATCGCTACCAGCATCACCGGCCCGACTACCCCACGGAACTGTTCGACTGGCTGGCCCAACGGACGCCATCGCGGCAACGGGCGCTTGATATGGGTTGCGGCAGCGGCCAGGCCTGCCGTGCCCTGGAATCGATATTCAATGAAGTTCTTGGTGCCGACATCAGCGTGGCGCAGTTGCGCGCCGCCCCCGCCGGCAACACCGGTTATCTGGCGGCCCGGGCCGATTCCCTGCCGTTGCCCGCCGCCAGCCTGGACCTGATCACCGTGGCCCAGGCGCTGCACTGGTTCGCGCTGCCCGCGTTCTTCCACGAAGCCGGCCGGGTGCTGCGCGAAGGCGGCCTGCTGGCGATCATCAGCTATGGACTTTGCAGTGTGCGAGGGCTGGAAGGGCTGGTGGAGCGTTTCCACGACGACACCCTGCGGCCCTGGTGGCCGGCGGCTCGTTGGCTGGTGGTGGACGGTTATAAAAGCATTGATCTGCCGTGGCCGGAATACACTGAGCAGCCGGCCATCGTGCTGCGTCGTCAATGGCATTGGCGGGACATGGCCGGTTATCTGGACACCTGGTCGGCACTGGTCAAAGCCCGGGCACACGGCCAGGACCCACTGGCGGCGTTCCTGCCTGAACTGCAGCGCCACTGGGGAGACCGGGAGCGTGAGGTAAGCTGGCCGTTGCGGCTGCGTTGTTGCGCCAGACCGGCGGGCGCGCCGGCCTGATTCACGGCTTGGGGAAGTGCTCCGCCAACAGACCGGCAAGACGGTCCAGGCGGCGCCGGCGTTTGGCCAGGCCGAACAGGTTCATCATCCGCGTGCCCCAGGTGAACGCGGTGGCCAGGGTGTCACCGCCACGCCGGGGGATCACATGCAGATGCACATGGGGCACGTGCTGATTGGCCTCACGACCGTCATTGACCACCACGTTGTGCGCCTTGACATCCAGCCCGGCTCTCTTGTGGGCGCGAATGGTGCGCCGGGCCAGCTCGAACAGATGGGCGGAGAGGTCCGCGTCCAGATGCTCCAGCAGCGGATGATGCGCCACCGGAATCACCAGGCAGTGAGCCTCGCGCACCGGAAACAAATCCAGAATCACCACCGCCCGCTCGTCCCGATATACCACGCTGGCCGGGTCCCGGCCCTCGAGAATGGCGCAGAACACGCAATCGGCCACGCTCACTCCTCCGCGTAGTAACGCGCCTGCTTGCGCCGCTGTCGCCACAGTTCCGCCATCGCCACCAGCAGGGTCACCAGAAGCATCGCCACCAGCGGCCCGCCGGCGCGCCACAGGCTGGCGTCCTGCTGGGCAAAGCCGTCGAACAGACTCACCACCCAGGCCGGCGCCCATTCGCTGTGCTGCGAGGACACCGACCAGGGCGTCAGCAACAGGGCCGCCGCCAGCGCCCGCAGCGGCAACTTCACCCAGCGCTGCAACGGACGGGTAATGTACCAAAGCACGAACAACACCCCGACGCTGCCCACCAGATACGCAAACCAGCCCCACAAATACGCTTTCGTTGTCACGTTGACTCCCGTTCCACGCCGTCGAGTCGGCGCGGTGTTAGTGAATCCAATGAATGATACGCTCTTGCAGATCGGCCTCGTCCACCGCCGACTCCGCCACCACCCGCCCGGCCACCGAAATGCCCGCCTCACGCACCGAGGCGGCACGCCCGGAGCGCAACGGATGCCAGGGTTTGAGGGCCTGCCCCCGGGCACGCAGCCGGTAGGCGCAGGTGCCGGGCAGCCAGTCCGTGTCCCGGGCCATGCTCAGGGTCACCTGAACGCAGTCTGGCACATGGCGGTGTCGCTCGGCGTATACCGTACACCGGCAAGCATGGGTGTCCAGACAGGCGCAGGCGACGTCGGTGAACACGATCTCGCCGCTGTCCTCATCTTCCAGTTTGACCAGACAGCAGCGTCCGCAGCCGTCGCACAGCGCCTCCCACTCCTGCTCATCCAACTGCTCCAGGGGCAGCTCCCAAAACCGCTCACGCACCGCGCGGCTTCCGCGGGTGCCCCGCCGCCAGCCACAGATCCGGCTCCGGCGGCGGCGGCATCTGCAGATAAAAGCCCTGATCGCGAACCTGAGCCATTACCTTGGTCGCGTCGGCACGGGCCAGTGGGCGGTCTTCGCTGAGAATCATATCGGCCACATGCACCGGCTTGCCGAACTGACCACGCAGGGCCTCCGGCAGCGCTGTCAGCCCCTTGCCCCGCTCCACATACAGATACATGTCGGCGCGGCGGGCACTGCGATAGATGGAACAGAACAGCTTACCGTTCATAGGCTCTCCAGCAGCGGTTTCGCTACGATATCATGCCGCCAGCCGGCCATCGGCTCGGGCAACCGGGCCGGGTCCCGCACCAACGCTTCCAACCAGCGCCGGCGCACCAGCACATCGGGCTTGAGCGCCAGTTGCTCGGCAATGCCAGCCACTTTATCACGCAGCGCCTTCACCTTCTGACGCTGCTCGCCATCCAACGGCTCAGGCAACGGCGCCGGCGGCTCGGCCCGCAAGCCGCGCTCAATGCACTCGATGATGGTGTCACCGTCACGCCGCAGCAGCTTGGGGTGCAGCCCCAAACGCTGCAAGCCGGCCAACGACGGGCGCGTCTCGCGGCTGATTTCCAGCATCTCGGGATCGCGCAACACGAACCCCTTGGGCAAATCCCGCTCGCGGGCCACCTGCTCACGCCACTGCGCCAGTTCGCGCAGCACCGCCAGCGGTTGGCCCTGCAGATGGCCGGCGCCCTTGACCTGGCGCCAGGGCTCGCCGGGTTCCGCCCGCGCCACCGCCTCTTCGCGCAGGCGCGCGCACTCTTCCCGCCACCAAGGCAGCCGGCCCAGCCGGTCGAGCTGCTCGCGCAGCCCCTGCGCCAGCGCCGGAAGATACTTGACGTCATCCTCCGCGTAGCTGAGCTGCTCGTCGCTGAGCGGGCGGCGCAGCCAATCGGTGCGCGTGGCGCCCTTGGCCAGGCTGACCCCGAGCCTAGTCTCGACAATGCGTTGATAGCCCAGTTGCATGTCTTCCCCGACCAGGGCGGCGGCGATCTGAGTGTCTTCCACCCCGGCGGGATAGACCCCGGTAAAGGCGGCCAGCGCTTCCAGATCTTCCGAACAGGCGTGCATCACCAGCGGCCGGTTCGCCAACGCGGCGGCCAATACCGCCGGGTCCACCTGCATGGTGTCGATCAGATAAATCCCGTCACCATCATGCACCTGCACCAGAGCGAGCCTGGGGAAATAGGTGCGTTCACGCATGAACTCGGTGTCCAGGTAAAGCGGCTGGCCGGCGGCCAGGCCTGCCGACCACTGCCGAAGAGCGGCGCTGCTATCGCACCAGGAATACGCCATGATGATCCATTGATTCGCGGGTTTGGCGGCATTATACGGGTCACGCCCGGCCACCGAAACGTGAAGCCGCCGCGCGGCGCTCGCCGAGGCTCAATTTTCGCGCCGCTTTCTGCTACTCTTGCGCCGTTTGGCAACCTCGAACGCACAACGGCAACCGCACAGGACATCGTAATGAGCACCAAACTGGTACTGGTCCGTCACGGCCAGAGCGAATGGAACAAGGAAAACCGCTTCACCGGCTGGAAAGACGTGGATCTCACTGAACAGGGCCGCGAAGAGGCTCGCCAGGCGGCGGCGCTTCTCGATGAAGCCGGTTTCGAGTTCGACGTTGCCTACACTTCGGTGCTGAAGCGGGCCATCCGCACCCTGTGGACGATTCTCGACGGCATGGACCAGATGTGGATTCCGGTGATCCGCGATTATCGCCTGAACGAGCGGCATTACGGCGCTCTGCAGGGGCTGAACAAGGCGGAAACCGCCGAAAAATACGGCGACGACCAGGTGCTGATCTGGCGCCGCAGCTACGACACCCCACCGCCGAAAATGGAGCGCGATGACGAGCGCTACGCCGGCCGTCTGCGCGTCTACCGTGATCTGGACGAGGCACGCATCCCCCTCTCCGAGAGCCTTAAGGACACCGTCGCCCGTTTCCTGCCCTACTACCAGCAGGAAATCGAGCCCCAGGTGCGCGCCGGCAAGCAGGTGCTGATCTGCGCCCACGGCAACAGCCTGCGCGCCCTGGTCAAGCATCTCAGCGGCATCTCCGACGAAGAGATCGTCAAACTGAACATTCCCACCGGCATTCCCATGGTCTACGAACTGGATGACGACCTGAAGCCGATCAAGAACTATTACCTGGGTGACCAGGAAACCGCCGCCCAAGCCGCCGAGGCGGTGGCCAACCAGGGCAAGGGCTGAACGCTCCAGCATCCGCCCGCCGCCCGGGAAGACCTGTTAGCGGCGGCGGGCGGGCCGTGCGCCGCTCCAAAAAGGTCGGACGCTTAACCCGCCAAGCGGAATGGTTTGAACTGACGCAACGGCTTGTTGCGTCGCCGCGACACCTTTGGGCACGGGTTCTTATTGTTTTAGCGTCCGGCGTCCGGCGTCCGGCGTCCAGCATTACGGCATTTGCTCTCCGCGCCCGCGAATCCGATCCATGGCCTGCACCCGCTTCAGTTCCGACGCCTCGAACAGGCGCTCACGCAGCCGTTCAATCTCGCTGCTCTGATCCTCCCTGGCCAGGCCGCTGTCGACGATCGCCTGGCGCTGGCTGAGGTACGCCTGGTAGCGCGTCCGCCACTGCGCCCGCTGGCGATCCAGTTCCCCCAGCCGCTCGGCGGCGGGGCGGCCCAGATGCTGCTCCCGGTACTGGTAGATCTCGGCCTCCGAGGCGTCCTCCGCCCGTAGCGTCTGAACCTGCCGCGCCACCCGCACCGGCCGGCGCGACGCGTTCACCATCTCTTTCAAGTCATCCGGCAGGCCGGCGGTGAGCGCCTGCAAGCGGTCACTTTTGCGCGCCTCGCTGAGCTGCTCGTTCTCCAGGATGGCGCGGCGATCCAGAGCGAATTCCGCGTAACGGTCTTCGAAGCCAAAGAAGGCCTCGATGGTGGCGGCGTCGAACCAGCGCTGGCGCAGCGCTTGCCGCGCTCGCAGGCTATCGCGCATTTGCGCCACCTCGCCATTGTGCTCCGGCAGGGTGCGCAGCTCGGTGCGGTAAGCCAGGTAGTTCTCGAACAATGCCCAGGCCTGCGCGGCCGCCCGGGGCGACAGCGCCTTGCTCAGGTGGGCGGCGATGCGCGCCCGGATCACATTAAGATCCTCTTCGCCCAGCGCCGATAAAAAGTAATCGAAACGCCGCCGCACTCCTTCGCTGACAATCAAATCGCCGCCATCATCCTCGCGCAGCTCGCCGTCCGGCGTGGTGCCGCGTAACGAGGCGGGCATGCCGCTCAGCTTTTCGCCACTGTTCACGAAGGTCTGGAAATCATTGCCGGAGGCCGGCGTCGTGCTCGCCGCGCCGGCGGCCGCCGGCACCGCCCGCCCTCTTGCCTGATCAGGCAGGGCATACCAGATCAGCACCAGAGCCAGCATCACCACGCCGGCGCCCATCGCCATGAGTCCTTTCATTGTTGTTCTCTCAACATCATTGCTTATTGTTATTCGGCGACGCCGTTATCCAATCAGATATTGCCACCGTTCCCACAAAGTACCCAAGCGCGCCGCGCACGCCAAGACACCCGTTGGACCGCTCGCCCGTGCCCTCCCCCGATGGCTCACAAAAACATCGCCGGCCACCGGTAAAACCAGGATGCACGGACCGGAATGCGTCGGTTGCACGGTTGTGACCGTTCGTCGGATTAGTACTTTTTCATTAGTGATCTGAGCAAAAAATCAGCGCTAGCATGAAAGGGCTGGAAGGTGACGCTCTGTCCGGCTCAATGCTCATGGAAAAACGGCCCAAGGATACGGTCGCCATGAAGCGGGGCCGAGAGTCTCACCCGAGGAGACCAGCTCATCATGGCTTTGAACGCCACCGGTCAACGGTGTTCCGCCGTGGTTATAAACAACAGGGTTATAAAAACAGGCAAACAAAAACAAACAGGGAAGCTTATGAAAACAATAATCCGGCCCCTTATCGGGGTCATGCTGCTTGCGTCGTTGTCGATACCGGCTCTGGCCGGTGCCAGCGGCTACACCGAGACCCGTTACCCGATTGTGCTGGTGCACGGTCTGTTCGGCTTCGACACCGCCGCCGGCCTGGACTACTGGTACCGCATCCCCGAAGAGCTGCGCCGCGATGGTGCCCAGGTGTTCGTCACCCAGGTGACCGCCGCCGAGGACACCGAGGTGCGCGGCGAACAACTGGCCCGCCAGGTCGAGGACATTCTCGCCACCACCGGCGCCGACATGGTCAATCTGATCGGCCACAGCCACGGCGGCCCCACCGTTCGCTACGTCGCCTCGGTGTACCCGGACATGGTCGCCTCCGCCACCAGCGTGGGCGGCGTCAACTGGGGCGCGCGGCTCGCCGACGTGCTGCAGGGCGTGGTCGACAACGTGCCGTTCTCCGGCGATCTGGTCGGCTACCTGGGCAACGCTCTGGCCGGGCTGATCGATCTGTTCTCCGGTGGCGGCAATCAACAGGATATTCTCGCCGCTCTGCAGGCACTGACCACCGCCGAAACCCTCGCCTTCAATCAGCAATATCCGGAAGGCATGCCCAGCCAGTACTGCGGCCAGGCATCGCGCCTGGGCAGCAACGGCGTCTCCTATTTTTCATGGAGCGGGGCCAAGCCGCTGACCAATGCCTTTGATCCCTCCGACGTTCTGCTCGGTGCCACTTCCATCGTGTTCCTGGGCGAAAAGAACGACGGCCTGGTAGCCAGCTGTTCCAGCCATCTGGGCATGGTGATCCGTGACGATTACCGCATGAACCACCTGGACGAGGTGAACCAGGTGCTCGGCTTGCACGATATCTGGAGCACCGACCCGGTAACGCTGTACCGCCAGCAGGCCAATCGCCTGAAAAATTACAGCTTCTGATCCGGCACCGGGCGGCGAGCCTGCTCAACACCGTGACGCCGCCAAGGCGTTAAGGCGTTGAGCAGGCCCAGCCCGTGCGCCTTCCCACGCTTGCGCCCTGGAACCGCCGCGCCTTTACGGGCCGTCTCTGCGGTTTTGTCTTTGCCAGACAGCGTTCTAACATCAAGCCTGGTTTATGGAATAACCGGACCGGCGAACGCCGGTTTCCGCCTTTCAGCAATGCAGGACCATAATCATGATAAAACGCTTTAGCGCACTGCTTTCTTCCAGCCTTTTGCTGCTCTGCACCGCGGCCCCGGCCGCCACCATTGAACGCAACATCTGCGTATTCGATATCGCCGGCAACGTCGGCCCGATGATGACCGCCATGAAAGACTGGCAGGTGGCGGCGGTGGGCTGGGGGCTGAAGACCCACCTTCGCGCCTACACCAACGAGGCGGTCGCCGCCGAGGATCTGAAAGCCGGCGTCTGCGATGCCGCGCTGATCACCGGCATCCGCGGCCGGCATTTCAACAAATACACCGGCACCATCGATTCCATCGGCGCCATCCCGACCATGGATCACATGAAGATTCTGCTGAAAGTGCTGGCCGACCCGCGCAGCGCCGACAAGCTCACCGCCAATTCCTATGAGATCATGGGGGTGGCCCCGATCGGCGCCGCTTACCTCTTTGTCAACGACCGCAGCATCAATACGCTGGCCAAAGCCGCCGGCAAAAAAGTGGCGGTGCTGGATTACGACCCCACTCAGGCGATCATGGTATCCCAAGTGGGCGCCACGCCGGTGCCTTCGGACATCACCAACTTCGCCGGCAAGTTCAACAACGGCACCGTGGACGTGATCGCCGCGCCACTGGTCGCCTACAACGTGCTGGAACTGTACAAAGGGCTGCAACCGGACGGCGGCATTATCGATTACCCGCTGCTGCAGCTCTCGATCCAGTTGATTGGCAAACAAGGGCGCTTTCCCGAAGACATCGCACAGAAATCCCGCGAGTACTTCTTCACCAACCTGGACCGCATCCTCGAGCAACTGGACAAAGAATCCGAAGCGGTGAATCCCAAGTGGTGGGTGGACATCCCGGAAAAGGACAAGCGCGAGTATGAAGTGATGATGCACGAAGCCCGCCAGCAGCTTAAACAGCAAGGCTACTACGACGCCGACATGCTCTCGCTGCTGCACAAAATCCGCTGCAAAGTGGACGGCTCCCGCGCGGAATGCACGGGGGGGTGACAGTAAGGCCGGGCTTCGCCCGGCCCACGCATGCACGCTTCACGCACGCGCTGCGCGCTACACGCTAATTCAAAACCCGGGCTGAGTGGCTTGCGGCTACGCAACGCAATTTTTGCCTACCCGCAACGCCGGGAGTGGCACCGTTTTAGCGTGCAAGCGTGTAGCGCGAAGCGCGTGCGTGAAGCGTGCCAGCGCCCTTCTCACAACCCCAACCGCTTGGCGATCACCTCGTTCATGATCTCGTAAGTGCCACCGCCGATGGAGAGAATGCGGTTGTCGCGGAACAGCCGCTCGACCACGGTGCCGCGCATATAGCCGGCGCCGCCAAAAATCTGTACCGCGTCCCAGGTGACCCGGTCGGCGCAGCGGGTGGCCTGATTCTTGGCCATGGACACGTCCAGTACGCAATCCTCACCGTTGGCGATGCGCGCCGCCGTGCGGTAGGTGAACTCGCGGCTCACCGCCACCTCGGTGGCCATCTCCGCCAGTTTATGGCGGGTTACCTGAAAGCCGCTGATCGGCCGGCCGAACGCCTGGCGTTCGCGGGCGTAGGCCATGGCTTCTTCCAGCGCCACCTGGGCGGTCATGTTGGCGGTCACCGCCAGGATCAGCCGCTCCATCTGAAAGTTGCTCATGATGCAGTAGAAACCACCGTTTTCCGGGCCAATCAGGTTGGCCGCTGGTACCCGGCAGTCCTCGAAGAACAGCTCGGCGGTGTCGGAGGCCCACCAGCCCATCTTCTTGAGCTTGCGACCGACGGTGAAGCCGGGGGTGTCTTTTTCGACCAACAACAGGCTGATGCCGGCAAAGCCGGGTTCGCCAGTGCGCACCGCCACGGTGTAATAGTCGGCGCGCACGCCACTGGTGATAAAGGTTTTGGCGCCGTTGATCACGTAATCGTCGCCGTCACGGACCGCCCGCGTGCGCAGATTGGCCACGTCGGAGCCACCGTTGGGTTCGGTGATCGCCAGGGCGGAGATCTTCTCACCGGCCAGCACCGCCGGCACCACTCGGGCTTGCAAGGCCTCCGAGCCCCATTTCCACACCGGCGGCAGGCCGATGTCCAGGGAGCCCAGGCTGGCGCCGACGCCCCCGGAGGTGCAGCGCACCATCTCCTCACAAGCCGCCACTTTCATAAACACGTCTTCGCCGCTGCCGCCCCAGCGCTCTGGAGCGCCGATACCCAGAATACCGGCGTCGGCGGCCTTGCCATAGAGCGCACGGGGAAACTCACCGGCCTCTTCCCAATCGTTCACCGACGGCAGAATCTCCCGCTCGACAAAGCGTTTCACGGTATCGCGCACCATCCGGTGGGTGTCGTTGAAATAGCTCAATTCAGACACGGACTCTCCTTTTTCGACAAACCTAGCGCTTGCTTGGTAAACGGCGATGGTAGCGTGTCGGCAGGCAGGAAGAAAGCAGTCAAAAGCGACCAGCCGCAAGCGGCGCACCTGACGTTACCCGTGCGGCTTGAGGCTTGAAGCTTGAGGCCTGGAGCTTACGAAGAGAACGGCCGGCGGCCGCGCAGGGCGTGCGCCAGGGTGGCGCCGTCGACGAATTCCAGGTCGCCGCCCATGGGCACGCCCTGGGCAATGCGGGTCACGCTGACCCCGGCCTCACGGGCCAGGTCCAGCACATAATGGGCGGTGGCCTCGCCCTCCACGGTGGTGCCGGTGGCCAGGATCAGCTCCTGGATCTCGCCTTCGGCGAGGCGCTGTTCCAGCACGTCCAGCCCCAGCTCGCGGGGGCCGATGCCATCCAGCGGAGAGAGTTCGCCCATCAACACAAAATACTGGCCCCGATACTCGCCGGACTGCTCCACGGCCAGCACGTCCGCCGGCGACGAAACAATGCACACCAGCCCGGCGTCCCGGCGCGGGTCCTGGCAAATCGGGCACAGCTCCGCCTCGGCGTAGTTGCGGCAACGCTGGCAGTGGCGCACGCCGTCCATTGCCTCCGCCAGCGCCCCGGCCAGGGTGCGGCCACGGTCACGACCACGCTCAAGCAACCCATACGCCATGCGCTGCGCCGAGCGCGGGCCAACGCCGGGCAGGCAGGTAAAGGCTTCGATCAGCCGTTCCACCAGGGGCGTATGTTTCACGGCTTGAAACCCGGCGGCATCGGAAAACCGTCGGTCATGCCTTTCATCACGTCCTGTTGCTGGCGCTCCACCCGGCGTACCGCATCATTGACGGCGGCCGCCAGCAGGTCTTCGAGCATGTCTTTGTCTTCGCTCATCAGGCTGTCATCGATGGCCACGCTGCGCACATCGTGACGGCCGTTCATCACCACCTTGACCATGCCCGCCCCGGCTTCGCCGGTCACTTCGGCCTTGGCCGCGTCTTCCTGTGCTTTCTTCATCTTCTCTTGCATGGCCTGGGCCTGCTGAAGAAGGTTGTTCATATCGAAATCCATGGTTCCACCTCACTGCAAAAAACGGTGTCCGCTAACGTTCCCGGGGGCGAATACTTTGCTCGTCCAGCCGGCCGTCAAAGCGATCGATCAGGGAACGCACCGCCTGATCGGCCAGCAGCGTTTGGGTCGCCTCGGCCAGACGCACCCTGCGGCGTTCCTGATCAATCGCTTCCGGGGTCTCACCGGCGTCGCTGTCAAAGGCAATCGCCAGGCGAATGCGGCGCTGGAAATAGTCGCTTAACGCGCCGGCCAGTTCCTGGGTGCGCTCCTGGTTGACCAGCACCTGATGACCGGTACTCAACCGCAACGTCCACTGGTCCTGATCGCGCTCCGCCAGCACCGCGTTGCGCGCCAGATTGCGCACCGTGCCATCCAACGGCAACCGCTCCACCAATGCCGCCCACCAGGAACCCACGTCGCTGTCCGACTCCGGTTCCGCCAGGGGCGCGAGACTCGGCTCCGGCCTGGCCTCTGGCGGCCCAGGTTCGGGCTGGAGGTCGGGCTGGAGGTCGGGCTGGGGTTCGGGCTGGGGTTCGGGCTGGGGTTCGGCAACCGGCTCAGGGGCGGCGGCGGCGGACCCCGGCGGCTGCCGCGCCGGTTCGCCCGAGGCCATGGCGGGCCCACCATGGGCGGGCCCGGCCGGCTCGCTGTCCCAGGGCGGCGGCTCTTCATCCATGGCCGGCGGCGCCTCATCCCTGGCCGGCGACGCCTCGTCCATCGCTGGCGACGCCTCGTCCATCGCGAGCGGCGCCTCGTGCCTGGCCGGCGGCGGCTTGCTGACCGGCA
>NZ_NMQZ01000090.1 GCF_002864685.1 Alloalcanivorax mobilis
AAAACGTATACCTGGTCCATCGACAGCCCCAAAAGTTTCCAAAGAATGTACATAGCCTACGACATGACCGTCTTTAGTTGGAACTGGATTCAATAAAGGATTAGCACTCATTCTCTCCACCTACTCTCTTCTAAATATTACATTGAAGTATGGAAGGTTCTTGCAATAACGTCATCTTGTTGTTCTTTAGTTAGATCAGCAAAGTATACACAGTAACCTGAAACACGAATTGTTAATGTTGGATACTTCTCTGGATGTGCTTGAGCATCTAATAAAGTATCTCTATTGAATACATTAATATTCAAATGATGACCATCTTTTCTCATATAGCCTCCGATCATGT
>NZ_NMQZ01000091.1 GCF_002864685.1 Alloalcanivorax mobilis
CTACTTTCTTGGACAAGCAAGAAAGTAGGACGCCCAACAGGGCGTCAACAGCGATGGGAAGTGGATCAGCATGAGTCGATTCCCGCTATTCCGCGAAGAACCTTTTTATTTGCCCGCCGTTCCGCGCCTCCCTGGAATTGCACACGCTTTGAGCGAACGAACCCGATCAGCGAAAAAAAGTTCTCCCCTGCCCTTGTCATGGCAAAATAAATCCGTATTATTTGCGCCTCATTCGGCGGGTCGTTAGCTCAGTTGGTAGAGCAGTTGGCTTTTAACCAATTGGTCGCTGGTTCGAATCCAGCACGACCCACCACTCTTTCAAGGGATCGCCGCCAGGCGGTC
>NZ_NMQZ01000092.1 GCF_002864685.1 Alloalcanivorax mobilis
AGTGGATAAGGTGTGACAAGCCGCCTAGCCATACGTCTCTTAATAACTACTATGACGAAATATACGGATACGTTTATTTTTTCTAATTTCCACTTAGGTAGTACTAATTGGGAGCAACGAAAAAAAGTTGTGTAGAGAGAAGCAAGGGGACTCATATCTGAAACTAAGACACTTGCCGTCAGGGATTCGCAATATGCCATCTTCAGTTAATTAAGGCTGATTACCTTAGGAACCAAAGAAGAATATCAATTAAGAATTTGTGTCGTGAAGTTGTGGTAACGTAACTATAACTGACGAGTAAGGTTTGAGTAGCCAAAATCGACAATATTACATTAAC
>NZ_NMQZ01000093.1 GCF_002864685.1 Alloalcanivorax mobilis
TTCAGGAAAATTAGAATCGGTGGTAATCATCTATCTCCGAGTTAAAAAACTCGCCCCCATGATTAGTTCATTTCCGTCATGAAGCGCCCCTACCAAAGTTTGGGTTACCTGCTCGCAGGGTTTACCGCGTTCCACTAATACAGTTTCCTATATCACTTCGTCACTGTGGCACTTTTCAAGACTACTCAAGCATAGCCGAAACCTTAGCTCTTTTGTCTGCCGTCACTACTAAAAGCAGTGCCTTGCCTTATTTTTTCAGCAAGTACGATCACTACAGGCATCTCAGCCTGTGCAAGCTTGGACTTTCCTCAGCCTATATACA